>NZ_CP040840.1:2557500-2625000 GCF_006874765.1 Leptospira weilii
AGAATCTAAACTTCGGTTGAATCATAAAAGTTAAAATTGATTTTTCTCTAATTTCTACTCGTGGTGGATCAAGTCATTTTTCAACGAGATTATTTGTCGGAATAAATAAAAGAAAATAATTGCCGGAACAACGTCCTCTCATTCTAAAATCCCACCGAAACTCCAAAATAAAATCCCTGCAAAATATCATGATTTCCCGAACGAATGGGACGAGTCATAAAAGGGACATCATTTGTATGCATTTGAATCGGAGATACTTGAGAATTCCCCAATACAAAATCAGTTTGATTGAATCCAAGATAACTGAAATAAGAATAGATATAATTGTAACCGACGTAGAGTTTTACCGTTTCAAAAATTTTATAACCCAAAGAAAGATCCAATTCATAACCTCTGTAAATTCCTCTTACACCCACGGTTCCGTTCGAGATCGTCACGGAATCCAATGAGACCGTCTTCGGTTTATAAAAACGATTGCCTTCCGTATAAAAAAGATCCGCCGCAAAACTCAGAGAAAAATTCTCCATAAATCGATAGTCCGTCCTAAAGACGAACTGAGGACCATAGGTATAAAAATATTCCTGATAAGCGCCTTCCTGTAAAAAATACCCGTATTTATATTTATTGATGTTTCGAATTCCCACACCTGCGAACAGATCCCAATTTTCGCTTAAGTTTAGAATTTTATAATAATTGAATTCCGCCTCGGACCGGATCATCGGATTAAAATAGTGTCTTTGAATCTCAATCCCTCCGCCTCCCGCCTTGGTCACGATCGCATTCGGATTCGCCAACTCTATTTCATACGCGGAAAGTTCGATTCTGTATTTTTTATCGTGACGATCGTATCGAAATGCGAGTGGAACCAATACCTTCTGATTTTGTTTTACAGAATCCGTTTTGTTCGAACTTTCCAAGGGAGAATGTTCCGAAAAGGAGGTATAATCGTAAGGAGTCCATCGGTAGGTCTGACGTTTAATCCAGAACTCAAAAACAGACTTTTTCTTTTCTCCTTCTTGATTTTTCTCTTTCTGCTGCGAAAACGTCGGATCCGTTTGCAAAGAATAGATACAAAGAAAAATCCAAATTCCAAAATAACGTTTCCGAAAAAGGAAACAGAGTAAATTTTCTCTCATCTTTTCCCCCATCGTTTGATTTCCTCGAAAAAAGCTGCGAGCGCCGTTACGAGAAAAATTCAATATTAGAGTTGTTGAAAAATTAATTCTCCATTTGTTTTTGTTTCACTGAAATAGAAGCAGTTTTGTTGATCCTCACAATTGAATTTTTCAACAACTCTATTAATAATTTCTTGAGGATTTTGGAAATCATTTATTGAGTTTGTATAGGCGCCCGGCTCTTTTTCTCATTTTTTCGTGAAAGAAACAATTAAAAAGAAGGGTATATTTTTTTTGAAAGCTGAGCGGAATTACATAATTGGATTCTCCAAATCAGAAGTATATTTTGATTGTGGATAGGATCGAAAATTCGAACAACTTCTTTTTAACTTGAATTCTATCAGGGAAGATGTCCAAAAGCCTTTTTCGATTCAAGAACCTTTCGCATTTTCGAATCAAACAGATCGTAACGTTTTGAGGAAGCAATTACTTTCTTACTTCGAAAATCAACTTTGCATTTTGAAAGAAAATTTGGAATCCTTTCTTGTTTCTTGGGTGAGATAGAATTCGGGCCCAAAAATAAGGTTTGTAAATTCTTGAATTGTCCGATTTCCTTAAAAAGAATTGTGAATTGGCTATTACGCGAATACAAAATTCAAGTTCTTGTTAGGCTTTTATAAGATCCAACTTCAGCTTCTTATGTACAAACGCAAAAGAAAAAAGTAAAATGAAGATTTTGATTTTATGTAAATAATTGTGAGTTAAGCGAAATTCAATTTCACATTCTCCGCAATATCCTTATTCCACTCAGAATTATATAATAGAGTGTTCAATAATTCGTGATTCTATCACCGACCTAAATTTTCACATTTTCAAAAATTCGATAACTCATAGAAAAATCGGTTTCCTTCCATAAATATATTCGTATCCGAACCTTTACAACAACTTCATTTTACCCGTTATGATTCCGATAAAAAAACGCCACATCGGATCCCAAGGGACCCGAAAATACGAAGAGCCAAAATCCCCTTATATTAAAGTTTTAGAAAGAAAAAGTTTTGAAAATTACAAAGAAGGAATTGATTTCTTTCTATTCGTTCTTACATATTATAGAACTCAAAGAAACGATCAACTCCCTAAACACAGATCGTTCGTTCGGCTGAACCTATCGGAAATTCGATCGAAAAGTTAAAATCCAAAAAAAGAATTATTCATACCATCCCTTTGGAAAATAGAATACCATTAATTTGAGCACAAAGTTTAGACGCAGGATTTTGGACACTCTATTATGCAGAGATGAATAAAAGCTACTTACTCTGATCTAGTTCTTGCACAAACGTAATCTGTAAGAATGAATTTCTAAGTAGGTTCTAGCATAATAACATTAGGAACTACTAATAACCCCACTTGTAACAAATTCCATTTTTATTAAAACATCTGTCTTTATTATTTAACGCCAAACATTCATTTTTTCCTTGAAAATTCTCCAATCCTGTAAGACCACTTTTAAGGGTTTTCACAGATCTTGTATGAGCTTGTACCACACGTTGGCAAGTCGGACCATCCTGATTGAGTGGAATACATTTTACATCATTCGCTCCGATCGTACAAAACAAACTTCTTCCGTTGGAATAAACGATTTTTGTCTGCTTTTCATTCAAAATATTGTGATAATCTTCAAAGTCCACCGTCGAAAAAACGGGAGTAAATCCAAGATTGGATTTAGCAGAACCTTTTGAAACGCAGGAAAGCCTCATCGTTTTTCCTGGATTTCTGACTTCAGTAGCACAAAGAGAATAACCATCCTTTCTCATCAGGCCCTTAGCCTCCATGAGTCGGGTCACATAATTAAATCCAGTCGATGATTCGTATTGTTTCTGACTTGGAAAATTGTAACACCGAACGGAACTCTTGAGCTGATTCTTAGGAAGGTAACAAAAATCTTGTATCAAAGGATTCATAATTCTTATACTAGCGATTACGTCGCTGTTGCTATTCCCCATCAGATCTGTTATTTGTACATGATTAGAAAATTGCTGATTACCCAAAGACCACCAGCAATTCAAATCAAATTTATCATATCTCTGATTCGTAATACGGCACCAATCTGGAACACCATCCTGATTAGAATCCGTAAAGATACTAAATTGTTTCGCTAAATTAAAATAATAATGTTTCCCTTTTGTTATTCCGGATTGTCCTAAAGTAAAAATAACCTCACTTCCGTTGCGCTTTTGAACCAACTCCGTACAAGCTATCTCATATCCATCTATAATCCGGCAAAAAAAAGACCTTCCGGAAATTCCTTTAACAATCATACGCTTGTTAGCCGCTCCACCGGATGACCAGCCGCCATCCACGGATCCAAAATTAACTTCAGTGGGAAAATTTCCTTCCCCATTGCCTAGATTACACTTTAATAAAGGATATTTATCTGTCCCGACCACTAAACGACAAAAATCGTCTTTCCGATCGTTATTAATATCCGCAAACATATACGAATCCTCATAACCAGTATCGCTCATTGTAGTTTCTGCGACGAAACCAAGTTTTCCATTGTTCAGTATAGGCCTACATTCCATTTTACTTTTCGATGTAACATAGCATAGACCGCCCACATAGTCCGATAAACTCACAAAAGTTCCATTACTAGACGCAGCTTGAGAGATGAGAGTTTTAAAAGGTGGAAGAATCGGTATTTTACTTTTCTTTCGACTTACATTGGAAATTTTTTGAGCGGTATTTAAAAATGCCTGCTTCAAATAACATCTTCCATTATTAAGTCTACGCAAAGGCGCATCACACCCTGCGACATGTACAAAAAATTCATTCCCCCATCTAGGATCGCCTTGAGGAAATCCAGCTAACTCCGGAAGTCCGGGCGAAGAAGTGGCATTCGCAAACGTCTCTCGATCGAATATAGGATTATGTTCGAATAAACCGGGGTCATCTAAACTAAAATTAAAATTACTCGAAAAGCGAGTCCACCCATAAACTTGATTCCAATAAATTCGATTCAACGCAACAGACTCTGCTGTCGAATTAGAAGGAGTATAAGGACCGAGAGAACCTTGTACATCCACAATATTAAATCCTCCGGCAATCTGATAAATGTAATAATCTCCAGAAATATTCGATTGTGCAGAAATAAGTGCGTGTATAAAATTCCTGAACAAGCTAATATAACCTGATCTTTCGCTATTAACTCGGGGAGTAACGTGGTTTAACAATGAAAAGTCTATATTTGTAGAATCGATAGATGCTCCAGCCGACCAAAATCCATCCGAAGCGCTTACTTGCTCAGGAGTTAAAGCAGTAGCCAGATAAAAAACCTCCGCAGGAGGCGTAGCGACCTGATTTTCGTGCGCTCCCTCAACAATATTGACCGGATCAGGAAGAGGTCTTTCCCGATTTGCATACAGATTTTTTAAAGTCCCTAATAAAAAGGAAACGATTAGAATCATTAAAATTTTTTGCATAATTTTTCACCTTTTATCATTCTTTTAACTTCCCAATGAAAATAGAATTCTCATTGATCTTGGGATTATAACGTGCTTAAATTATAATCTACTTATTTTTAAGATATATAAGGTTAAGATTCTAAGGATCAAATTTCCGCACGAAATCATCGTGTTCTGACCGTCATCAAATCAAAAATGATTTGATATGAAGTTTCCATAAGATATATATAATCTAAGCTTTTACTACTCGGACGTGTGAAAATGATACTCGAAAATAACTATTCCTTACGTTCGAGTGGTAGCAATTCTTCATACCATGAGTCTTGAATACTCGGAAGGCTTATTCCCAAATGCGGTTGATTCATAAATAACCTGAGTTTGGCGTAAGAAATCCATGATTCATTTTTCTGAAAAGAATCGGAATTTGAACTTTGTAAATCTATTCTTAAAATGCAGGAATCACCACAAATCACGATCTTACAAACAAATTCTGAAATTGTAGGAATTTCTACTTTTAGAAAATTCTTTCTTATTTTCTCCAGGAACTCACGTTAATCTATTACTAATCCCTATAAAATAGAGTACCGTTAATTTGAGTATAAATCCCGCGTTTAGACACAGAATTTTAGACACTCTATTACGTAGAGATGAGTAAGTGGGTTAATTGCATATTCCTTTTTTCCAAAAAAACCTTCTTTGAATTTGAAATCCAAATACAATTTACAACTTCTACTTTCTCCCTTACGCCGAACTCACGTTAAATAGAAAATTTTTCTAATTACAGAATTGAAATTTTACAATTTATCAATAGAGTTTTTGAAAAATTAATTCTCCACTTGCTTCCGTTTCATTGAAATAGACCATTGAAACGGTTTTGTTAAACTTCATCATTGAATTTTTCAATAACTCTAATGTACAAAATATTTTACAATTACATGGTTTATATATGAATCAGCTAATGTTTTAAAAGAAATTCGTGAAAAAGAAGGCTGCTTAGAAGGAATTGCCTACAGTAATCGTATAGAATTGATCCCGATAGGAATCTATACCGGTACTCAGTACCATGAATTTTGAGACAAACCTCCCATTTAAAGACCGAATTTTGGTACTTTTATAGTTCCGAATAAGAAATTTAAAAGGGTTTTAAGCGAAATGGAATTAAAACGTATAACCATTCACCAAAATTTAAAAATGTTTAATAATACTGACCGAGAGTAATTGTAACGATAGTCTTATTATTGTCTTTTTTATTAATGCACTCACACTTGATTTGGGCAGATTGAGTGTAATATCCTTGATGAGCTGAAAATCCCGGAGCCGCTTTACAACTTTTGTATATTCCCTCGTTTACTAGACGATTACAAGCTTCTTGAATTGCAGCGGCAGCATCGTTTGCCTGAGAAAATATTTTTCCTGGAATTAAAATTCCCGCTAAAATTAAACTCCCAAAAAACACTGTTTGAAACCATTTTTGAATCACGGAAATTCCTCACTTATGAAGAGAAAATAAATATCCCATCTGTTCAAAATTTCAAGAGATAATTTTCGGAATTATTAATTTAACGCAAGTTCGGCGTAAAGGGAAAGGATTTTCTAAAAGTAGGAGTTCCTACTTTTAGAATTTGTTCGTAAAATCGCGATTTCTTGTAATTTCCACATTTTAAAAATAGATTTACAAAATTCAAATTCCAACAGAAAAATGAATTGCCGAACTTATGTTAACTTACTAAGCGGTTTAGTTGTATTTTCCTTTTTTCCAAAAAAACCTTTTTTGAATTTAAGATCCAAAAACAATTTCCAACTTTGGCTTTTTCATTAACCCGAACTCACGTTAAAATACAAATAAGAGCTTTAATTTTCGCCACCAAAGATAATCAAATTGTAAAATGAAATATCTGGTGTGATTTTTGAAACGCATATAAAAAAACAATTAATGCGAACAATAGAATGTTATTTAAACAACAATTTCATCATTTCAATTCTCTCCTCTTGAAAGCGTTTCATTCCGACTAATTTTTTTCATAATTGATTCTGAGTCCTGAAATCAATTACACCTTTACAAAATACAAACCCTAATTCTAATATGCTCTATGAGATATGAGCCCTTTATTTCGCCTTGTTTCATAAGTAATATAGTTGAATTTCTTTTTTCAAATCGAGAATCGCTGAAGCATAAAATTCAAAGTAGAATTTCCCATACATGCTTCACAAATTTCGAAACCTTCTCCCACCTCTGCAAATTCTTTATTAGAATTTTATTCTTAATGGCAACATCGATTCTCTATGCACAAGGGTCTTCACGTTCCATACCTACCGAAACAAACAGGGAAACTTCAAACAAAAAAAGCGAAATTACCGTTCAAGGTAAAAAAGATCGAAGAGACTATGAAATATTCAAAACCCCAAGTAGCATTTCCAGATTGAATGAACAGGATATTTTAGATACCGGCATATCCAGAGCAAACGATATAGACAAGCAGGTTCCAAACTTTGCAATTATAGATTCCGGTGCCCGTAATTTCACATATTATAATATTCGAGGAATGAGAAGCACGTTATTCAGTGACCCCTCCGTCGGAATGATTGTGGATGGGGTTCCTCTTGCAGATAATGTCGCATTAAATACAGAACTATTTGCTTTGGAAAGCATAGAAGTATATAGAGGTTCCCAAGCCACTGTCTTTGGAAAAAATTTTCAAGGCGGCGTAATTGAAATTAACACTAAAAAACCGAATAACATGCCTCAAGGAAGAGTTACGGTCGATTTGGGGAACTATAAAAAGAAGGAATATTCTTTTTTTTACAATACACCCCTGATCAAAAACAAACTTTACATAGGTGTTTCTGGAAAATCGACCCAAAGGAGCGGGTACTTAAACAATATAATGGGATTCAATTATCCTAATAATCTCACTTCAGACATACCTATCGAAATTCGTAAAACTCATCCCGATAGAAGGAGGGGGAAATCCGGAAGATTCAGACTGTATTGGACGCCTACAAAAAATCTTGAAATCGATCTGCAGGCAAACGCCGAAAGTTTTGACGACGGTTCTTTGAATATAGTCAATTATCTTGCCTCTAAATCAGAAAGAAAAAAAAGTTTAATAAAAGGATGCGCTGTAAGTCCCGAGAGCTGCGAAAAAAATTTTCGAACTTATCTCAATCGTACAAAATCGGTTCGAAAAGTATATTGGGATTACGAAGGAGTCTCAAACACAACTGGAAAAACATATTCCAGTAATACCATCTATAAATTGCCTAAAGCCGTTTTTAAAACAACATCTAGCATTAGAAAAATGGAAATCGACCCTCTAATTGTGGACGGGGACTTTACTATAAGTGCATTCTCTAAATCCGAATATATCGAACATTCCACTACAAGGACTCATGAGGCAAGCCTCGAATCCAAAAACCAAAGAGAACCTTTCCAATTTAAGATCGGAACACTGTTGTATCATAAAATATCCGACAAGGAATTTACTCAAGAGCATTTAACACAAACATACACGTATAGCGTTCTTAAAGGGTTAAATGCTCCCGCAAGAGAAACACACCATTCAAAAATTGAAGATAAATCCTTTAGCTTTTTCACCCACAATAGCTACACGTTTTTTGAAAAATTCACGATTACATTAGGAGCCAGAATCGAAACCCAAAGAATCGGTATAGGCCATAGCCGAGATGCAAAGGGAACTCTATTAGATAATCCTTATGGAGACGTGAGGCTTCTGTCTCCCCACTATGTTCGAAACAATTCCTATCGTTACAATGTTTCTAGATTCATTTTCGATTATAAACCTATCGAATCATTAATGATTTTTACAGGTATAAATCGCGGTTATAAAAACGCCGGATATAGTACAGTGGTGAATCAAGCATCCTTAGCGGCTTTTAAGCCAGAAATCAATGACACTATCGAAGTAGGAATCAAATCGAAACATTTCAAAGACTCTCTCGGAATCAATCTCACCTATTTTTACACGGAGGCGACCGATTTTCATGTAATCAGAGCCATTTCCATCGCCGAAGCTGTAAATTTGAATGCGGAAAAAGTTACAATTCGAGGTGCCGAAATCGAATCCTATATGAAACCGTGGAAATACTTAAGACTCGGTTTTTCCGCCGGTTATACAGAAGGAAGATTCAATAAATTTTATGATCGAGTTCTAGATACAAACTTTGACGGAAAGCATGTACATTTTATACCACAATACGATGTCGTAAGTTATCTGCAATATCGTTCCCTACTCGGCTTATTTTTCAGGTGTGAATTTCAGGTCGTAGGGAAAATGTACTTTGCTGCAGATAATACGATCTACAGCGCCCCTTATACTGTGACGAATTTGAAAATCGGATACGAAGAGGAACGCTTATCTGCTTACCTATATTGCAATAACTTGAATAACGAATATTACTTTACTTCCTATATAGACGGAACCTTCCAAGCCGTTCCCGGAGCCCCACGAACTTTCGGATTCATTATAAATTACAAAATATAAGAATCAAATTTTAAAGATATGGAGAAAAAAATGATAAAAATAATAAAAATGGGGCTGGTTGCTTTGGTAATTTTCACCCTATTACCCTTTTGCAAAAACGAAGAAAAAGTGGATATGAACGAGATTCTTGGAATTTTGCTTTTGAAAAAAAATTCGGAAAGCGAAGGGGAAAGTTTGGGACTTAAGATTGCATTTAGCACCAGATTTAAAAAGTCAAGCGGGGAAATTCTTTCCTGTCATGAATGGACCGCCGCCTTTTTGGATAAAAAAGCGCTTTGGAACCAATCGGGACAAACTTTTGTAGATAGAATGAAGGCGATATACGGGTATGATATGGCTTACGATATCATCGATGGTCCTTGCGTGGTTCCGAATAAGGTTGTGGCTTGTAATTACGAAGGTTTTATGGGTATCAATGAGCCGGTACCAAACGTATATTCTTACGACGGAGAAAGAGATTATTTTGTTCCTATATGGCGCTCCTACGATGGCTTTGCGGATGTCAAAAATGGAAAGGATCTTTGCAACAAACTTGGTAGATACGGACATGCGACTCATTACAAATGTTTCGCTCCGGGAAAGTGCTGGGAAAATTGAAGACTTCTCTCAAATGATCTTGTCTTAAAACAAGATCTCACGATAAAAATATTTTCGAGATGAGGTCTAATTAACGTGAGCTCGATATAACAAATGCGAAGTCGATCCTATGTTTCGGACCTGAATGCCGATCCATAGAGAGGCATTCGCTGAGTTTAGCCGATCCATAGAGAGGCATTCGCTGAGTTTAGCCGATCCATAGAGAGGCATTCGCTGAGTTTAGCCGATCCATAGAGAGGCATTCGCTGAGTTTAGCCGATCCATAGAGAGGCATTCGCTGAGTTTAGCCGATCCATAGAGAGGCATTCGCTGAGTTTAGCCGATCCATAGAGAGGCATTCGCTGAGTTTAGCCGATCCATAGAGAGGCATTCGCTGAGTTTAGCCGATCCATAGAGAGGCATTCGCTGAGTTTAGCCGATCCATAGAGAGGCATCCAGGGAGTCGTTGGACTTTAGTTTCTTATTCGCCCAATTTTTCTTACGCCGAACTCACGTTAATTATAATTTAATTTTTAAGGGATCTTATCAATGATAAAAATACGAAATTATTGCGTGTTACTCATCTCTACGTAATAGAGTGTCTAAAATTCTGCATCTAAAGGTGGGATTTATGCTCAAATTAACGGTATTTTATTGTATAGGGATGAGTAATTTCAATGAAACTTCCAATAAATGGTATTTTTGGATTTAATAAGATCTCTTAATTTTAAAAATCCTGATTCAAAATATATTTTATTTTTTGAATATTTAAATTGTGGATTTCATCCTGTTTTTTTCGTTATCTCTGTTTTTCTAAAAGCTTCCCAAGTGTTTTGAGATGTTCCTTCTAATTGAATTTCTTTAAAAAATACGAAGAAACTGAGCTGTTTTACGAACAAATTTAGAAAATCTCTTCTCCGAGAACTTTACTACTCGGACATGTGAAAATGATACTCGAAAATAAGCGGGCGGTTTTGTAAAAGTACAGCAGTTCTCAAAAATTAAGTCAAATCGGGAAATCCCAACTTTTTAAAGGAATATTCCAATATTCTAATTTTCGAAATAAGTTTGTCATAGTATTCTATTCTTACGTTCGAGTAGCAACAAAGCTGCTCGTTCTTAAACGCCACTCTTTAGAATCTGCTCTAAAATTTAAGAAAAAATAGAAATTTCTAAAAACACTTTATTTCCGTTTAGAATACCGAGTTCCGACCATTTTAAGATATTTTCGAAATAAATTATATTAAAATAACGTGAGTTCGGTGTAACAAAATGCGAAAGCGATTGTAGCGGAAATTCCGAAGGAATTGGAGCATTATGTTGCGACCATAGGCAGCAACATTGAGTTAAGCGCGGTCGCGAGCAATTTTATCTATGAAACTCCTGAGCGATTCGCCCAAACTTTCAACCGTCGAACTCACGTTAAAATATGCAAAAATTCAAACAGAACCGTTCTTTGGAGCGCTTATAAACTTTCTAATAGACTTTATTATTGTCAAATCCTCGCGAGAATTAGCCTAAGACTTGGGAACAAAGTCTTGATACGTTCAATTTGATTATATATATTAGTATATTATAATTTATATAAGTTTTTGGAAAAAGAAGCGCCTATGATTGTAATTCTTTCAAAGGAAATCAATCCTGGTGATCGTTGATAATTTCAGGAACCGTCACAAAACTATAGCCCTTGGAAAGCATTTCCTGGATGAAATCTGGAAGAATATAGATGAGCTTTTCCGATTGCCTTGGGGAACCTAAATGCATCAAAATGATGGCTCCGTTCATACCATCCTTATCCGCCTCTTCCCAACGATAAAGAAAATCAAGCGCTTCGGCTCTCGTCTTATAATTCGGATTCGGCATAATCCTCGTTTTGCCCGTTCTGGGATCTTTTCTATAAATAAATTTCTTATATACGAAATCAGGAATATCCAAAGAACCGATCGAATTATTGCTCCAAAAAATATGATGCGTATAGCCGAGTTTTCCGAAGGTTTGAATCACCAGGGGGTCAAAACCTCCGTAAGGAAGACGATAGTATTTAGTCAATTGTTTACCGGTAATAGATTCGAATTTTTCTTCCACCATTTTCATTTCTTGTTGGAGAAAATTGGCGTCCGGAATTTCATCAGAAACGTAACTAAGCAAAATTCTTTTACGTAAAGAAGTTTCGTATAAACTTCTTGGAATATTATAATGACTCCAAGTATGGTTTCCAAAAACGACTCGGTCTCCGAGTTCGGAAAGTTTTCTCAAGTAGCGTAGATTCGTGTTACTGAAAAACGACCCGTTTTTAAGCGCCGGGTTTTCGTTTGAAACAAACAACGTGATTTTGATGGGAAACCGTGAAAGATATTCGTAAATCAATTTGAGATCCTCCCCGGTACCCAAATCGAAAGTTAAAGCGATTTCTTTGAAACGAACATCTCCCCGATTGATGTTTTTACCTACGTCGGAACCTGCAAGAACTTCCAAGCTTATCTTATTTTCAGAAACCTGGTCGGATAAATCTCCGTCGGGAACCGCGTCATAAAGATCCGATTTGAACTTGAGAAGCTCTTCTTCCTGTTGTTGTTCCTCGAGACGAAGCGAGGTTAAACTCTCTTCGAGATTGGTGATATGAACCGTTTGTTTTTCTACAGTCGCTTCCAATTTAAAAATTCTATGCGCTAACGTAAGAACGGAGGCCACACTTAAGAACGTAAAAAAGCCGACGGAAAAAAGGATACGAAGAGTCCTAAATCTTCGTTCGATCACTTCGGATTGGATCCCACTTTTTTTGATTTCAGAAATTGTCTTGGAAAGTTCCGACGATTCTTCTTCGCTTAACATGAGGATTTGATTGAAATAAAAAATTTCAAAAGCTTCAAATCATTTTTAGGAAAGAATTTTTAAAAATTTTCCCTTTTTGCCTTGTCTCACTAAATATTCCTTACCTTTCTGTATCGCAAATTTTTCGTCGGTGATTTTATCTTCGAAGAGGTACAACCCTCCGGCTTTGATGAGTCTCCTTCCTTCGGAAACAGAAGGAACGAAAGAAAGTTTACTTAAGACCCAGACAAGCAAGGGTTCCGGAGTTTCCGAAAAGAATTCTTCTCCAAGTTGCACTTCTCTGATATCGTCCGGAACGGCTCTCGACTTTGGATTATGAATTTTTTTCCATTCTTCGATTGCTTCTTCGTTTTCGGAAGAAGAAGAGAGTTGATCCATAATGAATTTTGCAAGTTCTATCTTCACTTCTTTCGGATGAAGTTCTTTGCTTTTCATTCCGTTCTTGCGAGCTTCAATTTCAGACAACGGAAGATCGGTCAAGAGTTCGAAATAATTCCACATCAGATCATCACTGATCGACATGAGTTTTCCGAACATGTCGATCGGAACCTCGGCGATTCCCACGTAGTTACCGAGGGATTTGGACATCTTTTTATTTCCGTCAAGTCCCACAAGTAACGGAAGAGTCAGAACACACTGAGCTTCCTTTCCGTATTCTCTCTGTAGGTCTCTTCCCACGAGAAGATTAAATTTCTGATCTGTCCCTCCGAGTTCCACGTCACATTCCATCGCTACGGAATCGTAACCCTGTATGAGCGGGTACAAAAATTCGATCATGGAAATCGGCTGACCGGCTTTGTAGCGTTTGCTGAAATCGTCCCTTTCGAGCATTCTTGCGACGTTGTATTTGGAACTGAGAACCAAAACGTCCTCGAAATTCATTTCGGAACACCAACTTGAATTGTAGACGATTCTTGTTTTAACGGGATCTAAGACCTTAAAGACTTGGCTTTGATAAGTCTTGGAGTTTTCCAAAACTTCTTCTTTCGAAAGTCTCTTTCTGGTTTCGGATTTCCCGGTAGGATCTCCGATCATCGCCGTAAAATCCCCCAGTAGAAAAAAAACTTCATGACCTAAGTCTTGGAAATGTTTTAGTTTTTTAAGTTGGACGAAATGTCCGAGATGAAGATCCGGGGCCGTAGGATCAAAGCCCGCCTTGATTTTAAGTGCTTTCTTTTTTTGAAGCTTGGATTTTAATTCGTCTTCGCTGATTAGATCAACGGTACCACGACGGATGATTTCTATTTGCTTTTGAATGTCCATGAAAGAAAAATCCGGATTGGATTGTGAAACTTAATGCAAATTTGTAGGGAGAAAGAAACCTGTAAAGCAGGAAGAGTTTTCAAAATGGAAAAACAAAACCGAACCGAACAAATTTTGAAATTACAAAAAGAATCCCTGGATATTCTCATAATCGGAGGCGGATCCACCGGAACCGGAGCCGCTTTCGACGCCGCGAAAAGAGGCTATAAAACAGCCCTTATAGAAAAGAAAGATTTTGCCTCGGGAACTTCTTCCCGTTCTACAAAACTAATTCATGGAGGAGTTCGTTATCTGGCTCAGTTCCATTTCAAATTGATCCACGAAGCTCTGACAGAAAGGCAAAGACTTTTGGAAAACGCACCTCACCTGGTGAAGCCTCTTAAATTTTTGCTTCCTGCGTACCGTTTTTACGAAAGGCCTTATTACGGAATCGGGCTCACTCTCTATGATATACTCGCTTCTAAGGGAAAACTCCCCTCTCATAAAGCCGTTTCCAAATCCGAAGCCGTTTCTGAATTTGCAGCGATCAAAAAAGAAGGTCTCTTCGGAGGAATCACGTACTACGACGCTCAATTCAACGACGCCCGTTTGAACGTTCTTCTTGCAAGATCCGCTAAAAAAGAAGGAGCCATTGTCGCCAATCGAGTCGAACTCGTTTCCTTCATCAAGGAGAATGGAAAGCTCATCGGCGCCAATCTCAAAGACTTGGAGACCGGAAAGAATTTTCCAGTCTATGCAAAGGTAATTGCTAATACGACGGGAATTTGGGTGGATCGCGTTCGTAAGCTCGATGATCCAAGAGCATTTAACGTTCTTTCTCCGAGCCAGGGAATCCATCTTGTCTTTTCTAAAAAAAAGATTCCCTGTCAATCGGCGATAATCATTCCAAAAACAAAGGACGGAAGAGTCGTCTTTATCATTCCTTGGGAAGATCACGTGATTTTAGGAACAACGGATACTCCGATTGAAAATCCGGGAGACGAACCTCTTCCGATCGGAAACGAGGTTCAATTCCTACTCGATACCGGAAACGAATATCTGGAAAATCCAGTCGCCGAAAAAGATATTCTTTCCGTGTTTGTGGGGATTCGTCCTTTGATTTCTCCGGAAGGAAATCAGGACACGAAAAATATTTCGAGAGAGGAAGTTATTCTCGTTTCCGATTCGGGGCTTGTCACTATGGGCGGGGGAAAATGGTCTACTTACAGAAAGATGGCCGAAGATCTAGTAGATAAACTAATCCAAGTCGGCAATTTAGAAACCAGGAAAGAATGTTCAACGAAATCTTATTTGTATCCCGGAGCCGAGGGTTATTCGGAATCTCTCTATCAAGAAATTGAAAAATCGTATCAGATTGATATACAATTCGCCAAACGGTTGCAGAACTATTACGGGACGGAAGTTTTTGAGATCTTAGGTAAAAAACCGAAACTTTTAGGCAAAGGTATCCCTTACTTTGAAGAGGAGGTTTTATTCGCCGCAAAGGAAGAATTTGCGTTAGGCGTCACAGATATTCTCGCGAGAAGATTTAGAATTCTTTTCGTGGATTTGGAACTTGCCAAAAAGATGGTCGGTCCCGTTTCCGCGATTTTGGCAAAGCAGCTCAAGTGGAAAGACAAAACGAAAAAAGCGGAAGAATCTGCGGCGATCGAGTTGATCGAAAGTTTAAAAAAGTCGTATGCTTGAGTCAAAAGTGTTGGCTGGAAATTTAGAGTCGTCCCAAAACTCAAAGTAATCACAACGATTCATGAGATTCTGATAATCGGATGGTTTTGGAACAAGCTCATGCCGTTCTTGTTCTTCGGTTCAGTCCGAACCGGCTAAGGTCCGCCACTTACACATTGCTGGATATTGATCTTCATCTACACCCTCCTCTGCTTCGATAGCCATATAACAAGCGAATCGATAACAGGAAATGATTTGTGCTTGTGTCAAGTTGAGATTATTTGCGAAGGCGGCAACATCGAACCTTTCACCGTAACCTTTGCCGGCATTGCGAGGAGCTATATTCGGTAAAAGAATCCAATAAGCGCGCTCGGATGTCCAATCTTTGCGATGATTGAAATTCAACGCAAAGATCATGACTGCAGGTAAATAATAACGAAGCCCTTCGAAATCGAGATAAGTCAAGAATTCCGGATGATTTGCAAGATGCTCCGACGGCAATCGCGCCAGTGAAGTTCCGTGTCCTCTTTTCGAGCGGCAAGGACCTCCTCCTCGCTCAAATAATCGTCTTTTGCCACTGCCTCGTGAAGTGTGGTACCGTTTCCTCGAACAACAGTTTCGAATGCGGAATCGATTAGGATACGCAACTCTTCGACAGGGATTAAGTCCTTTCGAAACTCATCGCGAAAATCGAGATCGGTATGGATAAAAAATTGATTGAGTTCTTGCAACGCCTCGGATCGATTGCCTTTGTCAAAAGCTTCCGTTACGCGTGTTTCGACGATTTTTTTAAAATCATTTTGTGAAATAGCATCGCTTATTACCAAATAGCCGCGTTTCCCTTCTAAGGGAATGTCGAGTCGATTTGCGCCTTCTTCGGAAATAATATTCATCTTGAAAAAAGCACAATGTCCCTTTCCTTTCGGAATATCAGGAAAGCAAAGTGAAAAAACATTATGGATCTCTTTCTCAGCGTTCAGATGTTCTCTCGAATCCGATAATTCCTCTAGATAAAGCCATCCGATTTGATATTGAATCATTGCTAAATTTACCTTCTTGTATATCAGAAAATTATAACTCTTGCTGAGAGATTTGAATGCAACAATTCTCTAATGTACGAACCCCTTCGCAGCGTTTCCCTTTTTTGTAGGAACTCCAACAAATTTGGCTCTCTATGAATTGCTTATTTCAGCTACGCTGAAAAACAACGACGACGTTTCACTGCCTTTTGTTTGCGTCGCTCTCTATGAATCGCTCCGCATGTAGGAACTCCCACAAATTCACCTTTTTCGAAAGGACAACAAAACTCAACCGTCGATATAGTCCTTCAACTTTTTAGAACGAGACGGATGTCTGAGTCTTCGAAGCGCTTTTGCTTCGATCTGACGAATTCTTTCCCTAGTTACCTTAAATTGATAACCGACTTCTTCCAAAGTTTGCGGATAACCGTCGTCCAAACCGAAACGCATTCGAATTACTTTTTGTTCGCGCGCAGGCAAAGTATGAAGCACCTGACGGATCTGTTCCGCGAGGATACTAGACGCAGCGGCATTCACAGGAGTTTCGACTTCCGTATCCGGGATAAAATCTCCGAGTTCGGAATCTTCTTCCGAGCCCACAGGAATTTCGAGAGAAATGGGTTCCCTGGCAACATTTTTGACCATTTTGACTTTTTGAACCGGCCAACCGAGTCTTTCCGCAATTTCCTCATTGTTTGGGTCGCGTCCGAATTCTTGGATGAATAACCTGGTTTCACGAATCACCTTATTGACTTGTTCGATCATATGAACCGGAACGCGAATCGTTCTAGCCTGATCGGAAATAGCCCTTGTGATCGCTTGACGGATCCACCAAGTCGCGTACGTGGAAAATTTATAACCTTTCTTATACTCGAACTTATCTACAGCTTTAATAAGGCCTATGTTTCCTTCCTGAATCAGATCGAAGAAGTGCATTCCGCGATTCGCATAACGTTTCGCAATGGAAACCACGAGCCGCAAATTTGCCTTGACGAGTTCCTTTTTAGCCTGGGAGATTTCCCTTTCGCCCTTGATGATCTTTTCGCCCCAATCCTTGATTTCTTGAACCGTGGAGCCCGCTTCCTGTTCCATACGACGAAGTTTTCTTTCGTTGTTTCGAATGTCTTTGATGACCTCTCGAACTTCGTCGATATTGACTCCCATCTTGACTTCGATGTCGTCTAACTTCTCGTTCTTTTCGATAAATCTGTTAAATGCTTTGATATCCCGAACGTCTTGGCCGTATTGAGCCTTGATTTTCAAAAAGTGGCGATCGATTTCCTTGATTCTAAAAACCATGGATTTGATCTTTTGGGAAATTTTTTGAATTTCTTTTTGGGAAACTCCGAGTTCTTGGATCGCATTATGAATGATTTCCGTGGAAGCGTCTATTTTCTCTTTAAACTCTTTGTATTTTTTGGAAGTTTCAGAATACTTTCGAATTTTGGAAACGGCTTCCTGAAGAACCTTTTCCTGTTCTTGGATCACTAGAATATTTTTGAAAAATAACTCTTCGAGTTTATGAGCTTCCTCCGCATTTAAAGCGTACATTTTATCGACGCGAATCAGATCGTAGACCTTAATCTTTTTGCTTCGAATTTTTGGTAAAAGCTTTATATAATTCGCTCTGAGAATGGAAGAACTAAGAATCGTCTCTTCGATGATTTTCTCACCCTTTTCGATTCTTTTCGCAAGAAAGACCTCGGTCTCACCCGAAATTAAACTCACTTTACCGATTTCTCTCAAATACAGTTTGATCGGATCTTCGGAACCGCTCGTAGAAGCGGAGGACTCTTTTTTCTTTCTTACTGGTTTGGAATCATCTTTAGGAACAAGGGTGGAAGCGGGTTCCAGAGTATTTCTGGTATATTCTTCCACGATTTCGATTCCCATTTCGTGCAATAGGGTAAAAAAATCGTCTATCTTTTCTGAGTTCAGAATTTTGTCGGGAAGTATCTCGTTGATATCATCATAAGAAACTTCTCCATTTGCCTTTCCAAGAGATATAATCTTCTGAACCTCAGGCATGCTTTGCAGATTTTCCATTCCATTCCCTCTAAATTATGTGGTAGCCGATTGATTCCGGATATGCTCCAGAATCTTTTCTTTTTCTTTACGATAGAAACTCAGTTCCGTAAAAATTTCGGGTGTAAAAAAACGTTCTCTTTTTTGATCAAGTTCCCGAATTTTTTCCTCAATTCGAAACTTCTTCTGTTGTAAAAGAAGAATTCTAAAAACCTTATGTAATTCTTCCGGATCTCCTTTTTCGTATTCTTCCAAAAGATACGGAGCAAGGATTTGTTTCAGATCCTCGGGAAGTTCCGAGGATAAAATCTGTACGGGAGAAATCTCACCTTCTCCCGTATAGACTGTATACAAATAATCCCAAAGATAGGAACTCGTTATATCCATGAATTCCATCGAAGAGATTTCCTCCGCGTACGAAAAAAGTCCCGTATGTTTGACCAGCATAGAGATAATTTTTCTCTCACAGTCAAGCGCAGGAGCTGAAATCTCTTGAACTTCCTTTACGTTAGAACTAGTATCGGCATTTGCAGGCCCATTCTTTGCCGTTCCGCCTTTAAAATCCCGAAGAACCGCATCCATACTAATTCCGAGTTTGTTAGCACCAAGCCCCAGAAAGAACTGCTTATCCGTTTCCCGATTTAAAGTTTGGGTAAAAGAATAAAGATTTTGAAGAGCTTTTCGCTTTCTTTCAGGCAAAGTTCTTGAATCCGCGCTTTCCAGCAATTCTCCTACTACAAATTCAGAACCTTGAATTTGTTCCGACAAAAGTTTGTTCAGTTGAGATCTGCTCAAGGATTTTGCCAAGTCGAATGGATCTTTTCCTTCGGGAAGTAGAACGATGGAACATTCCATTCCCTCCTTAAGGCAGATTTCAGCCGCTCTGAGAGCGCCTTTCTTTCCTGCCAGGTCCCCGTCCAAAACGAAGGTAACACGTTCTGCAAATTTTTTAAGAGTTCGAATATGATTTTCCGTAATAGCGGTTCCCATAGAGGCGATTACGTTTTGATAATCTCTTCTTACAAGCCCGATCACATCCAAATATCCTTCGACGAGCATAGCCTCGCCGGTCTTACGAACCCCTTCCCTAGCTCTGAAAAAATTATAAAAAGTACGACTCTTATCAAAGATTACGGAAGCAGGACTGTTGATGTATTTTGCTTCCTTTCCAGAACCTAAAATTCTTCCGGAAAATGCGATCGTTCTTCCAGAAAGATCCAAAACCGGAAACATGATTCGATCCCGAAAAAAATCATACGGACGTCCGTTACCCGCTTCTTTTTCCCGAAGAAGTCCCAACTGAATTGCTCCGGCGATTTCATCTTTGGTTTTTAAAACTTCTTTCGTAAGTGTTTCAAATCCTTCCGGCGCATAACCGAGACCGAAAATGCGGATTTCGGAATCTTCGATTTCTCTGGATTTTAAATAATCGAAAGCATTCTTTCCGATCGGAGTATGCAACAAATGTTGGTAATATTCGGAAACCTTTTGATTGATCTTATAAAGAAAGTCGGAGATTTCTGCGTTCTTAGAGTTTTTTTCTTGCAGAGGGATTCCGGAGTATTCGGAAAGAATTTCCAGTGACCTGGAAAAATCCACTCTCTCATAATCCATCACAAATCGGATGAGGTCGCCCGAAGCCTTACAACCAAAACAGTAATAGAATTGTTTCTCCGCGGAAACGTTAAAGGAAGGGGATTTTTCCTGGTGAAACGGACAAAGTCCTAAAAAATTCTTTCCTCGTTTTTTGAGCGGAACAAAACGGGAAATATAGGATTCGATGGGGACTTCCCGGTGAATTCGATCGATGAAATCCTTTTTGTTAGACAAAGGGGTCTCACTTAAAATTCAGGAAAGCCTGGATTTCACAATTGCCGAAACTTTAGTACCGTCGATGCTTTTTCCTTTGAATGCGGCCATGACTCGACCCATAACTTTTCCCATATCCTTTGCGGTCGGTTGTAATTCCGCAAAAATTTGATCAATCGTTGCGACGATTTCCGATTCCGGAAGTTCAGGTGGAAGATACTCTTTCAGAACGGAAGCCTCACCTTCTTCCTGAGCTAAAAGATCGTTCCTTCCTGCCTTTTGATACATTTGAATCGCATCTAGACGTTTTGCATAAGCCTTTTTGATAACGGAAACAACTTGGTCGTCCGCGAGCTCTTTAGCTCCGGTTTTGGTTAATTCGTATTGAATATCGGATTTGAGAAGGCGAAGCGTGGAAAGATGAGGTTCTTTTTTTGCTTTCATCGCCTCTTTCAGATCGTCATTGATTCTTATCTGCAGGGACA
This sequence comes from Leptospira weilii, assembly GCF_006874765.1. Classification (NCBI taxonomy): domain Bacteria; kingdom Pseudomonadati; phylum Spirochaetota; class Leptospiria; order Leptospirales; family Leptospiraceae; genus Leptospira; species Leptospira weilii. The sequence continues at coordinate 2,578,253 of NZ_CP040840.1, forward strand.
TAAATTTTTAAGATTTAAATGAATGAAACGAAAAGATTTCGATTCAACAAGATCTAAACTTTAAGCCTTATCTTTCTTTGAGAAAAGACGCTTTTTCTTTTCTGCTTTTCTTTTTGCGGACTCGATCGCTTTTTTCTTTTTGATACTTGGTTTTTCAAAATATTCTCTTCGCTTGATTTCGCTCATAATACCTGCATTCGCACAGTCGCGTTTGAAACGTTTCAAAGCAGATTCGATCGATTCTCCGTCTTTTACGATGATTCCTACCATTCGATTTTTAGATTCCTTCGTTGAATTGGATTTCTCCAAACGATTTTATTTGAAGACTAAATTGTATATAAAACAACTATCTATTTCTGCACAAAATAAATAGACAGTTTAACAATACCAGAAAAGAGGGGTATTATGTCGAGAGTTTTCCGATAAAATCTCAAAAAGAAGTCGTTTTTCCTACAATTTCGGCTCAAGCGGCAAAGAATTCCGCTTTTTGGATCTCGGAAATTTCGATTTGAGCGACAATCCCGGACTTTCCATTTTTAATTACTACGTTCCCGTTCAACCTTCTATTTTTATCTAGTTCAATTACGGTTCCGTTTTTTAAATGAAGAATGATGTCGATTCCTCTGTAATCGATGTATCGTGCCAAGGTATTCTTAAACTTTTCTGCTTGATCCATTCCTTCCTCCGAGGGATTGTCCTCGTGAAAATTTACGGTACAAACGTTCATTCCCTGAAGAACTTTTTAAAAAAGATTGAACTTACGGCGCATCCGAAACCTGCGAAAGCGATCAATCTGCCACCGACCTCCTTCGAATCAAGAATATCACATTCGGAACTGTCTTACGTCCAAGGATCGTACAATCTATTGGCGCTCGAGAAAACTAAAGCGTCTCGCTTCTATTGGCGCTCGAGAAAACTCAGCGTCTCGCTTCTATTGGCGCTCGAGAAAACTCAGCGTCTCGCTTCTATTGGCGCTCGAGAAAACTCAGCGTCTCGCTTCTATTGGCGCTCGACAGGTTCTTATGTACATTTGTTTGATTCAATTCGCTTAACAAACGTCATGTACTTTTGGAAGAAACGAGTAAATGTTTCCAGATTGGTTCGATAGAATCGATGGGAGAATCTAGTTCCATAAATTGAATCTCATAATCCACAATAAGATGATTTACTTGAAAGACAACTTCATCAAATCTCGCCTCAACAACTTCCGTTTTACAATCGGGAGATAAGGTAAGGATCGATCTCGGCCCGAGGACATACAATTTATCGTAAGGGCGAAGATGAGCTTGAATGATCGATTTTAGCTCTTTCATGATTTCGCCGGATCTCTGCTCCCCGAGTAGTTTGAAATAAGAGTACAAATCCTGAAAATGAAAATGTGTAATCACAATTTCGTTACTCAAAGAATTCCGAATGTCTTTTATAATCTGATCCGAAAATTCTTCAAAGGGATCTTCTGCAATTTTATACTTATACGCGATCGGTTTGATTACGGATTCCATGGGAGGCTCCTTCTTCTTATCATAGTATCGGATGAGAATCTTCCCGAAAATCGCAAGATTCTTTTTTTCAACCAAGAATGGACTTCTTAAAAAGCTTTTCGCTTGAATTCGAGGGCACTCGAAAAACTCTGTTGGAATCATTTTCCAAGAGGAATCTATGTCTGTTCACCCTACACAAACATTGAGTCTTTCTCAATACTTGATCGAGGAACAACTCAAATTACCCCAAGCAACCGGAGACTTTACGGCTTTGATGAGTCATTTGGTCTATGCGGCCAAAATCGTTTCCAGAGAGGTTCGAAAAGCGGGACTTTTAGAAAATATTCTCGGTTCTAACGAAACTGTAAACGTTCAAGGGGAAACCCAAATGAAATTGGACGAATATGCGGATAAGGTTTTCAATCACACCTTGACTCGTTCCGGTCATCTTTGTATCTTAGGAAGCGAAGAACATGAAGAAACCGTTTCCGTTCCGAGCGGGTATAAAATCGGAAAATATACGATCGCAATTGATCCGCTCGACGGTTCCTCCAATATAGACGCAAATGTTTCGATCGGAACCATTTTTTCCGTTCATTTGAGAAAAAGCCCAGACGGCACTCCTGGAACGTTGAGTGATCTTCTTCAACAAGGTTCCGGCCAAAGAGCCGCCGGCTACGTTTTGTACGGATCCTCCACAATGCTTGTTCTCTGTACGGGTAAAGGAGTTTCCGGATTTACGTTAGACCCCTCTTGCGGAGAATTTATCCTTTCGCATCCCGACATGCAAATGCCCGAGACCGGGGGCATTTACTCCATCAACGAAGGAAATTATAACTATTGGTCCGATGAAGTGAAAAATTATATCCGAGACATCAAATCAATCGAAGGTGGGAAAAAACCTCAGTCCGGCCGTTATATCGGTTCCTTGGTTGCGGATTTCCATAGAAATCTTTTGAAAGGCGGCATTTTCCTTTATCCAAACGACACCAAGTCCACAAAATATCCGAACGGTAAATTAAGGCTCCTTTATGAAGCGGCCCCTATGGCGTTTATCGCAGAACAAGCAGGTGGAATGGCCGTTACCGTTTATGGAGAAAGAATCTTGGATCTCACTCCGAAAGAACTCCACGAGCGCACAACCTTGGTCGTCGGAAGTAAAAAAGAAGTGGAACATTTCTTAAAGTTTGCTTCGAAAAAACCTTAGAGCTATTGGCGCTCGAGAAAACTAAAGCGTCTCGCTTCTATTGGCGCTCGAGAAAACTCAGCGTCTCGCTTCTATTGGCGCTCGACAGGATTTGGGACAAGTTCTCAATGAAAATCCTTTTCGGTTTTTAATAGAAAGCCGTTGAGAAATTAAATTGTTTTCATCTGTGTTTTTAAGTACAATCGCTCTTGCCAGCGATTGCAAAACAGGTAATCTTCCACAGATTTAATCGCCAAAATGGGGGAAACTCCTTGTTTTAAGAAAAAGTTTTTCTTGCTTAAGAAATACAGAATGCTCTGACAAAGCTTATTGAATGCTCGGGTCAAAGACTGGAATTCGTAGATAGAAACGAGTATATCTACCAGGCTCGCTTTCAAAGTTAAGATTCCCTCCGTGTTCCTTTGCGATTCCTAAACTGACTGACAAACCCAGACCAGTTCCTTTATCAGCTGCCTTCGTAGTAAAAAAGGTTTTAAAGACGGATTTTTGAATATCAATCGGGATTCCCGTACCGAAATCCTGAACTGCAAATTCCGCATATTTCTTGTTATCTTCTTCTACGATGGAATTTTCTAAGATAATTCTCTTTTCTTCGTCATATTCCGGATATTTTTGATTCAGACTGTCTACGGAATTATTCACAAGATTTACAAGAATTTGAAGGATCTGCCCTTCCCTACATTGAATCAAATGCCCCGGTTCAACGTTTTTCCAAGAAACGTCAATTCGATTCATTTTAAAAATTTGTTGCGTGATCGACTCCAGTTTCACAAGAATCTCGCCTACTTCCACGGGACGAAGCGAGCCCTTATCGTCTCTGGAAAATCGAAGAAGATTTTTCATAATGGTAGAAATTCGCGCGCTTTCGTCCCGAATCTTGGAAGCCAATTGTTTTGTTTTATCGGAGTCCACTTCCCCTTTTGCTATTATTGCCGCATATTCCGAAATCGCAATCAAAGGATTGTTGATCTCATGCGCCATGGTTCCCGCCATTACGCCCATTGCTTCTAACTTTTGGCTTTGTCTAAGTTGTTCTTCCAACTCGTATCTTTCTTTTTCCGCCTTGATTCGTAATTCATGATCTTCTAATTCGTGCAAGGCCCTTTGTACCGCGGGAAGAAGTTTTTCGATTCTGTCTTTGAGAACGTAATCAGTCGCACCCATAGTAAGCGTTTGTATGGCCGCATCCTCTCCATAAGTTCCCGAAACAAATATGAACGGCGTTGTAGGACAGATTTTTTTAGCCAATTTCAAGGCTGAAAACCCGTCGTATTTCGGAAGACTGAAATCGGATAAGATTAGATGAGGTTTTTGATCCAGGATCGCCTGTGAGAATCCTTCCGAATCGCTGACATGAATCGGGTAGTAATCAATCTTAGCGCGGTTCAACTGTCTTTGAATTAATTCCAAATCAACTAAGGAATCTTCTAAAAAAAGGAATTTCCATCTATTCATGTTTAATACCGTTTTTCTATATTTTTATGATGCCTTCATAAATATTTTCGTTCTCTGAAAGTTTAGGAAGAGTAAATGAAAATTTGGAACCTTTGTTCACCTCTCCTTCTGCAAATACTTGTCCGCCATGACGTTGTACGATTCTCGCTACAATTGCCAAACCGACTCCGGTCCCTTCAAATTCTTCCTGTGTATGCAGTCTTTGAAATACCTTGAATAACTTGTTCGAATAAGTCTTATTAAAACCGACCCCATTATCTTCTACAAAATAAACGTTAAATCCATCGACTTCCTCGAAACCAATTTTGATCATAGGACGTTCTCTCGTAGACGAATATTTGACAGCATTTGAAATCAGATTCATCCATACCTGTTTCAGAGTGCTTCCGTTCGCAAGAGCGTTCGGCAATTCATTCAATTGAAACGAATAATTTTTTTTCGGATAATTCTGAAGGACGGCTGCGATCACCTCTTCGACCATCTTATTCATATCCACGATTCGAGTATTCAAATCTATCTTAGAAATCTTATGAAAGTTCAAAAGATCTTGGATAAGATTATCCATAAAGATCACGTTTTTTTGCACGGTCTTCAGCAATCTTAACGCTTCTGAATCCATTTTTTCGGAAAAATCTTCCAAGACGATCTGGAGAAAACCTTCTATGCCTAAAATCGGAGCGCGAAGATCGTGCGATACGGAATAACTGAAAGACTCCATATCTCTGTTCGCGTTTTCTAAAGCTTCGATCGTTTTTTTTAACACAGCAAAATTGTGAACTTTTATGCTCAGCTCTTCAGGAGTGAACGGTTTGATGAGATAATCCTGCGCCCCTTCCTGAAGAAGTTTGATCCTGAAATTTTGGTCTGACTTTGCGCTTAAAAAAAGAATATATGTACCGGAAAGTTCCGGAATCTTTCGGATCTCTTTCACCATCTGATCTCCGCTCATCACGGGCATCATAATATCGGTAATGATAACATCCGGCTTTTCAAGAATCGCTTTTTCTAAACCTTGTTGCCCGTTCGAAACAACCCAAAGATTAAAATCAGAGGATAACGTATTGAAAATATACTCCCTCATTTCCGCGTTGTCTTCCACAATCAAAACCTTGGGACGATTATAAATAGTGGACGATCCTTTCGTTTCGATCTTATTTTTCTTCAATTCATTGATATCACTCATCAAAGCGGGAATCAATTCTTCCGTTTCAATCGGTTGCTGAATCTCTTCGACATGAATCGGAGCATAAATCGGAATCTGAACTTTAAAAAGAGCTCCGCCTAAAAAAGAGTCAAAAACTCCGATAGAACCAAGATGTAGATTCGCAAATTCCTTCGCAATTGCAAGCCCAAGCCCCGTTCCTCCGAAAGAACGGGAATCTCCCTCTTCTCCCTGTCTGAACTTTTCGAAAATTTGGTCCCTCAAATGAACCGGAACTCCTGGACCATTATCGGCGACATAGATGGAAGCCATCGCACTTTCCGCTTTTAAAGTACAATGAATTTTACCGGAATCGGGAACGAATTTAAACGCGTTTGAAATGAGATTCAAAATGATCCGCTCCATTTTAGGAACGTCTATTTGAATTGGAAAATTTTTAGGAAGATCCAACACAAAATCTATATTTCTTTCGTTGGCTACGGAATTGAAATGGGCAGCTATGTCCTGTATCATATCGGATAGATTTGCATTCGAATATCGTAATGTCATCTTACCGGCTTCCAATTTGGAAAGATCCAGAAGATCGTTTACGTGTTTTAAAAGTGTATAGGAATTTCTCTCTATGGTTTCTAAAAATGCGCGCTCAGTCGCGGAAATTTTTTGATCTTTCAACAGGGTTCGAGTCGGACCTATGATTAAAGTCAAAGGTGTTCTTAGCTCATGACTCACGTTGGCAAAAAACTGAGATTTCAATTGATCTATATCAAACAAACGTTTGTAAACTTCCTGAATCTCTCTTTCTCTCTGAGTCAGCTCTTCATTGAGTCTGAGAAGTTTTTTATTGTTATTCTGAATCTCCTGAGCCCTTTGGTAGATCTCGGTTTCCATGGAAGCCGTCAGATTTTTAAGTTCCTCCGTGAGTTTATTTTGCTCTTTCCCCTTGTTCTTGAGTCGAACAAACTCGGTAACCTCTTCCACTTTATGAACGATATAAATCACTTCTCCTTTTTCGTCGAAGATAGGAGAATTCATCGGGCTCCAGTATTTTTCTTCAAATCCGCCCCCTTCCGATTCGGGCCTTCTAACGTCGTATTTTTGAACTGCCATTGTGTTCGGAGCTTTATCCTTCAAAACGAGTGAAAGAGAAGCGTACAAATTACCCGCGCCGTCCGCATTCGGATCCGAAGGATTGTCTGGAAAAACATCAAAAATTCCCCGACCGAGAATCTCGTCCCGTTTTGTATTTGTTGCTTTCAAATACGATTCACTTACCGCGACAATTCGAAGATCGGGAATCAGGATCAAATAAAGTCCGGGAAGCGACTCAAAAATGAGCCGATATTCACCTTGTTTTAAATCGGTCGAATTCATCATAAATTTCTAATTCCATCCCGAAATCACTTCAAAGTCATACCCAACTTTATCTCGGGTCATGAGGACATAAAAGTATCAAAAATTAAATGGAATTTCAAACTCTTTTTGCTGAAATTTATAATTAGATTCGTTTTAATAAAAAAGTGTAACATAATTATTTCAAAAGAAGTCGATTTTTCTAAAATAAACAATCTATTCTTAATAATTTTTCCATACTCGTGCAGATATATTTTTATAAAGAAATTATCGTCTAAAGTTCAATATTTTATCTCATTTAAGGCACAATAACGTTTTAAGATGAAATAAAGTATCCGATTCCATTTTTTGAAAGAGACAAAAAACAAAGAATTTTGCAGTATACTAGTATGCTTTTTTTTTGAAAAATATAATCTTCTATGATTCAAGTAACCTTTTACAATCCAAACTTTACAATGGAAGCCCACTTTTTTATTGAAGGGCTATTTCAAACTCGAAAAATCCGAAAATGATAGGAAATCTCTTTCAAGAATCGTCGGTTTGCAATTACGTTTAGAAACGATCTTGATGAGTTTATAAATTCGTAAAGGTCATCGAATTGAAGTGAGAAACTAAAAAATGCAATGGAAACCCAAAGTGATTTCAGTCGAATATATTCAATCAAAACAAACCGTTCGTTAGACTTGATACTTCCGATATGTAGACATGGAATTTATACTTAAAAATCTCGCAAAATCGAAGAATATTAGAGTTTTAGAATTCTCTAAAACGTAATTTGAAAGAATTATTTCCTACGAATGACTTCCTTTTTCAGTTCCTCTTTGACTGCATCACGAGTGCTACCCGTTTTATTTTTTAACTCCAAAGAATAATGGATCTGAAATTTGGTAACGACTGGCTTTTCTTCAGAATGTTCCATAATCCAACGAGTCACGTCGTTTTGAACGATCTTAGCGAGGTCGTTGATTCTGGGTACCCTAGTATTAAAGCGAATTGTCTCAAAAGCCCCTGTATTTCCATTTAGCACGACGATGATAATCCCATCGTCTATAAAATTAACTTTGTTAAAACGGACCAATTCTTCGCTGATAAGGGCGTCTCCGCCCTTATCCACTTTTCTTCTGATAAATTTGGAACCCCTCAATTGACGAAGTTGATAACTGTCGCTTGAAATATAGACTCGAAAATATTCCAAAGGATCCTTAGACGACCTCAAAAAAGAATCAGGATCACCCGTGTTCAAAGTAACTTCTTTTCCTTCCTCGTCTAATACGATCTCGTTTTCTCCGGCAGGATTTGGAACCGATTCATATCTTGTCTTCTTGTCTTCCGAAATTTCTGCGCTGGAACAAGAAAGGACCCAAAATAAACCGAAACTCGTTCCCCAAAATAGGATTATTTTTTTAAAAATGGACATTGACTTCTGTTTCCCAAAAACCGACTTCTGATTAAAAAATTCGAACATGACTAAGACAAACTCCGATTATCTTTATTTTAAAATATCACAATATTTGAATGAAAATTGTAGCCAATCCCAAAAAACAGAAAAAACCAAACACATCCGTAAAGGTAGTTACAAAAATCGAGGAAGCGATTGCAGGATCGATTCCCAAAACGCGCAATAGCAATGGGATCGAAGTCCCGATCACCGCCGCAATCGCCAAATTCGCCTGCAAAGCCATAAACATAACCATAGAAAGAGTGAAATTTCCGGTAAAAAAATAAACCATTAGACCCGCAACGATTCCAACCATAAATCCGTTGAGAATTCCCACAAGTCCTTCCTTTCTTATGGCGGATTTCCAATTTCCGGTGGTAAGATCCCCGGTCGCCAGATTTCGTACGATCAAAGTGATCGATTGTGTTCCCGCGTTTCCTCCCATACCCGCGACAATCGGCATGAGAGAGGCCAGGAGCACGTATTTTTCAATCGTCCCTCCGAAAAAGGAGACGACCGATGCCGCAAGAGAAGCCGTTCCCAAATTGATCAAAAGCCAAACCATCCTCCTTCTCACGGAAGTAAGAACGGAAGAAGATAATCTCTCCTCTTCGGATACTCCTCCCAAACGAAGAATGTCTTCCGAAGCCTCTTCATGAACGATATCCAAAATATCATCCACCGTAATTCTTCCCAAAATTCTTCCGAGATCGTCGAGTACTGCGACGGAGACCAGATCGTACTTGCGAAACATCTTCGCGACTTCCTCCTGATCGGTATCGTAATGAATCGAGGTGAATCCGGTTTTCATCAGACGATTTACTTTTACATTGAGCGGCGCCAAAAATAAGTTCTTTAGTTTTACGTAACCTTTGAGTATGTTATTCTCGTCCGTGATGTATAAATGATAGATATCGTCCGTATCCCTCGCGATCTTTCTGAGTTTGATGATCGCCTTTCGAACCGTATCGGTTTCCATAGCAGAAGCGAACAAAGTGTTCATCAAACGTCCCGCGGAATATTCCCGAAACGTAAGTTGCTTTCTGACTTGGGAAGAATCCTCTTCGTCGATGGAATTTAATATTTCTTCGGCCTTGTCTTTTGGAAATTCGGAGATCAGACTTGATAGCTCATCTGTCTCTAGATTTTCCAAAATCGGAGAAATTTCTTTCACTTGGAAGCGAGAGATTAAGTCCGCTTGGAATTCCTCGTCGAACTCGACAAGAATCGAACTTTGCAACTCGGAATCGCACCGTTTGAATACGGAAAACGCCTCGTCTTCCTCTAATTTTTCCAAAACCTCCGCTATGTCCGCGGGATGATTCTGTTTGAGAAAGCGATCTAAGAAAGAATTTTCTCCGGCTTTGATTTTTTCCGAGAAAAACTCGATCCATTCCTGAGAGGAAGGATTCGCTTTTTCCGAAAATAATCCGTGTTCGATTCCTCTTTCTTCCATAAACTTCTCCCCAAGAAATGGTTTTTAGTGAACAGAATTGAAAACCGAACAGACCGATCAATGAATTTCCAAACAAGCCCCAAAAAAGGAGTGACCCGATCGCAAACCGCTTCATCTTAGAAAGAAAGTGCAATCACAATGAAGACATTTCTGAAATTCCATTTCCTTTTTTTCTTCTGTTTAATTCTTTCCATAAATGCAGTTTCCGCGGACGCGTTTTATTATCCCTGGGAATACAACAAGGTGTATAACGAGAAAATCGCCTTGGAAATCGAGTTAGATTCTCTGAGAACCAGATACAGAAACGAAACCGAAAATTCCAAAAAAGAACGTTTGGAATTCGATTCTAAAATCCGATCTTTGGACGAATTGCTTTCGAGAGAAAAAGAATTCAGAGAGAAGGACAACAACCTGAACGAAGAAAAACTCAAGGTATTGGAGAATCAAATCGCGGTTTTAAAATCGAAAAGTTCCAGTAAAGAAAAAGAACTGATCGAGGAAAGTGAAAGACAAGGCAAAAAATTCAGAGATCTTTTGAATAGCTTAAAGGACGAATTGGAACAAGAAAAAGCCGCTTGTCAAAAAAAGGTCGAGGCTCTTCAAAAAGAATACGAGAAAAAGGTTGCGAATCTTGAAGCTAGAATTCTTGCATTAAACGACGAAATTTCCAGATTGAAAAATCTTTCGGAAAATCAGAAAAAAGAATTGGATCGTCTGGCGGATCAGGCGAACGAATTAGAGAACAAACTCGGCGACGAAATCAAAAAAGGACAAATCCGCCTCAAACGATTCCACAATCGCCTCGTCATCAATATCGACGATAAAATTTCCTTCGATTCCGGCTCGGCCGACTTAAAAAAACAAATCCTCCCGGCGTTGGATAAGATCAAAGAAATTTTGGGAAATTATCCGGGAAATCTGATCATCATAGAAGGTCATACGGATAACGTTCCGATTCGAACCAGAAAATTCTCCGACAACTGGCAACTTTCCGGAGAAAGGGCCCTTTCCGTGCTTCATTATTTTTTAGAAAGTAAAATCTTAGATCCGAGAAACTTTTCTTTAGCGGGTTATGGAGAATTCCAACCGATCGTTTCCAACGACACTCCCGAAAACAGAGCTCTCAATCGTAGAGTGGATATCGTAGTAGTTCCACGTTGATGGATGATTTTTTTCAACTTCATCATGCAGAAAGAAGCCAGGAGAAAGGTCTGAAGAGATCGATCCTGCTTGCGATTCTGGTCTCTTTTTCCATCTTTCTCGTAGAGTTGTTCGGGGGGATTCAAAGCGGAAGTATCGCCCTTCTTGCGGACGCGGGTCATATCATTACGGATGTGATCGTCTTGTCTCTATCTCTGATCGCCGTGCTACTCGCTTCCCAAAAACCGAATCATCGATTTTCCTTCGGTTATTATCGAATCGAAATACTGACTTCTCTCCTCAATTCGATTTTGATTTTCGGGATTTCGGTTTATATTTTTTACGAGGCTACGGAAAGATTTCAAAATCAAAAAGAGGTTTTGAGTTTTCCTATGATCCTTTACAGTGTTTTAGGAATCGCTCTCAACCTAATCAGCGCTTGGATTTTGTTTCGTTTTAGCGCCGAAAACATCAATATCAAATCGGCTTATATCCACGTTCTAAACGATCTCCTTTCGACCGCGGGTGTTTTAATCGGTTCCATTTTGATTTTTTTTACAAACTGGAACTGGATCGATCCTTTGATCAGCATCTTGATTTCGATTTTGATCTTACGTTCCGCTTGGGGGATTTTTCAGGAAAGTATTTCCATTCTCCTGGAATCTTCCCCTCAAACATTCGAAATTTTGCATATTCTAGAACACATTCGTGAAATCGAAGGAATCCATCAAATTTTGGATTATCATTTTTGGGCTATCACCAGAGGAGTTTATGCCTGTACTTTAAAGGTTTCGGTTGCGGATATAAAACATACGGAAGGGATCATTTTCAATTCCAATCGAATCTTAAAATCTGAATTCGGGATCGATTACGTTACCGTTCAATGCGAGACTCCGAATCTAACTGAAAAAATCCAAGCATTACCGCTTGCAGATTCTCATGGGATCCATGAGCACGATCATGGACATTCCCACCCACATTGAATCTATTACATACACTTGAACTCTAAAGAGCGCCAATCTCTTACATTTCGAAATAAAACCAAAGCCGATTTTTCCAAGGATCTAAAACAGAAATATACTTCGAATCCAGAACCTCGATCGTAAATCCCCTGGAAAGCAAAAGAACCTTTAAGTTCTCCCACTCTTCTTTCCCGATTCGAAACGTTAAGGTTCCGGGATTGACGGGACAATTTTGGGACTCTTTGCTGAAGATTAAAATTCCTGAATCGATCCAGATAAGCTCAGCATGAGAGCGGGAACTCGAAAGAATCTTCCAACCGAAAAGTTCAGAGTAAAGGTTTGCGGAAACGGAACAATCGGTGGATTGAAAATTAGAAGCGTAAAATCGGATCATTTTTTTAAGAAAGACGATCATCCTAAAAAAGGAATCGCGATTTTTCAATTCATTATTTCCATTTTAAAAGAATGCGAATTCCTATCCGTTTAATTGGTTGTCTAAGGAGTAAAACCCGAAAAATTGGAAGAAGAATTTTTTTTGCGAGAGTTATATGGCAGTAAATCAAGAGGACCACGTTCGCATATTTGATACCACTCTCAGAGACGGAGAACAATGTCCCGGAGCCGCGATGACGGAAAACGAAAAATTGGAAATCGCCGCTCAGCTCGCGGCGATGAAAGTGGATATTATAGAAGCCGGATTTCCAATTTCCTCTCCCGTTCAATTTCAAGCAGTGGAAAGAATTGCAAGAGAAACGGAAGGGCCGATCATTGCCGCTCTTGCCAGAGCCATGAAAGCCGATATTGAAGCCGCATTTAAAGCCCTACAACCCGCAAAAAAAAGAAGAATTCATACGTTCCTTGCTTCCTCTCCGATCCACATGAAATACAAACTTGGAAAAGAACCCAAAGAAGTTTTAAAAATGGCCGTAGAAGCCGTGACTCTTTGCAGACAATTTGTGGATGATGTGGAATTCTCCCCCGAAGACGCGACCAGAAGCGAACCGGAATTTTTAAGAGAACTCTGCGAAGCAGTCATCGCCGCCGGTGCAACCACGATCAACATTCCGGATACGGTCGGTTATACTACCCCGGCCGAATATGGCGGTCTTTTTAAATTCTTACTCACAAACGTGAGAGGGGCCGAAAAGGCGATCTTTTCCGCACATTGCCACAACGATTTAGGACTTGCCACCGCAAACTCTTTGGCGGCGGTTCAAAACGGCGCTCGCCAAATAGAATGCACAATCAATGGTATCGGAGAAAGAGCTGGAAATACCGCCATGGAAGAAGTTGTCATGGCAATGCGAACTAGAAAAGACACGTTCGGGATTCAGACTCGGACCAAAACGGAAGAAATCGCACGGGCTTCCTATCTTGTAAAGACGATTACGGGAATGCCGGTTCAGCCGAACAAGGCGATCGTAGGAGCAAACGCTTTCGCACACGAGTCCGGAATTCATCAGGACGGAGTCATCAAACACAGAGAAACCTACGAGATTATGAAACCCGAAACCGTCGGACTTTCTTCCAACAGAATGGTTCTTGGAAGACATAGCGGTCGCGCAGGATTCAAGGACAGAATTGTAAAATTAGGTTTTTCTCCTCAAACGGAAGAATTAGAAGCCGCTTACCAAAGATTTTTGGAAATTGCGGACAGAAAGAAAGAAATCTATGACGAAGACATTCGGGCTCTTTTTTCCGAAGAAACCAGAAAATCGACGGGAGACCGTTTTCAATTGGAAGGTTTTACCGTTTCCACAGGAACCAAAAGTACTCCAACCGCAGGTGTGAGAATTTTGATCGACGGACATATCAGAGAAGAATCCTCTACAGGAGACGGCCCGGTGGACGCGATCTATAAGGCGATTCAAAAAACGACCGGAATGGACCCGGAAGTTTCCAGACTCGTTATTTCTCCCGTCACTGAAGGACAAGACGCAATGGCGGAAGCTTCCGTGACTTTGCAATACAAAGGAGATCGTGTCGTCGGCAAAGGAAGCTCCACGGACATCATCGAGGCCTGTTCCAGAGCCTATATTTCTGCGCTGAATCGATTTTAAGCGTTAGAGTATTCAAAAATAATTATTTTTGAATACTCTATTATTTTAATTTTCATGCCGTTTTTTCAATAGATCATCCACCCTTTTTTTAAAGCCAATCCAATCCTGCGGGTGAGTGTTATACCAGCGAGGACAATCTTTCCATCCGACTATACCTTGATGGGTCCACAGATCGTTTGCGTCTAAGTTGTATTTAAGGCATAGCTCAGCTGTAAGTCTAGCCGCACTATCTAGAGTTTTTTCGGTAAACTTTCCCGTCATATCCAGAACGCACTGCTCGATTCCGATCGTATAAAAATTAGGACTATCCGGACCTAAACGTTTTTCCTTTTCAGGAGTGTACGTTTTACTACCGCAATGATACGCGATTTCATCCAAAGGAATACATTGTACAATCTCCCCAACGAGTCCTACTGCAAAATGTGCGCTTGCAAAACGACCTTCCGGAGCTTTCAAACTTTCAAAATAATCGCGAATGTTCTGAGCCGTGGCTTTCGGTAAAGCCGTCCAATGCAACACGATCCCTTTCACTTCTTTTATTTTATCCCCCGGTCTGCTATGCGGGTTTGGAGTCAGAAAGTCCTGTTTTATATGCAAGTCGGTTTGAATCATGCGTAACCTCTCTACAATTGGAATTATAATAAATTATAAACCATAAATGAATCGATCACAAGTTACACACTTTGAATATCTATAATATTTTAACAAAAAATACTCTATAATAAATTACTTAAGTATCCATACGTGCCTCTAAATTTAATCGGAATATTAAACCAACTTCTCTCACTCCTCTATAAATTTTTCGAAACCAGGAACGAACGCAACAAAAGAGATACAAATTGAAAGACTCGGAAAAACAATGAACAAAATCCCCTCCTTGAAAACAACATAATCAACCGCCAAATCAATATTTTAATAAATTCAATATTTATAATATATAAAATCCACTTGAACTCGCTCGAATTTCATGGCCAATGTGGCAAAAAACCAAAGAGTTATCATACGGAAAGCCGTCCTACATGAAACGAATTTTAACGTCAGAACAGAAGCTTAACTTTTACTCATCTCTACATAATAGAGCGTCCAAAATTCTGAATTCAAACACGGATTTATGCTAAAATTAACGGTACTTTATTTTATAGGGATCAGTAATGCAGATGACGAATTGCGATTCTCAAAAAATTATCCGATACTTCGATAAGATAACAACTATTGATCTCGTTTCTGGTTCTCGCGCTTCGATCGGCACGATCCTAATCCGGAAAAAATGCGTCTCACCGAACAAGGTTCAAACAAGGTATTCGATATCGAATAAAATCGGCATAAAATTCTGCATAAAAATCGAAAACGATTTTTAAAGATTAAACCGATGGTTAAATAATTCTCTTGCCCGTTTTCTAATCCGTTTTCAAGATAGAAAGGAAAGATTCTCCATAAAAAAGGTTTGTTATGAAATATTCAGAAATTTTCCAACCGATCCAAATCGGTTCGATCACTCTTCCGAACAGAGTCATCATGGGCTCCATGCATTTAGGATTGGAAGGAATGCCGATGCCCGTGGAAAGAATGATCGCATTCTACGGTAGACGTTTTGACGGAGGCGTTTCTTTTATCACGACGGGAGGAATCGCCGTCAACCACGAAGGAAGAGGGGCCAATATTTTCTTTAATTTTCAGAAGGAAGAGGACTGTAAGGAACTATCCGTCGTGGCAAACACACTCAAACCAAAAGGAATTTTTTGCGCTCAACTCTTTCACGCGGGAAGGTATTCGTATCATAGAGACCTAGTCGCTCCTTCCGCATTAAGAGCGCCGATCAACCGCTTTATTCCAAAAGCCCTTTCCGAAGAAGAAGCCTGGAAAACCGTAGAAGATTTCGGAGACTCTGCGCTCAAAGCGAAAGAAGTAGGCTTCGGTGCCGTGGAGGTAATGGGAAGCGAAGGGTATTTAATAAACCAATTTTTTTCTTCCGTTACAAATCATAGAGAGGATTTCTTTGGAGGAAGTCCCGAAAAAAGAATGAACTTTGCGGTCGAAGTCATGAAAAACGTACGCAAAAAAGTGGGAAAAGATTTTCCGGTGATTTATCGTATGTCTGGAATTGATTTGATTCCAGGCAATCCGACTTTCGAAGAAGTGATCATTCTTGCCGAAAAACTAAAAGCGGCAGGCGCCGATGCGCTTAACATAGGAATCGGTTGGCACGAATCCAGAATCCCTACAATTTCCATGCTCGTTCCCAGAGGAGCCTGGGCAAAAATTTCCGGAAAGATCAAAGAAAAAATCAAGGATATTCCGATCATCGCATCTAACCGAGTCAATATGCCGGAAGTTATGACTCGGATTCTAAAAGATCGAGAAGCTGATATGCTAAGCATGGCAAGACCTTTTTTAGCAGATCCTGATATTGTAAACAAGATCCGAGCGGATCAAGAAGAAAGAATCAATACCTGCATCGCCTGCAACCAGGCCTGCCTGGATCATACATTCAAAGAGCAATTGGTCTCCTGTTTGGTCAACCCTTCCGCCAACAGAGAACTTGAAATCGGTCAATTGAAAGTAGCGGACAAAAAGCACGTGGTAGTAGTCGGTTCCGGGCCTGGAGGACTTGAATCGGCAAGAATCAGTGCGATCCGAGGCCACAAGGTAACCGTGTTGGAAGCAACCGATAGGATTGGGGGACAACTCAACCTCGCCGCACAAATTCCGGGGAAATCGGAATTTTTTGAAACAATTCGTTATTTCAAGAACGAACTTAAAAACTTAGGAGTGGAAATTCAATTCGGTCATCATGCTACGTTAGACAGCATTATAGAACTCAAACCGGACGCCGTCATTTTTGCGACCGGGGTAAAACCAAGGGAATTTTCCCTTCCGGGAATGGAAAAAAAGAAAACGGCTTCTTACGCGGATTATCTTTCCGGAAAATTCAAGCCGGGAAATCGTGTGGCGATTATCGGAGGAGGAGGAATTGGTTGTGACGTAGCCCATAAGCTTACGGAAGAGGATTCTCCTACGATCGATTCCTACTTCCATCGCTACAATGTAAAATCTTATACGAACGCACAGATCCGAAAAGAAAAACCGAATCGCAAGGTATCCATCTTTCGAAGATCCGGAAAAATCGGATCCGGCCTTGGGGCGACAACCGCCTGGGCCTTACTTCAAGAACTGGAATCGAAGGATGTTGGATTTTACACTTCTCTCAATTATAAAGAAGTTACGGATCAGGGCCTGGTCGTTGAAACCAAAAAAGACGGACCGATCACGATCGAATGCGATTCTATCATTCTTTGCGCGGGACAACTCAGCGAAGTTTCTCTTTACGAAGAATTCAAGGCGAAATCCCCGGAAATTCCGTCGTATCTGATCGGAGGTGCAAAAGATGCTTCCGGAATCGATGCGAAGCGTGCGATGTTGGAAGGATTTGAAGCGGCGATCGGAATCGGAGTAAATTAAAACTACCGTTTCCGACTTTTTTCATTTCATTTTAGTTCTCCTCTTAGGTCGACAAAAACCGTTACGAGTAGGAGGAGAATTCCTTGTTCTACAAGCTTATCTTTGTCCTTTCCATCTCAACTTTCGTCGAATGTTATTCCGATTTGGAATCCGCAATTCACGAGAAAGATTTTCAGGATCTTTCCGGTTCCTGGGAAATATACACCGGTTCCGCTCAAAGTCTATTTAAAAACGAATCCGATTTGGATCTTTGGAAAACCGTTCCCGTTCCGTCCAATCTAAAAAATTTCGTAAACTCTCCGACGGATTCGATTGTACTTCGAAAGCGTTTTGAACTGAAGACTTCCATCGATTTCCCGCTTTCCATTACTTTAGGAAAAATTTCGGATCATGTACAGGTCCGATGGAACGGACAAGAGCTTTCAGAAGAGTTGTTTGCGGATTATCAAAATTCAACACCTCAAGGTTACGATCGAACCAGAATCTATTCAATTTCCGAAAAAAGAATCCTACGAAAAAACGAAATACTCGTTTTCGTTCGACCTTACTTCGACTATGAATACGGGATTCTTTCCGGACCGATTGAAATCGGTCCCTCCGGGACAATCTGGAAAAGATTTTATCTTCGCGAAATCGGCGGACTTTTAATGTCAGGTTCCTTTTTGCTAATCGGCGGATTTTTTTTATTTCTTTCCCTGAGAGAAAAAAAGAGAGAAGAAAATTTTTATTTCGGATTGTTTTTGATTTTATTCGCCTTATTTCAGATTTTCCTTTCGGATTTAAAATATCTCACCGGATGGAAAATTCTTTACTTAAAGAAAATTGAATATTCTATTCTTGTGTTCTTATTTCCCCTTTTTTGCAGATTTCTAAACTCTCTTTTTAAAAAGGCGCGCACCGGATTTCACACTCTTTTGGAAATCGGAACCTTGGTGATATTCATCTGGATCCTGTTCTCACAAACCGTCTCGCATTTAGATACAATCAACCGATATGTTCTTCAGGTTTCCTGGATCGGGTTCGTCTACTTTAGTTTTAAAATTCTCTTTCCTAATCTGAAAAAAAATTTCGAATCCAGGATGATTCTTTCTGGAATACTATTTTTATTGATCTGCGTAGGAATCGACGTATTTTCCCAAAGGGGAATGTTCGAAATTGCCCGTCTTTCCGGATTGGGAGTTTCTGGGTTTTTATTTTTTTTAACTTTGATTCTCGCGAACAAATTCGTAAAAATGAAAGAGAAATTAAGATCTTGGAATCGGGTTTTGGAAACTGCGATTCGAAATAGAACCCAAGAACTTTCTTCTAGTCTGGAAGAAATTCGAAGTCTTAAAGAACAACAAGACGGGGACTATTTTTTAATCACCCTTTTGTTTCAACCCTTTCTATCCAAAAGTCTCAAAACAGATCTCGCGCGGATTGACGTACATAGAAAACAGTTTAAGAGTTTTCAATTTAAGAATCGGTCTTACGAAATCGGAGGGGATATTGTGTTAAACGAGCAAGTCCTCATATCGGGTGTTCCGTATCAAGTTTTGATCAACGCAGACGCGATGGGAAAATCCCTTCAAGGCGCAAGTGGAGCGTTAATTTTCTGTTCCGTCGTAAAAAGTTTTCTACAAACTCAGGATTATGAATTCAGAAATCCAGAGAATTGGCTTTTTCTTCTGCACTCCAATCTTCAGGCAGTTTTCGAATCTTTTGACGGAAGTATGCTCGTTTCCGGAATTCTTTCCTTATACCAAATCGAAACCGGGGACTTATTCTTTATCAATTGCGAACATCCTCCGATCATTCTCTCTCGAAACGGGAAAACGAGTTATATTTTCGAAAGAGCCATTACACGAAAGATCGGCTTTCCCGATTCAAATACGAAGGTAAAAATCGAATACTACAAACTTTTGCCGGAAGACACAATTCTTTACGGTTCGGACGGAAGAGAAGATTTATATATGCAAGATCCATTGTGTTCTTCTCGAAAGTTAAAATCTTCGGTTCCGGATCTATTTTTCGAATTGGTCCGACATTCCATACCGGAGCCCAAAGATCTGGAATTTAAAATTACCGAAAAAGGTGTTCTTTCAGACGACTTGAGTTTTTTAAGAATTCAAACCGGCTTCGAAACCGGTTCCAACAAAAGTCTTTTCGAATGCAAAACATTGGTCCGAGAAGGGAGTAAATTCCTTCAAAAGGGAGAATTTCAAAAGGCTTGTTTTCAATACGCAAGGGCTTCGATCCAAAATCCCGGAGATTTGAAGTTATCCAGGCTCGTTTTACTTTTAGCGAAGAAATCCGAGAATTTAAGACTTGTTCGTTTCTTTTCTGAAAAAATTGCCTTGAGGACCGATGGACTTGAAATTCAAGCACCTAAAAATTCCCCAAAAAAAGAGACCTGTTTACAAGTTGAAAGTATACGGAATTCAAAAATAGACCCAAATTTAAAAAAAATAAAATATCAGTAAAATTATAAGAAAATTTTGTTGAATTTATTTCAAAATAAATCAAAAAGACACAGTTAATCCATTCTTTAACGAAGATTCGGGCAGCTTTGCAGGAAAGAATAATTCCGGAAAATCAATTGTTCCGCTCTTCCGGATATCTCTTAATGCCAGCTCGTTTGCTGGGATAGAATCCGAATCCGATCTTTTTCTGCGAAAGGAGAGGGTTTGGATTCCATCCCGGAATTTTTAGCTTTTTAGGATGAAGAGAACGGCATGAAAATATATTCGGGCGCAATTAGTTCCTCGAAATCAAATCAACCGTTTCTATTCGTAACGAAAAACGGATCCAAAAGAAAAATTCCAATTTACGAACCTCAGAAAGTTTTAGAAAACGCTTTGGCCTACGGTTTTGAAAAAAATGTTTTAATCATTTCCTATAACCTACTTTTAGATCACACTGGGGATTCGAACCTTGCAGAAAACGGTTATCTTCCATTTTCCGCAAGGTTTTATGAAATCTTCATTCAAGATTCTTGGTTCTTTTTATCCAATCGAATCGAAACCTTTCTCAGAGAACGAGAACAAATGAATCTAATTTTCACGGTGATTCCAAATTCTAAAATAAAATTCTGATTGAGTTAAACCGCACTCAATTTACTCTGAAAATGGTCGTCTACATTCCGGTATTTTTCTCTAACTGATTCCTACCAGAATTTTTATTTTATCCCCACTTGGAGCTATCTATGAAAACTAGAGTGATTACTTTCCATTACATCCTTCACGATACCGAAGGCAACTTAATCGATTCTTCCGAAGGTAAAGCTCCGCTTTCTTATCTGGAAGGAGTCGGGCATATCATTTCCGGTCTGGAAGAAGAGATGAAAAAAATGGAAACCGGCGAAAAGAAAAAAATCAACGTTTCCGCAGAGAAGGCTTATGGCATAAAAGATCCCGATCTTGTTTTTGACGTTCCCAGATCCCAATTCCCACCCAACGAAGATTTACAAGTAGGAATGATGTTTCAAACCGACGAGCCGGATAAGGTTTTTACGATCACCGAACTTCAGGAAGAATCAGTTATCGTAGATGGAAACCATCCTCTTGCAGGAGTAAATCTAGTTTTTGACGTCGAATTGACTGGAATTCGCGAAGCCACCGAAGAAGAAATCTCACACGGACACGTTCACGGAGAAGGCGGTCATCACCACCACCATTGAGAGCCGTTACAATTCATTCATGTCCTGGAAAGAAGAATTAAATGCCGCTCAATTGGAAGCAGTCCTTACCCAGAAAGGACCGGTGCTTGTTTTAGCAGGCGCCGGAACCGGCAAAACAAAAACCATCGTTAGCCGATTGGCGCAGTTAGTTTCCTCGGGCGTTCCGACCTCATCCATTCTACTTTTAACATTTACTCGCAAAGCCGCCAGAGAAATGCTTCTCAGAGCATCTTCTATCGGAGACAAAAGATGTGCCGAGGTTCAAGGCGGAACTTTTCATTCTTTTTGCAGCGGAGTTCTACGAAGATTTGCCCCGGCTCTCGGAATATCCTCCGGTTTTACGATTTTGGACGATTCCGACACCTTAGACGTGTTCCAATTTTTAAGAAACGAAAAAGATTTTGGCAAAACCAAATCCCGCTTTCCTTCCAACGAAACCTTAATTTCCATTTACGGTGAAATTCAAAACACTGGAAAAACTCTCCAATCTATATTAGAAAAAGATTATCCTTTGTTTTTGCAAAGAACGAAAGACATCTCCCAAATTTTCGAAGACTATAAATCATATAAAACAGAACGATCTCTTTTGGATTACGACGATCTGCTCTATTTTACTAGAGACCTTCTTACCAATCATCCGGGAATCAGAAGCGCACTTTCCGAAAGATACAAATTTATCATGGTGGACGAATTTCAAGATACGAACAAGGTCCAAGCACATATCGCCTGTCTTTTAGCTTCGGAACATTCTAATTTGATGGTGGTCGGTGACGACGCTCAATGTATCTACACGTTTCGCGGAGCTTCCGTACGCGGTATTTTAGATTTTCCTAAAATATTTCCGAATACAAAAACGATTTTTTTGGAAAAAAATTATAGAAGTACAACTGCGATCTTAAATCTCGCAAACGAAGTCCTTCAAAATTTTTCCGAAAAATACGATAAGTATCTTTTTACGGACAACGAAAATGGATCGATTCCGAGCGTTCTGCAATTCGAAGACGAATTGGAGGAAGCCGAAGGAATCACCGAAATTCTCCTACGAAAAAAAGAAGATGGTATTCCCTTTAAAAAAATGTGCGTCCTTTTCCGCGCCGGATGGAACTCGAATCAGCTCGAACTTGTTCTCGCAAAACGGAATATTCCATTCGTAAAATTCGGGGGAAGAAAGTTTATAGAAACAGCTCACATCAAAGATCTGCTTTCCTTTTTAAAATTGCTCCTCAATCCCCTGGATTCAGTTTCTTGGGTTCGAGTTTTAAAACTGATCCCCGGAATTGGAAATTCTAAGGCTAACGGCATTTTAGATAAGATCCGGAAATCCTCCGGCTCTTTCGAAGTTCTTTTAGGAGAAAACGAAACCGCAATCGACAAATATATTTCTCCCCTTTATCATCTCTATCAAAAACACAGGGAAATCAATTCGGAGGTAAAAAAAATCACTTCCGATTTTATCGATTACTATCGAGTCCTTTTGGAAAAGAATTACGACGATTCCAAACGAAGATCCGAAGATTTAGATTCTGTTCTAGGATTTTCTTTGAAATATACTTCGCTTGGGGATTTTTTATCGGATCTTACGATGGATCACGCGTCCCTAAGTTTGGATAAAATCAAACCGGATAACACCGAAACCGATTTACTTCATTTATCCACTGTACATTCCGCAAAGGGATTGGAGTTCGATCTCGTTTTCATTTTAAATGCAACCGAAGGTATTTTTCCCTCAAGCAAGAACACCGACACCGAAGAAGAAAGAAGACTTTTTTACGTGGCGATCACAAGAGCCAGAAAAGAGTTATATTTCACAAGACCTTCTCTGGCTCATTCCAGGTCCGGGCCATATTATACAAAACTATCCCGTTTTTTGAGCGAGATTCAATCTCCGGAGAAAGTCTACGAGTTAAAACTGATGCCCGGGAAATCCGCGCCGCAAAATTTCTTTTCGACTAAAGTCTCGTCCTCTAAAACCGCAAACGACTCTTTTTCCAGAATACAGGATTATTTCGGGAATTAAAATTCATGTCTTCCGTTTTCGAAAAACTAGACGAAGAATCGATGAAATCCACTGCGCTGAATCTGCTGGAAAAAAGAACATTCGAATTTCGTAAACTTCCAAGAGGCAAACTTTTAATGGGGAAGAAAATCGAAGCTAAATTTTTTCCCTACTCTAACCTAGGAAGTTCCATCCGTATTTATCCCGAAAAACTCGAATTCAAAATTCATTCGTTTTATTTGAAGTCGGAACCGGAAAATTTGGAAGCCATAATCGACCTTCTTCTATATAAGTTACTAAAACAACCGATCCCGAACGAATTGGAATCCACGGTCCGAAAATTTTACGAAAGTCATACAACACAAAAAAATCGCGCAAACAAAAATAAAAAGAGAATCGAACGTTCCCCTATTCAAAATCAAAAACTAAGACTGATCCTGGAAAACGTGAATCAATCCTATTTGAGGATAGATCTTTCCGATCTCGAAATTTTTTGGGGAAAATCTAAATCGACCACAAGACTCGGGCACTATGATCCGACACATAAAATGATCGTAATTAACCCGATTTTATCCTTCGAGTCCGTTCCAAATTTTGTTTTAGAATACATCGTGTTCCACGAGTTGCTGCACGTTTACTTTCCGGTCATGCGAAAGAAGGGAAGAAACGTTATCCACAGTAAGGAATTCAAAATATTCGAAAAAAAATTTTCGGATTATAAACGGGCAAATGCGTGGCTAAAATCCGAATTCCACCGAACGATGATTTTACATTGAATTCTCTGATTTTATTATATTCTAAAAAAGAGGTGAATGATGCATCCTAAAGTATTTGAAACTCTTTATATACGTAAGAACTACGTGTACGAGGAATTAAGGAGCCATCTAAAAGAAATGCAAAGCCTGAATTACCATTCTCTCGGAGAATACGACCGCGGAGTTTACGACGGTTACGTTCAGGCGATCACTGAAATCTTAAAGAAAATAGAAAGAAAGTTCTCCTAGGCTGAATAGATTGTTTCGAATTTTAGTTTTAGGGGCCGGAGCCATTGCCGGACTTTACGCCGGTAAACTCAAACAAGTCGGCTGTAGAATCGATTTCTGGGTTCGAAGAAATTCTTCCGAACTGGAAAAGAACGGCTTTCTGATAGAAAGCTCTCTTTGGGGAAATTTTCGATACAAAGCAGATCGAATTTTAGAATCCGTTCCTGAGGATTTAAAGGGGTACGATCTTATTCTCAATTGTTTAAAATGTCTTCCGGAAATTCGTCTTGAAACGATCTTAGGAAAACATATTCCAAATGATTTACCGATCCTACTTTTGCAAAACGGAATCGGAATCGAAGAAGCGATTTCTTCTCTTTATCCGGACAATGAAATTTTAGGCGGACTTGCTTTTGTCTGTGCCAATCGTATCGACAATGGCAAAATCCTTCATTTGGACTACGGAGAATTGACGATCGGATCTTGGAATCGGAATCCTTCTTCCATTTGCAGTCAAATCGTGGAGCTTTTTAATAAGGCCGGAGTTCCGACCCAAAGTACAGAAATGATCCGACAAGCCCGTTGGAAAAAACTGATGTGGAACGCTTCCTTTAATCCGATCGGTGTTCTTTCCGGCGGAAAAAACACTTCCGAAATATTGGCTCAAACTTTTGGCCGTAAACTCGTAATCGAAATCATGAAAGAAGTTCAAAAACTTTCCAAACTCGACGGAGCGGAAGTTCCCGACATTCAAATAGAAACTTTTCTCCGAATGACTGAGACGATGAAACCATATAAGACAAGTATGCTTTTGGATTTCGAGGCTGGGAGGGTTTTGGAACTGGAAGCAATTCTCGGAAACGCAATTCGAATCGGAGAGAAAAAAGGTTTAGAAGTTCCACACATTCAAACCCTTTATTTTCTTTTGAAATTACGAACGGGAACCCATTCATAAATTCAAAAATCGTAATTTAACGTGAGTTCGGCCTAAGAAAGTTTGGGCGAATCAGAAACTAAAGTGTTGCTCTCTAATATAGCCAACCCCACAAATACTTGGATCCGAAGATAAATCTGTCGGAATTCCGACAAATCCTCTGTGAAACTTAGTTCCCACCCTTATTTTTGGGTGGGGGTGGAGGTGGAAAGGTTCGGGAGATTTTTCTCTATCAGAAAATCATACTTTTTGCAAGTAAAAAGTCTCATTCTTGTCGGAACACTTGAAAAATATCAGTTTTTAATCCTTATTATCTCAAAAGCCTTCTTAACTTGTGGGGTTGGTTACGGCTCTCTACGATCGAAACATATAATCGCTTTCGCATTTTGTTATACCGAATTCACGTTAATTTAATTGCTCTTCAGACTTTGAGACAAGTTTTTAGAGCGAATTGAGAAGTTTTTTAATTCCTTTCTCCAATCCGTCCAAGGATAAAAAATACATTGGTACTTGATTTCCGATTTCTCGAATCGTAGGCGCGTCCCAATATTTGATCGGCTCCGGATTCAACCATATCGAATCCCGAAAATGTCTTCGGATTCGTTTTAAAGAATCCAGTCCGGATTCCGGATTTTCGGGAAGTCGAAAGTCCATCCGGAATCGACTGTGATGAAAACCATATGCGGGATCGAGCAACTCATAAGGCGCCATGTACGCGTCACCGATAAGAATCAACTTCGTGTCATCACTGTGCTTTTTAAAAATTCTCTGCAGAGAAATCGGGGTTCTCATATTCGCCTTCGGATAAACTGCATCGTAGACGATATTGTGAAAGTAATAATAATGAAATTCCTTGAAATGATTGATCTGATGACTTGCCGAAAAGAGCTTATTGACCCTCTCCGCATGGGAAGTCATACTTCCTCCCGTATCCATCAGCAAAAGAACCTTGAGTCCGTTTTTTCGGGAACGCTCGAACTCAATCTGAATGTCACCCGCGTTTCTACAGGTGGAATCGATCGTTTTCGGAAGATGAAACTCGGATATGCCCTCTTTTCTTAAGTTTCTCAGTTTTTTGAGAGCGGTTTTGATCTGACGCACATCAAGCTGTTCGTCCGTCCTATATTCTTTATAACGTCTTTCTAATGCTTGAAAAACCGCGGAACGATTTCCCGCCTCCCCGCCCACTCTGACTCCTTCCGGATTTTTTCCTCCGTGTCCAAAAGGTGACGATCCTCCGGTTCCAACCCACTTGCTTCCTCCGTGATGTTCTCCCCTTTGTTCTTCGAGACGTTTTTTAAATTCTTCCCAAAGTTGATCCGGCGGAATCAGGGAAGGAGGAAGTTTATTCGGATTATCGAATATCTGATTCAGCCAATCCAATAAATCTCGTTTCAGTTCGGGTTTGAGCGCGCCCTTTTCCCCGAAAATTTCGGAAAAAACGAGATCGAAGGAATCGAAATACTTGATGTCTTTTACCATACAAGCTCTGGAAAAGCGATAGAGTTCGCTCAGATCAATCCATGCCTTCTGATAAGTTGTATAATGATCCACAACTTTCAAAAAGTCCAAGAACTCTCCCGTCGTAACCGGTATCCCTTCCGCCTTAAGCCTATAAAAAAACGGGATAAACATTTTAATTCCTGAATAACCTCAGATCCTCCTCGTTTTTTATAAGCGCACCGAGAAACGGAATCCGAACCTCGTCTTTTAAGACCGCTCCTTGGTGTACTAAAATCTGAATCCAATCCAAAAGTTCGCTTGTCCCCGGTTTCTTTTTCAAATCGTCCATTCTCCGAATGAGATAAAACATCTCAAGAGCTTTGATAAGCAACGTATGACCCACCCCCGGATAATGAGAAAGAATGATCTTTTTCATAAATTCTGGATCCGGAAATTCTATATAATGAAAAATACATCTTCTTAAAAAAGCAGCAGGTAGCTCCTTTTCGTTATTGGAAGTGATAATAGTCAAAGGACGATGTTTTGCTTGAATACGTTTCGAAATTTCGGGAATGAAAAATTCCATTCGATCCAACTCTAAAAGTAGATCGTTCGGAAATTCAATGTCGGCCTTATCTATTTCGTCGATGAGAACGATCGATTTTTTATCCAGACTAAACGCCTCCCCAAGCGCACCAAGCCGAATATAGTTTTCTATATTCTTTACTTTTTCGGAGTCCTCCGAAAAACGAGAATCATTCAATCGAGAAACCGCGTCATAAAAATACAAGCCCTCTTTCGCTTGGGTGATAGATTTGATATGCCAAGTATATAGAGGAAGCTTTCTTTGGTCCGCGAGATATTCGGCTAAAAGAGATTTGCCGGTTCCTGGTTCTCCCTTTAAAAGTAAAGGGCGAGAGGTTACTTCGGCGAGAAGGATCGCCTCTTCCAATGCGGGAGATAAAAGATATGTTTCAGTGGATAGTTTCATGAGAAGTCTGGAATTGATTCTAACGCGAAGACGCTTCCCTGCAAGAGAAAAACTTTTTCTCTATCTGACTTCGAAAACGACACTATCTATGATTTTTCCATCCTGATCTTGTAAGGAAAGAATATGAAATCCGCGCTCGGGTTTCCAAAATACATTCTTTTGTTTGGCTTCCTGAATTCTTTTTCCATCCAAGACCCATCGAAATCCGGACATAAACGCAGACGCAGAAAAATAGAGTTTCTGTCTTCCTTCGGGAATATCGGGATCCAACGCGTAAATTGTTTCGTTTCCGGGAATCAAAATCTTAGGAATGGAAGACGATTCCGCAAGTTGCCGCACGTGCGAATCACGAAAAGTCTCAAAGAACGTATTACCCGGTTGTTTTTCTCTTTCCTGAAGTAGCCCGATCACCGCATTCCAAATAGGAGCCGCCCCCGTAACGCCGCTAACGTCCCACATAGGGCTTCCGTTCATATTCCCAACCCAAACACCGACCGTATAATTTTTAGAATACCCTACACACCAATTGTCTCTCATGTCCTGGGAGGTTCCAGTTTTTACCGCCGTAAAAAATCTCGTACTTAAATGATTGTTGAGACCGAAAGATAACGATCTGTATTCTCGATCGGAAAGAATTTCAGATAACGTGTCCGCGGCTTGTTTCGTATAAACTCTACTCCAAAAATTTCCTTCTCGGAAATTTTCTTCGAATGTTTGTTTTGCTTCGTGGAGATAAAAGGTCGGTCTCGAACTCATCCCTCCGTTCGCAAGAGTTCTATAAGCGTTGGTCAATTCAAAAAGCGTAACGTCCGCGCTTCCGAGAGCCAGTGAAGATCCATAAAAATCCGCCCGCTTCAGTCCGCTCAAACCAAGGTCCCGCAATCTTTCTACAAATCCTTGTACGCTTACGAGATCCAATACGCGAATCGCGGGAATGTTCAAAGAAGAAGCAAGCGCATATTTCGCCTGCACGTTTCCATGATACGTGTCGCTGTAATTCGAAGGCCTGTAAATTCCGGAAACCGCGTTCCATTCAGCGGGAATATCTTCCAAAATGGAATTCGGCTTTAACACTTCCTTTTCAAATGCGAGTCCGTATAAAAACGGCTTTAGAGTGGAACCTGCCTGTCTTTTGGATGAGATCGAGTCCACATAAAAAGAGGAACTATCTGGAAGATTTCCTACGTAAACCAAAATTGCGCCAGATAAGTTATCTAAAACGAGAATTCCGGTTTCAGCCACGTTTTGTTTTTTCAACCCGTCTATGATGTTTTTTGCAAGTTCGGTAACCTTCCATTGAAGATCGAAATCCAAGGTCGTTTTGACTTTCCCGTCCCTGGAAAGAAATTCCGGATTTTCTCTGAAAATTTTTTGAGCCGCATGAAACGCGATTCCTTCAATGGCGGGCAAACCGCCTGCGTTTACGGTCATCCGATCAACCGCCCTTTCAAAAAAATCGCAAAGTTCCTCTCTTTGAATTTTTTTTGCAAGGGCGCAACTTCGTTTGACTAAAGCGGAAGAACTTGCTCCCGGAAACGGAAGCATCGCAACGAGAAGAACGGACTCCGCGTCGCTCAATGCGGAAGGCTCCTTTTGAAAAAGTCCTCGGCTCGCCGCTCTGAGTCCCTTGTGCTCCCCACGAAACTGAATCAAATTGAGATAGCCCGTGATAATTTCGTTCTTGCTCCAGGTCTGTTCTATCTTTTGAGCGAATCTCATCTGTTCCCATTTATCGAAAATGTTCCTACGTCCCGGTTTACTTCCGAGAAAAATCCCGGCGAGTTGCATGGAAAGTGTACTCGCCCCTCTCTTTGAATTTCCCAAGACTCGATCCTTCATTGCGCCTAAAATCGCAAGTAGATCCACTCCCGAATGTTCAAAGAACCGTTTGTCTTCCTGCGCAAATAAGGCAAGTAATAGGGTTTCCGGAATTTCTCCCTCTTCCGTCCAGGCAAGTTTTCTTTCCCGAACGTTCAACCGGATCGTCTGCAAAAATCTTCCGTGGAGATCCAAAATTGTCCCGTCAGAAAGATGATACGAATCTCGAATTTCCCTATAGGAGTAAATCCCTTCGGAAAAGACTACATTTGAATAAAAGAATATACCAATAAACAAAAATACAGATATATTCTTCTTATACATCGGGAGTTTATTCCTTCGTCACGATTTGATCCGGGTTCGGAATTTCCGCAAACTGATCCGGAAGATACATCGCTTCGACCCTAGTGGGAGGTAAGACGAACTTCCCGATATGATTGATTCGATACACGTATTCGAGAGTCGCGGAACCCGCGGGCAAATATTCAAAATACGCCGTATAACCTTCCCATTTTCTTTCCACAAAAGTAGGAGAGTTATCGCCTTTTGCAAGTTCGGCGCTGATTCTTGAATCGTTTCCGAGTCCGGTACCTAAAATGTTAGCCCCCGCGGGAATTGGATCTTTGACGGCAATCCAAGATAAATCGGATTCGGTATAAATTTTCAGACGAACACGCACCAAATCTCCTTCTCGAAACGAAGACTTCTTATTTCCGGACTCATCCAGAATTTCTTTCTCCATTCTCATCCCGCTTTCCAATTTTTCCTTCAAAGGCAAAGCGGCCTTTGTATGAATCACCGCGTACGGTTTTCCGTTTCCGTTTTGGACGAATTTTAGATTTTGTGTACTTTTCGGCATTGGAATCAAAATCGTGGGGGGATCTTTTTTGTTCTTCCACTCCAAGGTGCTTGAATTGTTTTCCAAAGTGATTGTAGTTTTTCCTTCCACGGAATCTCTTTCAAACTGTTTCGAATATGTTTGAAGCGCGAGAACTCCGAGAGCGTTTGCAGGCGTGATATCCCAGTGTCCCTTGGATTGTCTTGCGATCGCTCCGCGGATCAATCGAGGAAGATCCTCTTTCCAACTTGGATCTTTTGCGACGGAAAGGATTGTTTTCATCACTGTCGAATCGTTGGAAGACAAAAGCCACCAAAGACTGGGTTCGTCCGTAAAGTTATAAGAGGTTCCTTGGATTCTATATCTTGACTTTAAAAGGACGTCTAACGCAGGAACCCGATTCTTAAAAGAATTGGATCTGGAATAGAGATTTCTAAGGCTGATTAAAATATCGGTAGGAAGAATTTTCGGATCCGTCTGAACGGATAGAATTGCATCGTCTCCGACTTGTTGAAAACGGGATATCGCGTCTAGGACGAGGATCTTTTTTAAAAGAAAATCCGTATTCGAGATGTAACCGTTCCTATAAATCAGACCTTTAATATATCGATTCAGCGCCTCCAAAAAAGTTTCCCGCATCGAATCCGGAATTTTATAACCGGATTCGGAAGAAAGAATCAGCGCATAACTCGTTAAGATTTCGCTTCCATGCCAAGACATCGGAAAAAATTTTAAAAGCCCATCCCCGTCCAGATAAGCGTTCAATTGATTCATAATCCGATCCCAATCATTCTGAGATCCGACCGAAACCGCTTTGGAAAGTTTTTGCTCCAAGCAAGAATACGGATAACGACTCATATGTTCTCTGGAAGAAAGAATCGCCCCTCCGGTGAGAGAGGATTTTAAACTGATCTCAAGTTCTCCGCCTCCAGAAATCGCTTCCTGATTCTCCTGAATCGGAAGACTGAGCGTTCCGTCTTCCAAACGTCGAAAAGTGGATTGCAAAATCCGAACGGGAACCGATTCCCCTACCTTCTGACGAAAACGAAGCGTATCCGTAAAAGGTCCGTTTTTCACTTCCTTGGTTTGGAATTCATAGACGATTTCTTCTTTCTTACTCGGAATGGAAAGATTCCAATGAACGTTTGTGGATTCTCCCGGCTTTAATTGAATATTCTTAATTTCTAATTTAAGATCGGGTAAAGTTTTCGGACTGATTTCAAGCTCTAAGGTTTTTTCCGTCGTATTTTTGAGAGAAATACCGCTCAGTACGTTATCTTTTTCCCTAACAAAAGGAGCGATCGAAGGATAAATAAGAACATCCTTTGTGGTTTGAATCTGAGTCGAACCGGAACCGAATTTATCTTTTCCCGAGTGAACGATAGCGACGATCTTAAACGAAGTCAGAGAATCGTTCAAAGGAATTTCCGCTTCTAAAAATCCATTCCCGTCCGGTTTCAAATCCGGTTTCCAATAAAGAAGGGTATCAAACAACTCTCTGGTTGTCGCTCCACCGCCTCCGCCTCCCGACGGCAGGCTTTTTAATCCGAAATGCCTCCTACCCACCACCTGAAGTTGAGCGGTGGAAGTTTCCACCGAGTTTCCTCTCTGGCGCATCATGGCTCGAAGTAAATCCCAAGTATCGTTGGATTTTAATTCCAAAAGACCCTGGTCGACAGCGACTAACGTGATTCTTGAATCTTTTTTTACCTGTATGGAAGGATGGTTAATCTGAACTTTTACTTTCGCTTTTTGTCTCGCCCCATAAACGGTCTTATCCGTTTCCACGCGGACAGGAATCTCGAAAGGTTTCCAGCCGACTCGAATTTGAGCCACTCCCAATCGAAAAGAAGGTTTTGCTAAATCGACAAGCGCGGTTTCCTTCGGATTATCCACTCTTCCACGAACCGCCAAAACAGAAACGAACACATTCGGAGCAAACGAACTCTCCACAGGAATTTCGACGACCGGTTCTTTACCGCTGAGAGTTTTGATATACGAATTGAGAATTCCCTCCCTTTCCACAGTGATGAGAGCGGTTGCCTCTCGAAACGGCATTCTCACTTGAAACCTGGCTTTTTCACCCGTCTGGTATTCTTTTTTTTCGGGGAGAAGATCCATACGATCGTGATCGCTCGCCGCGAACCAAAAATCTTCCTTACCGCTGATCCAAACGGAGGAATTCGCTTTCACATCTTCTCCGGAAAGGGAAGCTTCGAAATGAACTTCTCCGGTCGTATTTACGGGGCCGTTACAAAATACAATCCCTTTCGCATTCGTTTTACCGGAACAAAATTCCCCTAATTCGTTCACTTCGTATTTATGTTCGTAACTGTAGAAGCCTCCGACCAAACGTTTACGATTGGAATAATATTTTTTCGTAAATGCGACCACATTGATCTTCTTTCCCTCTATCGGAGTTCCTTTTAAATCAAGAACCGCAACCTTCAGCCGAACCGAGTCTTGAACCGCGGCCCAACTTTCACGGGCGATTCCGATATGATATTCGGAAGGATAAATCGGAAAGGATCTGAATGCGCTTTGAATCTCTCCATTCGGATCTTTGTATTCGAGTTCCGCTTCGAGCTTTTGAATCGTGTTCGATTCCGGAATGGATTTTACGGTCGTTTCAAAAAAACCTTTTTCGTCGAGAGTGAGTTGCGTTTTTGTAAAACCCATCACGGAAATCGGTTCTTCATTTTCTTCGGATTTACGACTCACCAAACCGTTGCTAAATGAAAAATCGGAATAATCGGGAAAAAACACTCCGCCCCCGACCGTAACCCGGGTTCTCAAAAGAACCGGAAGTTTACCGGCTCCTCCGCCTGAAAGATAACGAACGTTTCCGGAAAGTTCTAGCTGAGACGGACCGACATTTGGACCGGAAACTTGAAAATCCGCTTTCATGAGCGGAATTCTAAATTCTTCCACTCTGAATTCTCCGATGGAAACCAAATCGTTATTCTTATTCGCAAATTCGCTTAACAAAATCTGATAAACACCCAGATTCGCCTCTTTAGGGATTTTGAATTGAAGGGAACTCGTTCCTTCCTGGTTCCATTTTAAGGAAATGGAATATTCTTTATCGCTACCGGAATGAACGATTTTCGCAAACGCCGGATATTCGTTTCGTGTTGGAACCTCGAAACCGAGCTGTCTTTTGGTTCTTGAAATAAGTTTTATGGAAACGGTTTCTCCGGCGCGAAACAAGGTTCTATCTAAAATCGGGTGAAATAAAACGTTGTTGTCTCCAGAATCTCCCGGAAGATTGAATCTCCAATTTTCGATTCCATTCTGCCAACGAGTATGAGTAAAAGTAAAATCGTCTTCGAAAGCTGCAGTTAAAAGCAGACCATTTTCATACGCTTTCCAAGAGCAATATGGAACTTTATTTCGGGGAGGAATTCCTTTCACGAGGAGAATTCCCTCAGGTCCCGTTTTACCTACAAAAATTTTTTCGTTCTTACAATTGAAAATCTGAATGTCGGCACCCGGTACAGGCTTAGCATCATTCAGCTTTGTCACCCAAACGAGAGAGGATTCTCTTCCCCACTTAAAATGAAGGGAAAGGTTGGTCACCAGAGCAGCCGTACGGACATAAAACGGTTGATTGATTCCTAATAAAGAATTCCCTAATACGTCCGATTTCATTTCGACCACGTGGAAACCTGGTTTATTCAAGGGAATTCCCACAACTTCAAAACGACGAACTCCCTGTTTGCTCTGGAGTTTGATCTCGTTCGTAGGAGGTGGGTTTTGAGAAGAATCAAAGATAGAGTGACTGTGTTCCAAACTTTCAATCGTTTTTAAGAATCGAACGATTTCCGCGATCTGTCCCGATCCAAGAATCAATTCTTTTCCGGTGAATTGTTTTGGGAGATTCGGTTTCTCCTCCTTTCCGGTAGCCCAGTTGAAAATTTCCTTTCCCTTTTCTTTCAATTTATCGAATTGTTCTTTGATAACGTTCTCCGTGTCGGGACTCGTTTTCACCTGATAGAGACGCACCGGATTCTCTGCTTCCAGGTTTCGAATCGTAACGGGGAGAATCGCTTCCGGAAATCTTTCTAAAATTCCGAACTTGGAAGAAAATTTCAAAAGAGGGGGATAATCGTCCGTGGAAACCAAAAGAGGAAACGAGGATTGATTGGCAAGAAGTCGTCCCGCGTCGTCTTTTATGCCGGATGGAAGAATGATTTGGAATTTGGACTTTGGAGGAAGAGGAGCCGGAAAACTGACCCCATAGTCATAATTTCCGTTCTCGGAGAAAACCTGGGAGGGAATTTTTTTTCCATCGCTTGTTTGAAGCTGAATTTTTCGAAGAATTTCTACGGATACGGGAGAATTAAAATTCAACCTCAACGGCAAAGAGGGAATACAAGCGGCCTTTGCGTTGACTCGATCGCAGTTGAATTCCGCTCGGAAAGGTTGCCTTACAGTATATTCAATTTTTCTTGTGGAGCTTCTCGGGATTCCCGATTTTGATTTCAGTCCTTGTTCCAAAATGAGATAGACTTTTTTTCCGCTCGGAAACTTCTGATCTGGTTTGATAAGAATCGTCTTTTCGGTTTTTCCTTCCCTGTAATTTGCTTTCAAAATTTCACTTTCGATCGAACCTTTGACTCGGCTAAAGCCTATCTTATCCTTGAGACCTTCGGTCACGAAATAAATATGTTCGCTTGCGGAAGAAAAATCAGGCTCGGAATCCAAATCCAAAATAAAAACCTGATCCTCGTCGATGATTCCTCCTTCGTAGGGAGAGGAAGAATCCATTTCGGGACCTCCCGTATTGAAAGAAAATTTTTCTCCCTCATTCAAAGAATTTCCTGCGACCGATTTTAACTTCTTCGTTTCAAAAGTACATTCCACTCCGCCGGGCAGAAGTTCGGTAAATTCAAAAACCCAATTTTTATCATCCACCCAACGTTGCGCACCTTGTAAAGGACAACGAACCTCGAACGGATACAAAGAAAATTTTGGATTTCCCAAAGGAATCATCGATTCAGAAAAACGAGCTCTTACTTGGGAAGGTTTTTTGACTTCTCCGATTGGACTAAATTCGATCCTTACTTGAGCGTTTAAACTGGAGAACCCAAAAAAGAGAAAAATAATTCCCCAAAAAAATACAAAGATATTCGTCTTTAAGGATCGTTGCATTTGACACAAATTCCGTTTAATTATAGGAAATAAAAACTTCCGTAAGAAAAAATAGAGAGAATTTAAAAAGTTTTCTACGAGGTTTCGAAAATAAAACAGTTTCCGTCTTTTAATTTTAAAATGTTCGAAATTGAGCTTCCGAATTTGAATCGCGATAGAATAAAAATTAAGAAAATAGATTTTAGAGTCCGTCCCAGAACCATTCGATCTTATCGGAATTTCCGCGGATCGCTGCAATTGCTTTGAGTTTTGGGACAGACTCTTAATTAAAAACCGAATCATCACTCCAATACGAAAGGAGTTTTTTCCACGAGCGCTTTCGATTCGTAAAAAAAGAAATTGGGTTTGTAAAAGGCAAATCCAAGAGTTCAAAGAGTTTCTCCCAAAATAGAAAAGTTTGTTTCGGACAAAAAATCCTAATTCAAAAAGAGAAGCAAGTGAAAACTCTAATTCAACCCGCGATGCTTGCTTCCCTAATGAGAATATCCGGAACCTTGATGGAAGAGTAGGAATCATTGTACTGGTTCGAAATTCCCTCGATTCTAAAAAGAAGATCGAAAAAATTCAGATTCATCGTTATGCTATCAACCGGATGAACGGGAATTCCATTTTTATAATAGATTCCTTGCACACCGATCGAGATTTCTCCAGAAACCGCGCTACATCCAGAACCTCCTTCGAGCTTTAGAACGTAAATACATTCCGGAAAGTTACCCAATAATTCTTCGAGAGTTTTATCTCCCTTCGGTACAACGTAATTGTTAAACGAAGTGCCGACCCTGCCTCCGTACGAACGAACCGCATTTCCGGTAGGAACGACTCCCTCCTTTTTAGCGGATTCCAAATTATAGAGATAAGTTTGCAGAACTCCGTTTTCGATGACTGCTTTTTTACTCGTCAAAACCCCCTCCGCATCAAGAAGTCTCGAACCTGGATAATCCGAAATGTGCGGATCGCAAAACACGTTCCAATTTTGTGAGGCGATTTGCGAACCGATTTTGCCTTCCAGTCTAGACAGACCTTTTTGCACGCTATCCGCCGAAAACGGAGAAGAAAACATTCCAAAAATTTGAGGACTGATTCGATTAGAAAGAACGATATTGTAGGAACCGCTTTTTACAGGCTTTGCTCCCAAAAGAGCCAAAGAACGTTCCGCCGCCGTGGATACGATCAACTCAGGACTAATACGATCTAAATCCAAACCGGAACGAGTATAGCCTCCCATTTTTTTGGTCTTTCCGTCGGTTGCAACCAATGCAACTCCAGCCGAAATCAGGTTCGATTTTTCGCTATGGTAAAGTCCATTCGAATTTGCTAATATGAATCGGTTCCAGGTTTTACCCGCATAAGAATAGGGAACATTCTCGATTTTACCCCCGACCGACCAAGCAAGATCATCCAACTTCTCACCCGTGGATTTCAACCATTCAAAACCGAGAGATTCTAAAGATTCTTCGTAAGAACGAATGTTGATTTTGGGAAGTTCGAACGATCCCGGAAGATCAATATCAAGCGGATCCGAAATTTTAGACTGCGCAAGCGCATCCTCCACCATCTGAAACAACGCTTCTTCGGATAATTTCTCACTGTAAGAATAACCCGGTTTTCCGGACTGGATGAGACGGATTCCAATTCCTCTGGAATTGGAAAGTTCGGTATTGCTCACTCTTTTTCGAAAGAGTTCGATTCCCACCTCTTTCGATTCGGAAGCGACGAGATCGTACTGATCCAATCTTTTCTTCTTACAAACGTCCAACACGAATTCAACGGAACGATCCAAATTCATGAACGACCTCCCACGAGAATCTCGTCCACTTTCAAGGAAGGTTGTCCCACTGTGACCGGAACCGATCCCGAAGCCGCACCGCACATTCCGGCAGCAAGTTCCAAGTCGTTGCCTACCATACTGATCTTAGGGAGAATCTCGTCCCCTTTGCCGATGAGCGTCGCGCCTCTAACCGGTTCTGCGATCTTTCCGTTTCGGATAACGTATCCTTCTTCCACGGAAAAATTAAACTCTCCCGTAGACGGATTGACGGAACCGCCTCCCATCTTTTTAGCAAAAAGTCCGTATTCGATTCCGGACAACATGGAATCAAAGGAGTCCTTTCCCGCAGCGATGTATGTGTTTCTCATTCTAGAAACGGGAGCATACATATAACTTTCTCTTCGAGCGCTTCCGGTTTTGGGAACTCCGACTTCTTCCGCTCCGATTCGATCGGCGAGATAACTTTTTAAAATCCCATTCTCTATCAAAACGGTTTTCTGAGGAGCCGAGCCTTCGTCATCCACAGAGATACTTCCCCAAGAATCCGAAATCGTTCCGTCGTCGATAGCGGTCAGACAGGACTGCGCGATTCTTTCCCCGAGCTTATCGACAAAAGGGGAGGATTTTTTACGGATCGCCTCTGTTTCCAACGGATGTCCGCAGGCCTCATGAAAAATAACTCCTCCGAAACCGTTCCCCATCACAACAGGCATTTTCCTTCCTTGAATGTACCCAGCGGACAACATCAAAAGAGCTCTTTCGGCCGCAGTTTTAGAAAGTTGTTCTACGGGAAGTGTGTTGAAAAATTCAAATCCCTTTCTAGCTCCTGGATTTTCGGAAGCAACGAATCTTTCTCCTTCTTTTTCCGCGGCGACGTTGATGCTAAAACGACTTCTTACCCTCAAATCTTCAAGAAACAATCCTTCCGAATTGTAGATTCCGATTTTGGAAACGGAATCAAACGCGGAAACGCTGACTTGAACTATGTTCGAAGAGACGCTCCGGGCGTTTTGGTCCGCACGAAATAAAATTTCCAACTTTTCATGGGGAGAAACTTTACGAGGATCCCTTACGTTTGCCGGAAACGAAGGCGGCTTCAAATCGCCTTTTAATACCAGTGTTTGTCCTTTCCCTTTTGCGGTTCCCCTGGAATCCGCCAAAAGGTCTATGAGAGAAATCAAATGCTCCACGTCTTCGTTGTTGGTATGTGCGTAGAGAACGTCGGTTCCATAGATAAGTCGGATTCCGATTCCGTAATCGATTCCTGCAAAACTTTGTTCTATCTTTCGATCTCTTAAACTTACGGAAGAAGATCTTGTCTCCTCCTCGAATATTTCTACGAAATCCGCTTTCCTGGAAAGTCCCGCTTCCAGGATGAGTTGGGCTTTGTTTGTCTGCATCCTATCCTTTTAGACTCCTAAGAAATTCAGAGCCCGTAGTTCTTTTTTGATCAAGGTTTTTTGATTTTTTCTCTGTATTTAATCGCATGTGCGGTTGCTTTCCACTTGATTCGATTCCAGACGACCAAAAGAATACTCGTTTCTTCCACTTCAAAACGATAATTGATAATTTCGTCCCCTCCGAGCGCCTTGGACTTATCCAATAATTCTCTGTAACCGGTTTCACCCGTCACCCAGAACATGAGCCAGGAAGTATAAACTCCTTCGGTTTCTACGGTTCCTAAAATTTGAAAATCGTCCGAGTTTAAAACGTACTGAGTGAAGTTGGTACTTAGTCCTGGAATACGTATATCTCTGTAAATACAATCACCCAATAAAAAGGAAACGAAAAACAAAAACAGAATACTTTTATATTTCAAAACGTTCATATGCTTCCCTCAAATTCTTGAAACAAATTCCATTATAAATCTAGAATATAATTTTGTTCCGGTAATTTTCCTTGCAATGCAAGTCGGATATAATCGATCCCTTTTAAATCGTCAGAATACCTCGGAATCAAATGAAAGTGCATATGAGGAACCATCTCTGAAACCGTCACAGTATAAACCTTAATCGGAGCATGATTTTTATAGATCCATTTTGTCGCAAACTCTAAGGCTTGTGCGAAATCGGAAAAAGAATCCTGAGTCCAATCCCGATAGGAAGTCCAATGAGAACGGGGTTCTATATAAAGATAACCTTTGAGTTTTTTTTCTTCCTCGCAGTGGCGCACAGAAAATTCTCCGAATCTCACAAGAACTTCCGAGAGATCACCGGACCGATGAAACTTACAAAGCGGGCATTCGGACATAGTAAAAACCTAAAAGCTGGTTTCTATAATAATTTCCAAGATTCTCCTCCTGTATAGGAGAAAATGATCGATAGAAAGATTTTACTCATCTTTACATAATAGAGTGTCCAAAATTCTACGTCTAGCGCAGATCTATGCTCAAATTAACGGTATTCTATTTTATAGGAGCGTATAAGCCACCAGGAAATGTTAGACAGTATGATATCTTTACAGAAAAACTTGAAACATATGACTTTTTTGAGCTAAAAAAAGGAAATACCGAATCAACAAAATTTAAAAACAAAAATACAACGGCCTTCAATTACTGGCTTCAACGAACCATGGAAATACCAAATCGTATTGGATATAAAAAAGATCAGAACAGCTTAAGCAACTCTGGACCAGCGTTTGAAACAAGAACAATATCGAAGAAGAAAGCATATCGAAACCCTGAAAGCTAAAATCACGTTCTAAAGGGAAATTGCTGAAAAATTTTTGTAGGAACTCTTACAGGAATGTAACAACGCTCAAACACCAGGCGTAATTTATCATAACGTTACTCACAAATACTTCGATCCGAGGATAAATCTGTAGGAATTCCGACAAATCCTCTGTGAAACGATCGCTCCACAACGCGCCCCTTAGAAAGCGTTGTGCCTGAGTTTCCCCTGATTTTTGGGTGGCGGGGTGATGAGCGACCCGTAGGGAGCAAATCATTGAGCCTGGAGGCGGGAAAATCTCAAGAGATTTTTCTCTATCAGAAAATCATACTTTTTGCAAGTAAAAAGCCTCATTCTTGTCGGAACACTTGAAAAATATCAATTTTCGATCCTTATTATCCCAAAAGTCTTCTTAATTTGTGGGTAACGTTATGGTAATTTATGGGAATTTCAACTTACCTAGAAAAGATACAGCATTTCTCCTTTTCATTTTTCCGACAAAACCAACCGACTGAAAAGTACTTGAAACGAAACCTTAAATCTCAGAAAAATAAACTCACACAAATCGATTTTACTACAACATTGATTCATCTTCATTTCCGTTCTTTAAGTTTTAGGATAAACATTGAATTTCATTTCCATTCCGGGTTTTAGACAAAAATTGAATTTACAGCGCGTCCCAAAACACCAGTTTACTCTGTCAGAAAGATCAAGCTGCGGGAACTCAACAGAACGCTCCCCATGGGCGCCATTTTGTCTTATCGTAATATCATTCAGAGGTTTCTTATGAAACGGTTTTTTTTTGTATCCACCTTCCTGTTATTTTGGAATCAATCAGTAGTCGCGGAAACGTTTCGTATTGAAAGTGAAATCACAGCGATAAAACGGCTGTTAGGAGATCCGACAGTCGTGGAAAAATCCTGGCTTGTCGAGTGGATTCCCGTTTGGAAAAAAGAGGAAGAATCCAGGCTGGAAGCATATTTAAAAAAAATTCTTTCTATTCAACTGAAAAATCCCCCTGCCAAGGAAAAACTCAAAACCGAATTCAAAAAAATCAAGAATTTAGGCGGAATACGAATTAGAAATCAAAAATCCACTCTGTTTTATCAGGTTTCTTACGGAACAGAATTTCCAAATCTTTCCCAGGTTCGTAGTTTTACGATCCAAGACTACTACGTTGATTTTTATCTCGGAAGACAAACTGGAATTACATCTGTGGAATTCCTAAAAACCGGTTTAACATGTGCGTTCTATTATTTTTCGGAAGATGAAACCCTTCTCTACTCTCAAGAATCCTCCGCATGGAAAATCAAAACTGAAAAAACTTTAGGAGAATTGAATTCCTTTTTCAAAACTCAAAATACAAATTGTCAGGGTTGTGAAAAGATTCGATTGATCGACGGCACGTTATTTTTCTTTCCTTCCCAGTCGGGAATTTCCTTTTGGCTTCGTCTCGGAATCAATTTTCTTCTTTTGATCTGTGCTTTCATCCTTACTATTTTTTTCTTTCGAAATTTTTGGATTCGCAATCGAGAAACACTCCGAAAGGCAATCCAAACTAAAAAAAACTTGGATCAGGAAAAAAAATCGATTCTTTCTCAATAATACTCAAATTTTTGCTATACAAATAATTACATATATTTTACATTAGTTTTCAGAAAACCGGGTGACATAAACCTGAGCTTGTGAAAAAAATCGAAACAGGCTCGTTTTTTTGGACCCAAAGGACATCTTTTTGTCCGGATTAGAAACCATAATTAAAAAAGATAACCGTTACTTGAACGGTGTGTTTCCTCTAAGAACCGTATCAATCAAGGAGGAGGCAAAAAACATGGGAGAAGGTATTATGAAGAAAAGTAAAGAAGAAGCTCAAAATGTAGACGATTCCAAAAAGTTAGCGATCGAACAAGCGATGAACCAAATTGAAAAACAATTTGGAAAAGGTTCGATTATGAAATTGGGTTCGGATACTTCCAAACAAACCGTTCAGGTAATTCCTTCCGGTTCTTTGGATTTGGACATCGCACTTGGAATCGGAGGTTACCCGATCGGAAGAATTGTGGAAATCTACGGACCCGAATCTTCCGGAAAAACGACCCTTACTCTTTCAGCAATTGCGGAAGCTCAAAAGAGAGGCGGGGTCGCAGCGTTCATCGATGCGGAACATGCGCTGGATCCCTCCTACGCAAAAAAACTCGGAGTCAATATTGATGAGCTTTTGGTTTCTCAACCGGATAATGGGGAAGAAGCCCTGGAAATCTGCGAATCCTTAGTGCGAAGTAATGCAATTGATTTGATTGTAATCGACTCCGTAGCGGCACTTGTTCCGAAAGCGGAAATTGAAGGGGATATGGGAGATTCGCACATGGGTTTACAAGCAAGACTCATGTCTCAGGCTCTTAGAAAGCTCACCGGAACGATTGCGAAATCTAAAACCGTGGTTATATTTATCAATCAAATTCGAATGAAAATCGGAGTCATGTTCGGTTCTCCGGAAACGACGACAGGTGGTAATGCTCTGAAATTTTACTGTTCGGTTCGTTTGGACATTCGAAAAATCGAAACGATCAAGGAAAAAGAAGAATCCGTCGGGAACAGAGTTCGGGTCAAAGTCGTCAAAAATAAGTGTGCCCCTCCATTTAAACAGGCGGAGTTCGATGTAATCTTCAACGCAGGTATCAGCAGAGAGAGTTCTCTGGTTGACCTTGGTGTAAAGCATGATATCATTCACAAAGCGGGAGCGTGGTATTCCTATAATACGGAAAAGATCGGACAAGGAAAAGAAGCCGCCAAGGAATACCTGAAAAACAACCCCGAAATTGCTTTAACCATTGAAAATATGATCAGAGATTTAAATAGTCTGCCCTTGCAGGCTCAGGAAAACAAAAAGCCGCGCAAAGAGGAAAAACTAGAACAGGCAGTTGGCTGAACTAAATGGCTTTCTTTTTAGGAACCCTTGACCGCCGAATGAGAAATCATTCGGCGTTTTTTTTAATTACAGTATTTTCCAGAAATTAAAACCTTTCTATAAGAGGCTAAAAAAGACAACAAAGATCATGGCAGAGATTAGCATTTTAGGAGCGGGCGGTTTAACCGGAAAGGAGCTACTTTTGCTTCTTTCTCGCCAAAAGGAACACGAAGTCGTTCACATCACAAGTGATAAACTTGCGGGCAAAACACTTGCCGAAGTTTTTCCCGAAATTCCTTTTCCCAAAAATCTTACCTTTCACAAACACGAGACCACCATTCCGTCCAAATCCTTAGTCGTTCTCGCTGTGCCCAACAATGTATCAATCGAGTCGGCTCCTAAATTTTTAGACTCCGGCCACAAAGTAATCGACCTTTCCGGAGTTTATAGACTTCACAATCAAGAAATCTTTGAAAAAGCTTATCAATTAAAACATACTCAATTCTCCTATGTGGATAAGGCCGTTTTCGGGATTCCTGAGATTTTTAGGGACAAATTGAAAAACGCGGATTTCGTTTCCAACCCGGGCTGTTTTTCCACTTCCGTAATTCTTCCTGTATTTTTATTAAACGAACTCAGAAAAAATCTAAGACCTCGGGTCATAGCCGATTCCAAATCGGGTGTTTCCGGCGCGGGTGGAAGAACCGAAGACGCAGGTTACTCCTATACGGGAGTGTACGAAAACTTTCGAGCTTATAAGATTCTTTCCCATCAACACGAACCTGAAATTAAAGAATACATTTACACTAATTCGGGACTTCCCGAACCGGAAATCGTTTTTACTCCCCATTTATTACCGGTTTATAGAGGAATACTTTCGACGATTGTATTAGAGTTTGATACCGAATCTTCCGCTGATCCGATTTCTGTTCTACAAAACTCTTGTAAAAACGAACCTTTCCTTAGAATCTTAAAAACTCCGGAAGAAATTGAACTGAAAAGAGTTCAACATACGAACTTTTTGGATATTTCGGCCAGAAAAAGAGGAAACACGTTAGTCGTTGTTTCCGCTTTGGACAATCTCGTAAAAGGTGCCGCGGGACAAGCCCTACAGAACATCAATCTCATGACCGGAACGAAGGAGATTTTGGGATTATTCCCCTGATTTTTATGGAAAAAGTGAGTCTTTACCATCTACTCAGAGACGTAGCCTCCGTTTATGCGGATCGTCCTATGTATTGGATTCGGCAAGAAGATGGCGACTTTCGTGGAATCTCTTATCAGGACTGGTATGAGAATCTCAAGAATCTTTCTGTGTTCCTGATCGATCTTGGAATGCAGAAAGGAAACACAGCGGGACTCATTTGCGATAATAGATACGAATGGTCTCTTTGTTCCCTCTCCTTAGTCACGATCGGATGTGTGGATGTTCCTCGTGGTTGCGACGCCACGTTAGACGATTTGAAATATATTTTAGAACATTCCGAAGCGAAACTCCTCTTTTTAGAAAATGAGAAAGTCCTAAAAAAATTACTGGAAGATAAGTCTAGTCTCTCAAATGTAAAAACGGTTCTTCTGATAGATCCTCCCGCAAAATGGAAAGATCTGGAAAATGCCCGCACTACGCTTCCTGGTGTAAAATTTTTCTTTCTAGAAGATGCACTTTTAGAAGGGGAGAAATCCCGAATTAAAAAAGGAGACAAACCCTACACTCAAAGAGGTGAGATTTTAATCGGTAAAGATCTCGCGACCATCATATATACTTCCGGAACGACAGGGGCGCCGAAAGGTGTGATGTTGAACCACAGAAGTTTTACTTGGGGAATTCATCAACTTCAAGAATTCGTTCCATGTTCTTGCAACGATAGAACCATTATTTTTCTTCCGCCATGGCATATTGCCGAAAGACTTTTGGAGACAACCCTTATAGCTTGGGGAGCTTCTATGGCATGTTCTTCCATTCCCACAATTCCTGCGGATATGCAAAAGGTAAAGCCCACCGTACTCGTTTCAGTTCCGAGACTTTGGGAAGGGCTTTATAAAAGAATCCACGACACGGTTCGAAAAGCTCCCCCGCTCAGACAAAAGTTATTTCACGCTGCCGTAAGAATGGCGGAGATCACAACGAGTCTTCAGGATACGATTCGAGATTCCTATACAACCACCGAAATCGAAAACCCAAGGCAAAAGACGATCGATCGGTTTGTAGCGAGCGCGTTTCTTCTTTTTCTCTATCCGATTAAAATTCTTTCCTACAAAATTTTACAAAGGGTGAGAGATTTATTCGGAGGAAGAATTCGTTTCGCATTATGCGGTGCAGGAGCTATGCCCCCACATATTCAATTTTTCTTTCGAAGTGCAGGAATCCCAATCATTGAAACTTACGGAATGACGGAAACAACAGGAATCGGAGCAATCGGAGAATTTCCTCTTCCGAAAAATGACGCCATCGGCGCTCCGTTACCCGGAAC
The DNA here is from genome assembly GCF_006874765.1 of Leptospira weilii. Classification (NCBI taxonomy): domain Bacteria; kingdom Pseudomonadati; phylum Spirochaetota; class Leptospiria; order Leptospirales; family Leptospiraceae; genus Leptospira; species Leptospira weilii. The sequence continues at coordinate 2,623,054 of NZ_CP040840.1, forward strand.
TGCGATCAAACTTGTAGGAGAAGATGGTAAAATCGTAACGACCCCCGGCGAAAAAGGGATCGCTTGGCATAAGGGACCGCACGTAACCGTCGGTTATTATAAGGAACCCGAAAAAACCGCCAACGCCTTACAAGACGGATGGCTCGATTCCGGAGACATTCTTACTTGGACCCATACCGGAGAATTAAAATTCGCTGGAAGAGCGAAAGACACGATCGTTCTTTCCGGAGGGGAGAATTTAGAGCCCGCTCCGATCGAAGCAAAACTCACAGAGTCAGAATTCATCAACCAAGTGATCGTCGTGGGACAGGATAAAAAGAATCTCGGGGTTTTGATCGTTCCCTTTTTCGACCGTGTCTACGAGGAATTTCAATCACAAGGAAAAAAACTTCCAGAAAATCCAACGGAATGGAATTCTTCCAAAGAAGTAAGTTCATTTTTTAAAAACATCGTAAAAGACAAAATCTCCACAAAAGCCGGATTTAAAACCTTCGAAAAGATCGCCCATATCTATATTCTTCCAAAAGAATTTGAAAAAGGAAAGGAAATGACCGAGACGATGAAACTCAAACGTAACGTCATTTTTACCTTATATCACGACGTGATTCAATCTTTGTATGAAAACGATGAGGATTGAACCTTCAAAAACACTCATCTGTTCCGCTATTGCCGAAGAATTGGATCAGATTTCAATTTCTGGAAAATACCCTATTCTTCTCTGTGGAGTCGGAAATTTAGAAGCGGGGCTGCGTCTTCAAAAATTTCTCCTGGAACATCAAAATAAAAATCTGGCTCTTCCTACCCAGATTTTGTTCGTTGGTTCTGCCGGAGTTTATCCTTGGCTACACCCGAGTTTTTGGAAGAATCGATTCGGATTTTCGTTTCAAATCGAAAATCAAGAGCTGGGAAAAATAGAACGAAGGATTCGAATCCCGGAAATCGTTCCGGATTCGTACGAATTCCCTCATCCTTTCGAATTTACATTCAAGGAAGAAATTCTGATTTCAAAAACGAACGCAAGTGGTTCGATCACAATCGAGAACGTTTCCGGAAAAGTTTTGGAATATCTAAGGGAACACGATATAGGATTTGAAAACATGGAATGTTTTGGACTAGCCAAAGTTTGTCACGACTTTCGAATTCCTTTCCATTCATTCTTTGCGCTTACAAACACAGTCGGACCTCTTGGAAGCGAAGAATGGAAATCCAATTACAAAAAAGAATCTGCAAAACTTCAGGAATTTCTTCTATCGTTTCTTCTTTGAGAATTTTTTTCCCGGATAAAAGAGATCGTAAATTTCTTCGAGGTGACTTTCCGCCTCTTCTTCTCCCTTTCGAATAATCTCTCCGAACTTATTGAAATCGAAAAAGGAAAATTCCTCTATATGAAGATTGATGAATAAATCCATTTTGTCCTTTCTAAGTTTCGTAATTTCTCTTCCTTCCAAAGTGATCGCTCTTCCCATAATTTTAAGAATCGGAGGATACTTTAAATCTTCCCAGAGGTTTTTAAAAAAGGACTTACCCGTGATCCTTCTGTCTTCCAGAAGTCTTACAATGGCTTCGTCTCTGAGCGGGGAAACGTTCGCGGACAAAATAATATCGGCACCTTTTTGTCGGATTAAATTTTCCGGAACGTTATTGATCACGCCTCCGTCCACCAGCAAATGATCACCGTGAAATATGGGAGGAAACATTCCAGGAAGACTCATCGCCGCCGCTAAAGCTTCCCAAACCGGCCCGCGATCCATCACGTATTCTTCTCCACTATGAAGATCTACCGCCGAGGTCACAAAAGGAATTTTTAGGTCTTCGATGAGCGCAGAACCAAATGCATCTTTCAACATTCGATTCATTTTTTTACCTTTGAAAAAGGAAACGAGAGGAACGGTAGGATCGAAAGGTTTATCCAATCCTCCGAAAAATTTATAGATCATCTTGTAGATC
>NZ_CP040840.1:2627500-2642500 GCF_006874765.1 Leptospira weilii
CGGCTTCGAGGAATCTTTGAAGATCGTTTCCGGCGGTAAATTGGGGATTCGAGGCGAACTCGGAATCATGGAAAAGATGGACGTCATGATCGGGATGGATTCTTCCAACGTACACATCGCCGCACTTTTAAAAAGACCGGTGATCGGAATTTATGGAACGACCCACCCGCATTCCGGCTTCGCTCCGTTTGGTCAGGAAGATTCCGGAGTATTACAAATCGATAATTTATCTTGTAGACCTTGTAGTATATACGGAAACACCACTTGTTATCGCAAAGACTTTGCCTGTATGGAATGGATTCAACCGGAAGATGTTATCAAAAGAATTCAGGTAGTTTACAATATCAACACTTTGTTTTAGTTTAAAATCTTGTAAGAATTGAACAAACCGGAATTATCATGGATTACTTGAGTAAAATTGAGAGATTTTCGAACAACCCTTTTCGTTGTTAAATTCTTATAGGGTTCCCACATCCCAAAGTTTTAAGAGCAGACTTAAATAACGTGAGTTCGGCGCGATTCATTTTTCTGAAAAGTCTGAACTTTGTAAATCTATTCTAAAATGCGGGAAACTACCGCATGAATCCGAGGTCAGTTAGGAAAAGGATTCGTAAGAAATCTTTATCCATATCTCATTTGGAGAAATAGTTGCGATCGAAACAAACGTTGTTCTATTCAAAATATCTTAAGAACTGATCCAACGGATCGGGAAGAGAAAAAAGCATATTGATCAACGTATTTCTTTTCTTCTTATTCTTAACACTCGCAACCGTTTGATAAACCTCTTCCATTTTATCAACACAGACCGTCATTTCATGCGCTTTGGAGATTTTAATGGATTCCTTCGAAAACTTTTCGTAAAGAGGGGGATCTTTCAAAATCGCCACCGCTTTTTCGGCGATCCCTTTTACATCGAAAGGTTTTGCGATATATCCGTTTTTGTCGTCGTGAATGAGTTCTGGAATCGCAAAAGAATCCACTCCAACGGCGGGAAGCCCACAAGCAATGGATTCCAAAATTACAAGCCCTTGGGTTTCCATCGTGGATGCGGTCAGAAACAAATCGTACTTCGGATACTCTTCCGGAAGTTGTTCCCTCTTTATAAATCCGGTAAAAGTAACAGCATTTTCCACGCCTAAATTCCGAGCTTGAATTTTCAAAGATGGAAGAGCCGGGCCATCCCCAATGATCGTAAGAGTGGAATCCGGAATTTCATCGTGAATCAGTTTGAACGCATTCAATATCACATCACAATTCTTCTCATAGGAAATTCTTCCCACATGTAGAAGTTTCGGAGCGGAAGTTAATTGTTTGATGCTTCCTTTAAAACTCGTAAGATCGAGCCCATTCGATATGACCGCAATTTTGGTTTTTAATCCAAATTCACGAAGTTGCTTTTCGATCAGATGAGACGGCGAAATGATAAGATCACAGCGTTCGTAGATGTTGTTTGAAATCTTCAGAATAACCTTTTTGCGAATGTTGAACTTATCGAATTTTTCGATCTTACTTAAATCCTTCATTTTCAACTTCTTGTCGGATTTGCTCGCTTTCAAAAAAAGTTTGTCCAGTTTGAGAAGTCTGTAAAAAGAGAGATACATGTCCTGTTCAGACATCAGCGTATGATAAGTTCCTATCGTAGGGATTCCGTATTTCTCGGTCGCATTAATTCCATAAAGCCCTAACAAGCCCGGAGTGTGAATATGAACCAAGTCGGGTTCGAATTCCTTGATCACTCTTTTGATTTTTGTAGGCGAAGGAAGAACAACTTTAATATCGGGATAACTCGGAAGATATCCGCTCCTGAATCTTTCAATTCGAATCGAATCACCTATGTGATAGAAATCCTCTTCGCCATATTTCGGACAGCAAATCGCAAATGTATGACCTCTTTTTGCGAGAAGATCCGCGAAATTTTTCATGGAGATCGCAACTCCGTCTACCTTAGGAAGGAAGGTATCGGAAAAGTAAAGAACCCTCATCAAAGATCTCCTCATTCACAGACTTATCAAAATCCAGTGTTTCAAATACGATTGAAAGAAAATATCGAATTTACAATTCCCAGGTTTTATAGAATCTGGGTTTCAATCGATTAGAGAAGATGCCCGAACGTCTTAGAAAAATCACTCTTTTTTTATTTTGTGCAAGTATTGTGACAATCGGTTTATCCGTATCTCTTAGCCAAGGATTCTTAGTTTTCGCATTCTTAACATCGTTATTCTCTTCGAAAAAAACTTCGGGTTTTTGGAAAGAACCCGTGATTCTCATCGGAATTTCATTTTTTGGCTGGTATCTGAGCGATTTTGTCATTCATTCCTTTCGGGAAGAAAATTTTCGAACTTACTCCAAAATCGCATTCAATGCAGAACTCAAAGACATTTTTCTTTTCATGGGATTAGTTCTATCTTGGAACTTAAAAAAAGAGGAATTTCCGGTAATTTTAAAATCCTTAAACGCTCTCTTTTGGATTCTACTCATAACCGGTTTTGTTTCTAGTTTTTCCCCGGTTCGTCTTTCTAGACTTGTCAGTGACTTATACAGGGAATCTTCTAACTGGAAATTCACCCATCCCATGGGTCATGTCGGAGGATTATCTCTTTATATTCCGATCGGTCTGATGAACACTCATCTCACGTTCGGGGGACTTTTACAGTTTTTTTTCCCCTTACCCGTTTTTCTTTTTTTGAGATTCTTTTTTGATCATAATTTCAAAAGAGCCGGAATTCAAGGAATCATACTCTTAACTTTTCTTTATGTAGTCTTTTTAAACAACGCCCGCTCCTCCATGTTGGGTGCGATTTTTTCATCAATCACCGCATTTCTTGTTTTAGGAGTCGTTCGTAAAGAACTACCGACTACAAAAATTTTGCTCTTCGCCAGCGGAACTCTCACGCTTCTACTTATTTTAGGAATTGCACTTTCGTTCACACAAGCCGGCCAAAAGATCATAGACCCTCTCTTTGGAAAAGAAAAACATACGGATTCCGGAAGAACCTTTATCTGGGATTCCACATTTCCTTTGATGAAAGACAATCCTTTCATAGGAGTCGGGCCCGGAAATTACGATCGGGAAATCGAAAGATCCAGAAAAGAACACTCCGAAAAATACAGGGAGCTCTACTATTTTTACGAAACGACTCAGAGAGGACACGCTCATAACGATTACTTTCATCTTTTTGCGGTTTTCGGTTTTCCCGGAATCTTTCTTTTTCTTTTTCTGGGAACCGAGTTATATCGTAGATTGATTACTACAAATCTTCCCTACGAACATTCCTTGTATTTTTTCGGTTTATCTGGTTTTTTCTTTTCCGGACTTTTTCAGTGTTATTTTCAAGACGACGAAGTAGTAATTTTATTTTGGATTCTCTGCGGACTTTTTCTAAGATTATCCAAAGAAAAATCCGACTCAATCGTTGCAATTTAAACAAGTCTCGATCTTTTTATCATTCGATTTCCACCTATCTCAAATCCAAATCATATTCGTCAGTACCGATAACCAACCCCATAAATTAAGAAGACTTTTGGGATCATAAGGATCAAAAACTGATATTTTTCAAGTGTTCCGACAAGAATGAGGCTTTTTACTTGCAAGAAGTATGATTTTCTGATAGAGAAAAGTCTCTTGAGATTTTCCCGCCTCCAGGCTCAATGATTTGCTCCCTAAGGGTCGCTCATCACCTCCACCCAAAATCATGTACATCCTGGGACATACCTCAGGGTGGGACTGAGCCTGTTTCACAGAGGATTTGTCGGAATTCCGACAGATTTATCTTCGGATCCAAGTACTTGTGGGGTTTGTTATGAGTCAGTACCGATAGCAATACGTTCCAAATCTTTTTCTGGCATCGATTGAAGCCTTTTCCGCTGAAGAACTTATTCCAGGCAAAAAAGCATCTTCTCGGTACGAAAGAATCTCCTGGATCAATTCCGTATATTCCGTTCCTTTTTTTGAATACTCGTGAAAACAAAACGCAAGAAATGAAGACTCGTATTCCAAAAAGATCATTCCCTCAGTCGAATGAGGAACGACGTAAAAAGTATTCCCCGACGTATTCCAAGGAATTGTGATCGGACCGTTTCCCTTTTGATAGAAGAAAATGGAAATCGGATTTTTAAATTCGATTAGGTCTTGCGGAAAAAATAAATTTCCCGATTGGACGGAATAAAACGTGGGAACAAATAAATGTACTGGTTTATGTTCAAAATCCGCTTGAAAGTCGTTCGTCGTCGACGCGACAAAAAGCTTTCCTTGTTTCGTCAGTAAAATCCCTTTTTCCCTAAAACGTTTCGTCTTGACCGGATGATTGGTTCTTTTCCCAGTAAAACCGCTGCTGGAAGACGTAAAATCCGAAACTTCTTTGCAAGATTCCGTAGGAAGAAAAGTATATTCCAAAATTGACATCAGAAACGTTTTTCCAGATTCCAAATAAAAAGACTCTTCCTCGGTTGTGTCGGTTCTACAGATGGTTTGTTCGACTCCGATCGGAATTGAATTTTCAAAATAGCCGAAGTGAACACCATTCGATTCATTTTCTGTTCCGAACGAAGTTGTCCTATAAACGATCGCGTTTACGTGAACTCGTTCCCACTCCTCTATGTAAGCGTTGATCAAATACGGATCAGTGGTTTTGAAAAGAATTTCTCGGTTATTATCCCTAGCGCTGATCGAAAAATTATACGAACCGGAAATCAATGTCTTATCGTCCACGATCATCGTTTTATGGTGCAAAAGCCCGCCCTTACCGAAAGAACCCGACTCAATTACATCTTCATTTCCATCACCCGCAATCTCGGAACCGGGATTCTCAAATACACCGGCTAGATACTTGCCTTCTTCATCCACGGGAGAATCGTAAATACCTTTGACATTCACCCCTCTACGATCCGCCAAAGCCAGTCTAGAAGTCAGGACGGAATCGAAATGATCGAAAATCAAATAACGAATGTCTCTTTGCGCGCGATCGACTTCCCTTAAGATCAGATTTTGAATCAATCTTCCTTTTTCCGGAGAAATATAAAATTGGAACGGAGGAATGTTAAGCGAAGTAATTCCCGAATCTTCCTCCAAAAATGCATAAAAGTCTTCTATTTCGGAATCGAATAGATCGAAGGAAATATAACCATTCAGATCATTCTCAAGGCCGTACCAAGTGAAATTACCGGAACCCAAAAATAGCTTTTTTCGATCCACAATGAGTATTTTAGAATGTTGCAAACCTGATCTTTCCCATTTTCGAAACATACCGAGACTTTTAAATTCGTCCGCATATTCCTTTTCCGGATCGGCCACGATTCCGATCTTAACCCCTCTTGCATTCGCTTTCTTCAAAGCTTCCAAAATTTCGGGATCCTCGAAAGAATAGACCCAAAGATCAATCGTAAACCCAGCGCCTTCAATCAATCGTAAAATCTTATCCCGTACATTCCTTTTTTTGAAAGTATGAATGTAACGCCCAGGATACGAAAAACTAGCTTCCACATTCCGCGTTTTCCCCCACTCTAACCAGAAATACTCGGAATCGAGGCGATTGGAACAAGTTGCCAAGAAAAGAAAAAAACAGATATAAAGAAAAAGGAAAACAAAAGCGTTCGAAATTTTTCTCATAAAACGACACCCGAAACAATTTGAAAGAATAATTCTTTTTTTGCACTTTCAGGATCGCTCCAAGAACCGCCCAAAGAAGCTTTCAGATATAAAAAATCAAACTTCGTATTTTCGGAAGGAAAATAAATCAGAGTTTCAACCAAGGCTTCCCGGAGAAAATCCTTTCGAAAACCGTCCTTGGACATCGTAAGCGCGCCTTCATTTCCTTTCGTGTCGGAAAGAAAAAAATAAGAGGCGATATAAAAACGAAATCGAATAAGAGATTCTTGATATTCTAAATTGATTCCCGTCCAAGCGGATTGACGTTTTCCACTTTGAATTCCGGATTGCTTCTCCAGGCCTCGATCCGTAATCCAAGCGGAAGGATTAAAGTCCAAACTCTGATTTGTGCTGAACACCGGAGAAGGCGATGAGCCGACTCCGATAAAACCGAGTTCCAAAACTTCTCCGTTCTCATTTCTTTTATCCCGATCGGGAAGAAAACCGAAGACATCAAACTTCCAAAAATTCCAAGCAACCCCGGTGGAAATTAAAACGGCCTCCCCCGTAATGGGGATTGCACTCGCTTGTCGTATTCGATTCCAACCGGTTCTATCCTGCCCTCTCGCCAAAATTCCGGAAAAAAAACAATGAAACCGAGAATATTTCAATTTCAGTTCTATCGTAGAATGTGTGAGATAATCCCGATCGCCCGAGGAAACGTTTCCCGTCTCCGAAATTAAATCATTCGCATATCTTCCCCAATTTTGGAGATTGAGATATTGAAAACGAAACCCTGTTTCCAAGTAAGGCAAATCATAACGATAACTTACCCCTCCTCTATAACGATTTTTGAATGTGTTCGAAATGGAATCCTTAACCTCAATCTCACCAGCGGGATCAAACTGAGTCCTTTTTGTATTTAGAATCGTATTCCTAAATCCGTTCTTTTCAAATAAGGAATAACCGGAATAAAAATCAAAGAGATCCAAACGAACACGACCCAATTCGCCAAAATTTGCTTTGATTACAATCCCGTCCGTTCCGTCCATCCAATCCGCAAATGCGGATCCCTTCATCTCCTCTTGAATCCTGCCTACGATGAGAGAAACGTTCTCTTTTCTAAATTCGAAAAATAGATTTTTTCCTGCAAAGAAAGCCAGTTTAGACTCGGCGGAAGCGGTCAGATCCGCTTGTAATTTTATATTTACACGAGACATTTCCAGGCTTCGGTCGATTCCACCATGAATTAAAGAAGAGTTAATCCGTAGTTCCTTGTAAATCCGATCCTCTTTCGCTTGAGAAAGATCGGAAACTTTTTGAGTTCCTGCCAATCCCCACCCCATCCAAGAAATTTGAGTCCAACCTTTACTTTTCTCGGACGCTGAAATCTGAAAAAATATTATAAAATAGGAATATACAAAAAGCTTTTTCATAAATTCCCCTTCTTTTCGATTTCATAATCGGAGGAGGAGTCGCCGGAACGATTTTCTTTGAGAAGAATCAAATCATCCGTATCGGCGTCGATGGAAAATGGAAATGGGGAAAATTGATTTCCGTAACTGTGAATGTGGACGAGATTTCCTTGAATTTCCTGAAAAAGATCCAAACCTTCGTTTTTACCGATTCCATTTCCGATCGTAGTCGTCTTATCAATCGTAAAAACTTTTCGAAACGTCGTGGAATGAAAGGGAACAGATTCATTCTTAAAATTGGGAGAAAGGACGTAACCGCATTCTCCCGAATTTAGAAATCTATCCGCAAAAATCCAACCGAATGAAGTCGGATTATAATTTATCCAACCAAGCGGAGGATTGGCTCCGAAACGAAAGGAATACTCCACCAGACGATCGGCAGAGGAACTGTCCCGAATTTCCAAACTGCGAACGTCCACAGATTCAAGACCCCAATTGCAAATCGACAACCATTCATTCGTAGACACGGTGGGATTCGGGTATACGGCCGAAATCAAAATCCCAGAGGAACCGGGAATTCCGACGAGTTCTTCGCCTCCGACAGGAACAAGATAGTTAAGAACCTCTTTTCGAATATTCAAGGATCCTAAAATTCCAGATCGAAGATCGCTCCATAAATTTAAGAACCCTGACGTCGATAACCGAACGGAACCGTTGGGTTGAAACGTAAAGACCTGGATAGATCCGTCACTCGGACTATTCCGATCCAAATTAAAACTGATCCAAGGATCTAAGATAGAAATTAGATTTTCCGAATATTCTTTTTGAAAAAATGGAAGACTTCTATTTTCAAGTCCTGGACTTGCTTCCGTTCCGATACAACTTGTTTTTCTCGAAGAAACGTCGGAAAGCGCACTGTTTTTCCAAACGCTTGCACCGGATAAAGTTCGGATCTTGGACGCGGATCTCCTCAGTTTTTGAGAAGTGGAATTGATTCCCAAAGAGTCCCAACTTATCCAATCATTCTCTATGTTCCCGTCCACGAAAAGAAGTCGGATCTTTCCCTTACTTCCCAAACTTAATTCGGGAGCGATCCAAGTCTCTACTTTGGGAAAGCAGACCAACTTGCCGATAGATAACACGTTTCTTCCCGGCTTCAAAGGTAAAATAAACCGATAATTTTTATTTCCCGAAATAATTTCCAAAATTCTAGAAGTTATGGAAGCCGAATCGATCTCGATGAAACGATCCGCGCTTACGGATACCGTTCCGTCATACGACCCCATCCAGGAAATTTCGGAAACATCTGCAAAAGATTTCCAAGCAGAATCCGCAAGATCCGTTTTTCTTCCCGGGTTCATGGAATGAAAATTTTGAATTTCAACGGAGAGAGCATTCGAAGAAGATATCGGATGCGGAATCCAAACATTCTCCCTCCACAAAAGAGAAACTACGGAACCATCCGTTTTTGTCAAAATCGGAATTTCCGAAGAATCATTCGAAAGAATACTGATCTTTTTTGAAATTCGATCCTTTAAAAAAACGGATTTTCCGAATTCAAAATCCTTGAGTTCGGACGGGGAAACAAGAACATCTTTTTTCAAAAAATCCCGTTTCCCTAACGTGAAAATGCCCCCCGGCCGTATAACTTTCGAGTCTAGCCAAACAGGAATTTCCTTTCCTTCGTTTTCCAAGGATAAGGAATTCGGATTACATATACTATTTCCGGAATATTCTAAATCGATAAACTTTTGCTTCTGATCCACCTTCCCGTCCAAATACAAGCCTGTAAAATTCGCCTCTTCGATTTGAAACGCGCTCGAATCGCAAAAAGGAGGATCATTCCATTCTTGGCTTTGTTTCGAAACTCCGAAGCCGGGATCCATACAAAATCTTTCTAAGACATCAGAGAGGAAAAAATTGGAACAGATGGAATAGAAATCTTCATGCGAAGAATAATATCTTCCTCCCTCCAAAAAAGTTTTTTCGGAATTTTTATAAACATTCTTCGCATCCTTAGATTTTAAGATCCAATCCCCCTTTTTCTTCAAATCCGACCAAGGAAAAGAAACAGATTCGCCCCCGGGAAGAACGCTGCCCGTTTCCACTTTGAGAATCGTTTCGCCCGGAATCAAAAATTGCGGCCCGGCAAGAAGCGAATACGTTCCCGAACTCGTTTCCAACTCCAGATCTTGAAAACAAATCGGATCTTTTTGGGGATTGTTCAATTCCAAAAATCTTCCGATAGGAGATTCTGTTCCTCCGAAAATCTCGCTTAAAACGGGAAGGTCCGTTTTACATAAACTCGTAATTTGAAGATTTTGTTTTTGAATTTCCAGAAGAAACTCGGAGAGAATCGAAACGTCACCCGGAATATCCACAACGAGAGTATTCTTAGAAGAAATAAAATCTTCGGAAGAAAACAGGACCCGAATCTTTTCATTTGTAGCCAAAACGCTGAAACCGACAAACGCGTTCGTGGAATGCGGTTTTAAAATCGAATTTTCAGAAAAAACACTGACCCGATTTAATTCCGGAAATTTTTCCTTTTGGAGCATTCGATCCAACTCCTTTGAACCGGAAAGAATCAACCAATCCTCGTTTATGTTTTCGAGAAGATCCCGATTCTGTTGGATCCACACACTCGCCTGTCCGTTGGATGAAAATTCGAAAAACTCAGGCTCCGTCCTGGAATCTAAATTTGTATTCCATAATTTTAAAATATTTTGTAATTCTAATTCAACGTCCCCTTTTTGATCCGGAAAACAAATCGAAATTCCGAATACAGAAACCGTTCCGCTAAATAGACAAACAATTCCCGGAGCCGTTTTGATTCTAACACCTGGATGTTTCCATTCTTCGAGGATCTCTTTCGGGATCTCCGAAGCAACGACGTTTATCGGTTCATAAAAGAGTTTGAATTCTCCCGCATTTGTAATCGGAAAAAGAAACGCTGAGTTCCCTTTACCGCGGCAAGAGTCGAGTCCGAAAAGAAGAAAAATCGTTGCAAACACGAATTTGAGCTTCATGTTTTCCTCCGTCCGGTACGGTTCCAGAAACAACAGATTCGTTTTGAATTTTAGAACTTTTTATTCTTTTTTTTGAAGTTGTCTCAGAATTTTTTCGGCGAGATTTTCCCCGATTCCAGAAACGGCAAGAAGTTCCTCTTTGGTTGCGTCTTCGATTTTTTTTTCTCCCGAAAAGTGTTGGAGAAGCAGTTTGCTTCTTTTGAAACCGATATCCGGAACGCCTTGAATGAGAGCGCGCATAGTCTCTTTGTTCCTACGCGATCTATGATGTGAAACTCCGAATCGATGCGCCTCGTCCCGAAGATGACGAAGCAATTTCATTCCGGATGAATTCATATCAAAGATAAAAGGTTCGTTGTCTCCGGGAAAATAAATCTCCTCTCTCTTCTTTGCAAGACCGATCATAGGAATTCTTTCCGCCCCCGCCTCCACTGCGGCTTCGCAGGCTTTGGCCAGCTGGGTCGGTCCTCCGTCGATCACGATGAGATCCGGGAAAACGCTGTCCTCGTTGACAATTCTTTGCAGACGCCTAGAAATCACCTCGTGGATCATTCCGGGATCGTTGATCCCCTTATAACCTCTTATATTATACTTTCTATATCCTTGTTTGAATGGTTTTCCTTCCACAAACATCACACCACTCGCAACCGGCTCCGAACCTTGAAAGTGGCTGATATCGTAGCATTCGATGATATGAGGAGGATGTTCCAGAGAAAACATCTCTTGGATTTCTTTCAAAGAAGCGGTTTGATCCCTATAGTGAGTCGCAAGTAGTCTTTCGGTTAATCCAAGTTCCGCATTTTTTTCCGCAATTTTTAAAAGGGAACGTTTATCTCCACCGCGAGGGGACTTGAGTTTGGGTCTGAAACCCGTTTTCTCCTGAAGCACATCCATAACCGCGACAGTTTCCTCTTGAATGTCCGCCGGAACAAAAATCAAAGGAGGAACCAAAGCCGCATTTAAATAATAATCTCTGAAAAAAGCTCCTAGAATTTCCGAATCTTCCGCATCCAAAACTCCTTGAATCGGAAAAGATTTTTTGGTTTCCAACCGTCCGCCTCGAACTTCAAGAAGAATAACCTGACCTTCGTCCTTCTTCCTGGCAAATCCGATCACATCCTCGTCCCCGCCTTCCGGGCTGACCACAGTTTGTTTTTCTCGGAAGTTTTGAATTCGCTGGAGCATATCCCGATAACGAGCTGCTTTTTCAAAATCCATCCGATCCGACGACGCACTCATTTTGACGCTGAGATCTCCCACGAGAGATTCTTTTTTGCCCTCTAAGAATTGAATCACTTGATCAATTACAACTTTATAATCTTCTACGGGAATATTTCCTTGGCAAGGGCCGAGACAACGCCCCATATCGAAGTTCAAACAGGGTCTTCTGGGTTTCGACAACGGAAGCACCTGTCTCGTTTTACGAACAGGAAAAATTCTCAAGATGATGTCTAATGTTTCTCTTGTAGATTTTACGTCCGAATAAGGACCGAAATAACGATCCCCGTTGTCTTTGAGCTTTCTTGTGATAGAAACCATCGGAAAAGGCTCCGAAAGAGAAACGCAGATGTACGGATATTTTTTATCGTCTTTCAAACGAACGTTAAAACGAGGATTGTGTTTTTTGATGAGAGTCGCTTCTAGAATCAGAGCCTCTTTTTCGGTTCCGGTTGCAATCCAGTCAAGATCGAAGATTTCCTTTTGAAGCGCTCGTGTTTTTATATCGGGATGATTTTCTTTGAGATAATTGCGGATTCTTTTGTCCAAATTTTTAGCCTTACCTACGTATAAAACCTCTCCCTTTCTGGATTTCCAAAGATAACAGCCCGGAGAAACGCCTAAGTTTTTTATTTTTTCCAGAATCAGAGTATGATTTAAAATTTCAGGCATAGGTATTAGGAATCAGATGTCAGGAATCAGATTTCAGTGTAAAGACAAAGTTCTAACATTCTTTAGACGCCGATGTTTGCCAGAATCGATTCACAAGGCACTTGAATCTGAAATAAACTTGTCGGAGTTCCGACTTTGATTCAAAGGCATTCGTTCTTCGTTTAAACTTTCTGGATTTTCCGATTCGACTTCCAAACTTTCATCCGGTTCCAAAAGAATAGAAGAAAAGTTTTGATCCTTTCTGGAATATTTTTCTTTCTTTCGTTTTTTATCTTTTTGTTTATTACGAATCGATTTCTTCCGTTCATCACTCAGGATACCCTGATTTTTACGCTTTAGCTCCCGAATTTTTTCACATAAAATCATTCTTGCCTTATAACGATTGAGGCCTTGGGTTCTATAAAGAGAACATTTAACTTCGATTCCGGTTGGTTTGTGCTTGAGATGAACCGCAGTGGAAACCTTATTTACATTTTGCCCGCCCTTGCCCCCGCTTCTCGTAAAACTTTCCTCCAGTTCGTTTTCTTTTACTTTCAGAGCTTCCATGAGTTCCAAAAGTTTAGATTCCTTTTCGACCGAAACGGGAAAACGAAAAGCCATAAAGATTATTTCAGATCTCGAAATTCGAAATGGTCTTTGAAATAAGGAAACGGTCTTCCATTTTCATCTAGACAAACATAAGTAATCTTACAATCGATGATCTCTTTGAGTTCTTTTCTATTCTGGCTTTTTCCGATGGAAGTGTTTCGAATCGTGATGGAACTGTTTCCTATTCTATCAATTTTAGAAAAGATCTGAATGATATCTCCCAAAAGTCCGGGGCTTTTAAACACAACGTCCGCCATACTCACGGTAACGATATTCGAATAACGAATTTTCTCCATGACATACATGGCGCAACCCTCGTCGATCCAAGCAAGCATCTGACCTCCAAAAAGAAATCCGTGTTGATTGAGATCCCTGGGCATAACGATATGCTGGGTCGCAAGTTCCATTCCTTCCAATTTCTGATCGATAAATACTTCCATAAAAATCAAACTCCTTGGGCAACCGAGGATGATGGGCAATCCTTTTTAAGGATACATTCCTCACAAAATCGGCGATGTGCCTTACAATTTTTTCTTCCTAAAAAAATCAAATACAAGGAAATATCTCTCCAATATTTTTTGGGAAGAATCGACATAAGATCTTTCTCTACCTGAACCGGATCGTTTTTAGTCGTCAGTCCGAGAACCTTCGAAATTCGATTTACGTGGGTATCGACTACGATTCCTTCCACAAGTCCGTGAACCTCGGACAAAACCACGTTTGCGGTCTTACGACCGAATCCGGGAAGTGTGGTAAGCTCCGCGATCGTCTTTGGAATTTTACCGTCAAAGTCGTTTAACAATTTTCTAGCAAATCCCTGAATGGACTTCGCTTTATTATGATAAAATCCGGTGGAAAAGATCAAAGCTTCAATGTCTTTTAAATCCGCGTTGGCAAAGGATTCCAGACTGGAAAAAGTTTTAAAAAGAGCGGGAGTAACCTGATTGACTCGCTCGTCCGTGCACTGAGCACTTAAGATGACTGCGATAGCAAGTTCGTAATGATGCTTGAAATGAAGAGGGGTTTGTATCTTCCCGAATTCTTTTCTTAAAAGAAAAAAAATCCGGGAAAACCACTTTAAAAAAGCAGGATCAGGCTTTTTTAGGGGCCTGTTTTGTAATTCCTGCGTATTTTTTCGGAGCAAGAACACCCAAGGATCCGCCGTTATCTTTGATGGCGGCCTTAATTCCTTTTTTTCTCAGAGTTCTAAGAGCTCTGGTAGAAAGACGAATCGTAACCCAGCGGTTCTCGTCCTCCAAAAAGATTCTTTTTTTGATCAGATTCACCTTCCAGGTTCTTCTTGTCTTGATATGGGAATGGGAAACATTGTTCCCAGAGACAGTGCCTCTTCCGGTTACTTCACATCTTCTGGCCATAGTAGGGACAGAGTCGGCCTATACCTCTTCTGAGTCAACCTTTCTGCCGATTTTCTGGCGTTTAGAAAGAATTTTGGATGACTTTTTTCTTTTTTTAGGTAGAGAATCTTACAGCTTGTAAAAAGACTACCAATCAACTCGATGCTCAGACCTGCCTTTACAAGCTTTCGACTTTGGTTAGACCGTATTTGGAAAATCGACGTTTTTCCATTTTTTCAAAGCAAACAAGTCCAAATCACGCGCCGTCTTCAATCAATTGTTCACGAAGAATTCACCAAAGAACAAATCGTGGATCCGAGACAATTTCATCATGTTCTATACGATACCAATCTTCCTTTAGAAAACGGAATCCCTTCCGAATTCGCATCGACACTAGAAATCGATGCGAGTTCGTTTGCGGGAGGAAAGAAAAAACTCAGGATGAAACAGAAACTTCATTCGAGTTTTTCGAAACAGATAAAGTACCGACTCTGGCAACTTCTTAGGAAATCTCTTTATGCCTTCCGGGAAAAATCTTGGAAATTTTTTTTCCCAAAAAAAGAACTGGATTCGAAAGAATTACAAAGTTTTCCGGATTTACTGAGTACGGCTTCTCCGAATCCGTATCGTTTGTATCTGCACTCTTTAATCTTTTGGGAGGAAATCTTTCCTTGGGAAGAATGGAAATCGTCGCTTCCGATTTCCTGGATTCCGTTCGGCGGCTCCAAAAAAATCAAACTCAGATTCGTGGCGGCAAAAGCGGCATCCTTTTCCAAACAAGAGTTTTATGAGGAATCCTATTCTCCGGAACTCGCTTTCTGCGATCTTTACGCCCAAGGTTATCTCAGAGAGACATCCGATAAGAGCGTGGACTTGGAAAATCCGGAGTCGTACTATTTGGGTACATTCTTTCCTTCTAAATTGGAAAGAAAGAATCTTCCCCTTTGGTTGCAAGAGAGAAATTTATTTCCAAACGAATTTCAGTGGAAGAGTTCTTCTAAGGAGCAGGTTCTTAAAATTTTGAATCAAGAAATCCGTTTTAAGATCGAAAGCGAAACGCAAGAATCCTACGATTCCGAATTCTTACAGGTCGGCGGAAAACGTTTCCTTCTAAAGAGCGATCTTTTAAAAGGAAGATT
>NZ_CP040840.1:2647500-2652500 GCF_006874765.1 Leptospira weilii
AAATATCAAGATCTGTTTACACAAGGATCTCACGGCTCCACATTCGGCGGAAATCATCTCGCGGCAGCGATCGCTTACGAAACGATTCGAATCATTCAAACCAGGGAAATTCTAAACAACGTAAATCTTTGTTCCGATATAGCTTTTACAAGACTGAGAGAAATGCAGGAAAAATATCCGGTGATCTCCGAAGTCAGAGGAAAAGGACTTCATATCGGAGTCGAATTGAAAGTTCCTTCCAGACCGATAGCAGAAGCCTGTTTGTCTGCGGGACTCGTAGTAAACGCAACAGCGGATAACGTAATTCGGATCATGCCCCCGCTTACGATTTCCACAGACTTTTTAAATCAGGGGTTGGACATCTTAGAATCCGTACTCAAACAAAACTAAAAGGATCCAAAAAAAGAATGAAGAATGTAGCAGTACTTTCCGGAGACGGAATCGGACCGGAAGTCATGGAAATAGCCCTCTCCGTTTTGAAAAAGACTCTCGGTGCAAAGACTTCCGAGTTTCAATTTAAAGAAGGCCTAGTGGGCGGAATCGCAATCGACAAAACCGGCCACCCTCTTCCTCCGGAAACTCTCAAACTCTGCGAAGAATCTTCTGCGATTCTTTTTGGAAGTGTGGGAGGACCGAAATGGGAAACTCTCCCTCCGGAAAAACAACCGGAACGAGGAGCTCTTCTGCCTCTCCGAAAACATTTCGATTTATTTGCAAACCTAAGACCTGCGATCATCTATCCCGAACTCAAAAACGCTTCTCCCGTCCGCGCGGACATCATCGGAGACGGGCTGGATATCCTGATCCTAAGGGAATTGACAGGAGGAATTTATTTCGGCCAACCGAAAGGAAGAGAAGGCTCCGGTCTGGAAGAATTCGCTTATGACACGATGAAATATTCCAGAAGAGAGATAGAAAGAATTACCAGAGTCGCATTCCAAGCCGCAAGAAAAAGAAACAATAAAGTTACGAGTATCGACAAAGCAAACGTATTGACAACTTCCGTTTTTTGGAAAGAAGTTGTAAACGATCTGCATAAGAAAGAATTTTCCGACGTCCAATTGAATCATCTTTACGTGGACAATGCCGCGATGCAACTCATCGTGAATCCGAAACAATTCGACGTGGTTCTTTGCGAGAATATGTTCGGAGACATACTTTCGGACGAGGCTTCCATCATCACAGGTTCGATCGGAATGCTTCCATCGGCCTCTCTTTCCGAGTCGGGATTCGGTTTGTATGAGCCTTCCGGAGGCTCCGCTCCGGACATAGCGGGAAAAGGTATAGCCAATCCGATCGCTCAAGTCCTCAGCGCCGCGCTGATGTTACGGTATTCTTTCTCCATGGAAGAAGAAGCGACCAAAATAGAAACCGCAGTCCGAAAAACAATCGCTTCCGGAAAAAGAACCGGAGACATCGCGGAAACGGATTCTACAGTTGTCGGAACAAAAGAAATCGGTCAAGTAATCGAATCCTTTCTCTAAAAAGAGGTAAATACATATGAAAGCAGGTGTAGCTCCCAACGGAAGACCGTATCAGGTACTGATTGCCGAAAACTCCCGATTCCAAGCCAAGCAGTTGGCCCAAATTTTGGAATCGGAAGGATATCAGGTGATCGGGTTTGCGGAAAACGGAAAGGAACTCGTGAAACTCTACGACGAACATAGACGTATCGATCTGATCACTCTTGATCTCAATCTACCGGTGATGGATGGATATGCGACCTTTTTTGAAATTAAGGAAAAAGGAGTTCTTCCAAGAATAGTAATCGTTTCCGAAGAAAATACCCCCGCCGTATTGAAAAACCTGATCGACGAAGGCGCAATGGATTACATTCCAAAGCCCGTAAAACGCGAGAAAGTATTGGAAAAAATCAACGCAGCGGTCAAAAAAGTCCCCAAGGTTTAGCCTTCTCTCCAAATCAGATTCAGATTTCTTCCGACGTCTTTCTTCCGATGACTGAAGAAGTCTGAGTCCTCTTTTATCGTACAGATCTTATCGGATCGAAGCAAAACTTGAATTCCATTTTTCTCTAAACGAAATTTCAGAAAGGATTCCAAATCAAGTAAAGTCTTATCCGCTCCTCTTTGTTTCAAACAATCCGGAAATTCGTTTCGAAACAATTGAGCCACGTCCTCACCGACCTCGTATCTAGATCCGCTCGCGTAAGGTCCGAGATAACCGAAGAGCATTCCACTCGTAAGGATCGATTCATCGAATGCGAGCCGCAAAGCTTTCTCCGTAATTCCGGCTAACGTTCCCTTCCAACCCGAATGAATCGCGACAAACTTAGAACTTTGTTCAGACCAAAAAAACAAGGGCATACAATCCGCGGTCTTGATACAAAGAACTTTACCGGAAGTTTCTCCAATCCAAGCGTCTCCTTCCGGAAAAGAAAAAGATTCCATTGCCGCAAGGTCGACAATCTCGTCTCCGTGAACCTGGTTTAAAATATAAACCTTCGATTTAGGAATTCCGGTAAGTCTTGAAATTTCCTTTCTTTGAGTCCGGGCATCCCCAAGGATAGAAGGTAATTCTTTCTTACCCGCGATTAAAATCTTAATCTTTTTTCCCTCCGGGAGAGAAAAGGAATGAAATAAGGCCATCAAATTCGAAAGTATATTTACTGCAGAAACTGACCAGTGTTAAAGTACGTGATCTAAAGAAAGCCTTCGGGAAGACTGGAAAAACTTTCATCCATGAACGAGAACATTTTTGAAAAAACAAAAATCAAAATCTGCGGAATTCGGGACCTCGAAATCGCAAAAATCTGCCTGGAAGAAGGAGCCGATTATATCGGACTGAATTTTGTTCCCTATAGCCCGAGAAAAATCTCGCTCGAAGAAGCTCAAAAAATCGCTGAATTTTACAGAGACACAAAGAATTCTCCCGAAATCGTATTGTTGTTTTATCAAAATTCTCCTGAAGAAATCCGAACGATCACTTCTTCTTTGTATCACGATCTTGTCCAATGGGTTTGGGACGATCCGAAACTCGCTTTCGCAGATCGGAAAAATCTTCTCGGAAAACGCCAGATTTGTTCTTACAGAGTACACTCTCCTATTTACAACAAGGACCTCAAAGACATTCCCAGTGAACTTCTAATCTTGGACAGTTATTCCAAAGACGCCGGTGGGGGAACCGGAGAAACCTTCAACTGGGACTTTATTACTCTGATTGAAAGAAAGTTTTTTTTGGCCGGAGGTCTCAACCCGTCTAACGTGTCGAATGCGATTCAAACTGTGAAACCCTACGGGGTAGACGTTGCAAGCGGAGTTGAATCCTCTCCCGGAATCAAAGATTCACAAAAAGTAATTCAATTTATCAGGAATGCAAGGTCGGCCTTATGAATTCAAAAATAACAGGAACATCCGCGGAATATTGGAGTGACCTAGCAGAAGCGCTCAACACCCCGATGATGAAGCAATTCCTCGCGATCAAAAAGGATTTTCCCGATACGATCCTATTCTTTCGTATGGGCGATTTTTACGAAATGTTTTTGGAAGACGCTAAGATAGCCTCTTCCATCTTGGACATCGCTCTCACCAAAAGACAAAATGCGGTTCCTATGTGCGGAATTCCATATCATTCCAAAGACAACTACATCTCCCGACTTTTAAACGCGGGAAAAAAGATCGCAATCTGCGAACAATCCAAACCCGAAGAAGCCGGTTCCAAATTGATGACAAGAGACGTGGTGCGAATCATCACTCCCGGAACCGTAATCGAGGAAAATCTTCTTTCCGGATTTCAAAATAACTATCTTGCCGTTTTGCATCTTAAAAAAAGCCTAATCTACTTTGCAATGGCGGACTTTTCCACAGGGGAATTGTTCTATTCCTCCGCATCCATCACCGGTTTAGAGAAACTCGTTGCAGAACTTGAAAAATTCAGGCCCTCCGAAATCTGTGTACCTCAATCCGAACTTTCTTTCTTTCAAGAATTGGAATATTTCAAAGGCAGGGAATTCACAGTTTTAAAGGATCAACCCGAAGCCTCAGAAAAAGATCAGTTTCAAATCCTTTCCCGATATTTGGACGGATATATCCGAGAAACATATCGAGACAACAAACTCGTTTTGAGAGAACCAAGAATTTTAAGTTCCGGGAAGTTCCTTGAGATGGATCGGGAAACGATTCTCAACCTCGAACTCGTAGAGAACGACAAGGAAAAGAATCACACTCTCTATTCTATATTCAATTTTTGCAATACTGCAAAGGGAAAAAGACTTCTCAAACAAAGAATTCTATTTCCGGAATGCGACCCTATCGTCCTTTATTCCCGTTGGGAAAAGCAGGATATTCTTTTCAAAACAGTCCTTGCTCCATTCGTTGCCGCGCTCCGAGACGTAGGAGATATAGAAAGGATTCTCACCCGTTTCCGAGGGAACCATACCTATCCAAGGGATTTTCGCTCCATCTTGAATTCCATTTCTACAGGAATTAAACTCAAGAAGGAACTAGAAGCTCTATCCTATCCTTTTCTCATTCCTTCGAAAGAATTAAAGACTCTTTTGGAATTCATCGAAGAACGTTTACATCCTGGGGATGACCTGCCCGTAATTTTAGGAAACGGTCCTTTTTTAAAGACCGGATTCTCCGCACGACTGGATAAAGCGAGAGAGGCGGGATTTAAAGGTAAAGATTGGATCTTAAACTTAGAAGCGGAAGAGAAAAAAAGAACAAACCTGAATACATTAAAGATTCGTTATAATAAGATCGTAGGTTATTTTATTGAAATTTCCAGAGCCCAAGCCGCACAAGCTCCGAAAGACTATCTTAAAAAGCAGACTCTTGTAGGAAGCGAACGTTTCACTACTCCTAAATTGGAGGAGATAGAACGTACGATCTTGGAAGCGGACGAAATCATTCAAGAAATCGAAAAAGCGGAATTCAATCGTATGGCGGAAGAAGTTTTGAAATATTCTTCCTCGCTTCTTTCTTTTTCGGAAGAAATCGGGGACCTTGATTTTCAAATTTCGGTTTTAACCGCTAAAGACA
>NZ_CP040840.1:2657500-2725000 GCF_006874765.1 Leptospira weilii
CCGTCGGAAACATCAGCCCTTGAAAAACCCGATTGAACACCGAATTTCCGCCTACGCTCATAGCTCCTATCGTATCTCCGTGATAGGAAGTATTAAACTTTATGAATGTTCTACGATCCGTTTCTCCCGTATTCTGAAAATATTGATATGCAAGTTTTATCATGATCTCGACGGCTGTGGAACCGTTGTCCGAGTAAAGAACCCTATGAAACAAACCATCCGTAATTTTTAAGAGTTTACTCGCGAGTTTTTCAGCCGGGTCGTGCGTAAATCCGGCAAGTAAAACGTGATCGAGTTTATCCAATTGATTTTTAACGGCTTGAATCATTTTAGGATGGTTGTGTCCGTGAATACTGACCCACCAAGAAGAAACCGCGTCTATATAAGAGTTTCCGTTTTCGTCATACAAAAATTCCCCTTTTGCTCTCTCGATCTTTAAGGGAGGATCGGGTTCGAACTGAAGCGTAAACGGATACCAAATCATACAAACATTTTCTTTATTATTTCGCACTGATCGAATCGGGAAAGGCATTCGATTTGAAAACGTTCCCGGCTCATTTTCTCTTTTGAATTTAGAAAGAAATTTCCAAGCAAAGGCACTCCGCTCCATTCCGTAATCGTTCGAATATTATCTTCCGTGGTTTTATCAGGAACACCTATGAAATAAATTCCTTTTAGATCAATCTTTCGATTTTGCACAGCTTCGATTGAAAGAAGGGTTTGATTGATCGCACCCAAAGAAACAGGAGCCACTAAAATAAGAGGAATATCGGATTGTCGGATCAATTCCAGGGTAAGAATTTTTCGAGTTAACGGAACGAGCAGACCACCAGCTCCTTCCACGATGATTTTTTCGTCTCGAATGCTGTAGAGATGTCTGGAAAGTTCATCCGAATCGATCTCAATCCCTTCCAATTCGGAAGCATAATGGGGAGATCCAGCAAAAGACAAGGAATAATAGTTTTTGAGAAAATAACTTTCGTGAAGACCCGTAAGATTCATCAAAGCGACCCGATCGCTATCATGTCCGGTTTGAACAGGTTTGAAATACTTGAGCCCTAAGGACTTTCCGTATTTTCCCAAGATGAGAGAACTAAAGAGAGTTTTACCTATATCCGTTCCAGTAGCTCCGATAAATACTGCCATCAGAACTCCGGCAAAAGAGAAATCAATTTTTCTAATACAGATTCCGTCGTATCGGAATGAATACTGATTCGAAGTCTGGGAACACTCACGGTCGGAGGACGAATCGCTTTAACATAAAGTCCGTTGTTTTTACAAATTTCTGCGGAATCCAAAACGGTTCTTTCGGAAGGAAATAGAATGGGAACAATCTGAGATTCTGAAGTCGTCTTCGGATAATTTTTCACCTCAAGAGAAATACGAAAGCGATCCGCGCGTTTTAAAAGATCCTCTCTTTCCTTCTTCATGGACCGCACGATTGAAATGGAAGTCGGAACCGCATGTGCGATCGCAGGCATAGGCGCCGTAGAATAAATAAAGGTCCGCATCTTATTGATCAGAAACTCTTTTCCGATCCGGGAAGTTCCAATCCAAGCACCTTCCAAACCCAAAGACTTCCCGCCCGTATAAGTAATAAAATCCACCTCTTCCATTCTTTCGGGACCTAAAACCTGAGCCACTCTACCTTCTCCACTTTGCCCAAAAACTCCGATTCCGTGAGCATCATCCAAAATCAAAACCGCGTCATATTTATTTTTGAGATAAAGAAGATCCAAAATCGGCGCGAAATCTCCATCCATACTGAAAACGCTTTCGGATATGATAATCTTTTCCTTTTTTTTGGATTTCCGGAGAAGCTCTTCGAGATGATTTAAGTTTAGATGTTTATAATATGTTTTTTCTGCGCCCGAAAGACGAATCCCGTCCAAAATCGAAGCGTGATTGAGTCGATCCGTGAAAATCTCCGACTTCGCATTCGCGATACAAGAAATCAACCCTAGATTGGCGGCATAACCATTGGCAACCCACAGAGAAGCTTCCGTTCCAACCCATTCGGAGCAAGTTTGTTCCGCAATTTCAAAGGAATTTCTATGTCCACAGACCAATCTGGAAGCGCCGGAACCGGCCCCGTAAAGATCCAAACCTTCTTTCAGACTTTCGACAAGCTTAGGGTGGCGGGTAAGACCAAGATAATCGTTAGAGGATAAATCAACCCCAAAAGGAACTTCCAGGGATCGAAAAAGAAAATTCTCTTTCAGAGATTTCAAAACAAAAGAGGTTTTCTGAAGAAACGTAGACGGATTCAGGTTCAAAAAACCTCTCTTTTGAATTCTATAACATTTCCTTCACTTCATTTCTTTCCGAAATGAGTTCATCGTGAGTGATTTTGAATTTTTCCTTCGCAAAATCGTTGAATGAAAGGCCCTGGACGATTTCCACTTTTTTTCCGTCCGACTTCAAAGGAAATCCGAAGATCAATCCTTTTTCAGTTCCGTAAGATCCGTCGGAAGCGATAGCCGCCGAAAAGGCGTCTCCGGAGACGGTCGGAGTGATAATTGCACGAACGGTATCCACAACCCCGTTTGCCGCACTTGCCGCTGAGGACGCCCCTCTCGCTTTGATAATCTCAGCTCCCCTTTGTTGAACATTTTTAATGAAATCACCCTTTAACCATTCATGATCGGAAATTACGTCAGTGACCGGTTTACCGGAAATTTTTGCATTGTAGAAATCAGGATATTGGGTAGAAGAATGGTTTCCCCAAATTCCCAAATGGGTTACCTCTTTTACCGAGACGCCCGCTTTGGAAGCAAGCTGCGACTTCGCTCTGTTTTCATCCAGTTTAGTCATTGCGAACCAACGATCCGCTGGTATTCCTTTTGCGTTGTTCATTGCGATCAGACAATTCGTATTACAAGGGTTACCAACCACGAGAACTCTTACATCGGAGGCAGCGTTCTTTTCGATCGCCTTTCCCTGATTTACGAAAATTCCTCCGTTAATTTTGAGAAGATCCGCTCTTTCCATTCCCGCCTTTCTAGGAACGGAACCGACTAACAACGCCCAATTGATATCCTTAAAAGCAGTATCCAAATCGGAAGAAACGGTTACTTTTTGCAGAAGAGGAAATGCGCAGTCTTCCAGTTCCATAATCACACCTTTTGCCGCGGGTAGCACCGCTTCTAACTCAAGCATTTGAATTTCCACCGCAGTATCGGTGCCGAACATCTGTCCGGAAGCGATTCTAAAAAGAAGCGAATATCCAATTTGTCCCGCAGCGCCTGTAATAGCGACCTTCACCGTCTTACCCATATTTTGACTAGCTCCTATTTTCCAATTTTAATTTTTAAGTTCCTGATCGATCACTTTCGTAAACGCTTCCATCGGTTGCGCGCCTTCTATCATAATTCCATTGATAAAAAAAGCGGGAGTTCCACTGACACCGTATTTTTCACCTTCGGCTATATCAGCCTCCACTTCTTTACGAACCGAGGCATCGTTCACACATTGGCTGAACGTTTTCATATCGAGACCCAAGCCTCTTGCCAAATCCAAAACTCGTTCTCTCGAAAGGTTTCCGGAGTTATCAAAAAGCACTTTGAAAAATTCCCAGTATTTGCCCTGAGATGTGGAACAATTTGCGGCGATATGCGCAAACATTGCGTTTGGGTGAAAAGAAAGCGGATAATCTCTAAATACCCAACGAATCTGATCCTTGTATTTTGCCCTTAACTGAGCGTTCACATCCTGACTTCTTTTGCAAAAAGGACATTCAAAATCGGAAAACTCGATGACGGTAACTTTTGCGTTTTCCGGTCCGATGGAAGGGTTGTTACCCGCAACAATCGTATCGT
The DNA here is from genome assembly GCF_006874765.1 of Leptospira weilii. NCBI lineage: Bacteria > Pseudomonadati > Spirochaetota > Leptospiria > Leptospirales > Leptospiraceae > Leptospira > Leptospira weilii. Next base: position 2,661,319 of record NZ_CP040840.1, read on the forward strand.
CTCTGAGAGGAGGCAACTCTTTGACTTTTACGGAAATATTGTATTGATTTCGGAGTTCAGAAAAAAGAGAATTTCTCGCTTCTTCCTTCTTTTGGGAAATAAGATGATTTTCAATTTCGGTTTTAACCTGATCGAAAGACTTGCCTTGAAGCGCTGGAGAATTTTTATATTGCTCATAGATAGCGCGCATTTCCTCGACGCTCGGAGGTTGGATCGAAGGTTCTAAAAGATCTTTTTCGGAAACTTTTCGCTCTTTTGCGGCGAGTGAAACTACCTTTTTGCTCGCAAATTCGGAAAGTACACGGTAAAGACGATCGTTCGTTTCCGCATAAAACTTACGAGCGACTCGAGGATTGTCTTTTTCGACATCTTTGATGGTATAATTTTTACCGTTAATTTGAACGAATCCATCCGAAGAAAAATAAGCAACAAGCGGAAAAATTGTAAGCAGGATGTAGATAAAAAAAACGGCTGAGAGAATGAGAATAGGCCTGAATTCTCTTGCTTTTAATTTTTCGATTATGTCTTGCATGGAACCATTCCCCTCCAAAGGTTGAGAAACAGCGACTTAGTTTCCCTTACTGCCAATTTAGAAATTCGAGGCAGAGTGGCAAACGATAAATTCAGACTCTTTTTTTCACTCTTCTCTGAAATTTTTCTTTCTCTTTGGGCTTTGAGATTCCGATGGAAAATAATTCTAAAGAAATAAAAAATCCGAAAAAAAGCTAAAGTGAATCCTCTATTACCGATAGTTTTAGTAGAGAGATTTTCGGATCAATCCGGATTTCAAGGAGGTTCGGGTTTATGAATGTAACAGGAATTTCAATCCAATCTTTTTCGTTTTCCTGGCCCCAGTTTAGCAAAGAAGTGGAACCGGAAATACAAACCCAAGAAAAGGACGCAAAAATTCCAGAATCGATTCCGCGGGCAAAACCCAAATCGACAGTGAATGAAATCAAACCGGAAGAGCTTGTCATGAAACCTTCCCCCGTATCCTTTGAAGAAAGAATGAATCAGGTAATCAGTCCCGAACAGATGAAAGACCTTCTTTCCATGATGGTACGTTCCAGAATGAGTGAAAATCCGACCGACCACAAAATCGACGTAAAAAGATAGAGAAGAAAATTTGTTTTTTATTCCCGGTCTCATCTACACAGTCGGTTTAGACGTTTTTTTGATCTCCATGGGTTTGATCGCGTTTACCGGTCTCGCCTTTCTATTTTTCAAGGAAATCATCTATCCCGCGATAAAAAAAGAAAGCGCCGGAGTCGGGAGTCCTCCCGAAGAAGGAGATAGATTTTTACTAGTAGTTTCCGAAAGTCAGAGGAACGTTCGATTCAGCATTGGTCAAACGTCCGGAAACATTCGAACCTACTGCAATGCGATCTCCGACAATCATCTTGTATTTAATCTAAAAAAAGCGAAAGATTCGGAAGATTATGAAATTCAAATATTACGGAATTCTTTCGTATTGTTCAAACCTCCTGGAATGCCTACGTTCTCCAAAATGGAATCCGCGGAAAAACTGGATAGTTACGAAGTGATCGGTAAAAACGCGGACTTTCGAATTTCAGACAAGGTGGTCAAAGAAAGAATGATCCAATATTTCGAAATCAGTCTTTCCTCTGAATTTTTTATCAATAATTTCGGAAAAGAAAGAATGCGATTCATTTTCACGATCACAAAAATACATCCCGGTCTCAATCGAAGAACTCCGGTTAAAAAAGGGTTATATGGATTTGGGAAAGAAGAAAAGGAAGAACCGGAGGAATAGATTGATTTTAGTGCGTATCACTTTATAAAATTTGAATATTTTTCCAGGATTCTAAAATTCCGTCCTCCTCCACTTTTAAGGAAAGGAGTTGACAATCGAAATGAGTTTTTTGAACGAACTCGGCGACTTTTTCTTTGAGAATCTTTTCTATTCGAACCGCTTTGTTTCTCTCGGAAAACAAAAGAACGGAAGGACCGCTTCCGGAAAGCGAATGTCCGATTAAATTTTTACTTATCTCGGTCAAAAGAGGCTTCAGTTCAAACCCGGAATGTATTCGATACGGAGTATGAATTCGATCTTCCAAAGCGAGTTTCAAAAGAGAAATTTTACCCGAATCTAAAAATTCCATCCATGTAGCGATACGGCTCATATTAAAAATCACATCCTCGGCGGAATAAGAACCGGGAAGAGCTTTTCTAGATTGATGTGTGGACGTTTCCAAATTCGGTACGATCAAAAAACAACGTATCTTCTTTGGAAATTTCTTTTTGACATATTCCAAACGGTTTCCATTGAAATAGGCAAATACAAAACCGCCCAAATAAGCAGGGATCGTATTATCCGGATGTCCTTCGATCTGACCGAGATGAAACAGAAACTCGTTTTCTTTAGGGAGAGGAATCCTAGAATAAAAATTCTTATGTGCAAATCTCGCGGCACAAACTCCGGCTACGGCCGCACTCGCACTAGAACCAAGCCCCCCTTTTATCGGAAGTTCTAGATCCATAAGTAGGGAATATGGGAGCGGTTCAATGCCAGGTAAAAATCTTTTAAAATAGGATCGGTACGAAAATAGAACAAGATCCTCATCGGGACCGAAAGGAAGTGTCTCCATCCCTTTTACAGAGGTTTTGAATTCCCTTTCGGGAACGAATTGAAAGTGAAATCGGTTATAGACCCGAAACGCAAGACCAAAAAGATCAAAACCCGGTCCTAAATTGGCCGAGGTTCCCGGAACCCGAATGGAATATTGTCGAATCGAAGACATAAAAAAATGAAGGCAGATCGACAAAACGATCGTAAAAAGCTACGACCACAATTTCTCTACGAATCAAACCGTCATTTGATTTTCGCCTTCCGAAATCCAGATTTTCGAATCGATTCACTTCAAATAACTGTAAAAACGAAATACATGAGTGATGCTCAATTCCGAAATGTTAAGAAGCGGATTCTAAGGGAAAAAGAGTTTTCTTGATCTTATCGGAGCGCATTCTGCCTGATTATGCACTTTTCAGTTTTGGATCTAATCGTTCTGCTTTTGTACATAGCATTGGTTCTTTTTTCTGGATGGCTCACTTCCAGAAAAAAAGACAAAGATTCCTCTTCTTATTTTCTCGCGGGTAAAGAAATTTCCTGGATCGCGTTGAGTTTTTCGATTGTTGCCACAGAAACTTCAACTCTTACCTTTTTGAATATTCCTGGACTGAGTTATTCTGGCAATCTCGCCTTTCTCGGGCTCGGTTTGGGTTTTGTTTTGGGAAGAATCATCGTAGCCGAACTTTTTATTCCAATGTATTACAAATCTGGATTTATTTCCGTGTACGAATGGGTGGGAATCCGTTACGGAAAAATTTCCCAAAAAACGGTTACCTTTCTTTTTAAACTCACTCGAATCTTAGGAGATGGAGTGAGAATGTACGCATCCGCGATTCCGGTCGCGATCCTATTGAAAATGTTCTTAAAACAATACAGTGCGATGGAGATAGTGACTCGTAACGCAGAAATTCTGAGCCTTCTTTTAATTTCGGGAATTACGGTTCTTTATACGGTTCAAGGTGGGTTTCGTTCCGTAGTTTGGGTGGATTCGATTCAATTTTTAATTTACGTTGCGGGAGGAATCTTTACATTTTTCTATTTAGGAAACTTACTTGTAGAAAAAGGTTTCAACGTTTCCGACCTGATTCAGAATGCGTTTCAGGCAAATAAGTTCAAAATTTTCGAATGGAATGATTTTTCTTCCGCATACTTTGCACCGATTGCGATTTTAGGAGGAATTCTTTTGACTTTAGGAACCCACGGAGTGGATCAGATGTTCGTACAAAGAGTTCTTGCTTGCCGATCCGAATCGGATGCCAAGAAGGCGATGATCTTTTCGGGAGTTTTTGTTTTCTTTCAGTTCGTATTATTTTTAAGCATCGGAATTTTATTATATTTTTATTATGAAGGTTTCGTTATTCCCCAAGATAAGGTTTTTTCCAAATTCATTATGGAAGAAGTACCTTCTCCGATCACTGGATTTTTGTTGGCCGCCATTTTGGCTTCCGCAATGTCTACCTTATCGAGTTCGATCAATTCGCTTTCCTTAACGACCAAGGTAGACTTAGGAATTGATAGGTTCGGTTCGGGAACATTGAGTTTATTTTGGGGAACGATTCTTCTTTTAAGTTCCCTCCTTCCGCTCTTTTTAACAACGGGAAAAACGGGTCTAGTGGAACTAGGTTTGTCGATCGCTTCCTATACGGTCGGTCCGATTATCGCGATTTTTTTAAGCGGGAAAATCCGAAGATTTTCTTATATGCAGAATTTAAAAGATAGTTTCGCGTCTCTGTCCATAGGATTGACTCCTGTTCTGACTTTGATCTTCGGAAAATGGACCGGCTTCGGTTTTACTCTGCTCGTTCCTTTTGGAATCGGAACCTGTTTCTTGATTGGATTCAGTTTATTGCGAATTCAGAATCGTCCAATTTCTCAAAAATAGATTCTAAAATTCTTTTAAACTCAGACATCTTCGTGAAGTGGATATAATGATCCCCACCCGGAATTGCGTAAAATTGAGAGTTCGGGAAAAAATTTCGAGTAAGTTCAATATCTTCCTTACGAAAATATTCCGAAGCTCCGCCGGTTATAAAATACGTTTGCCCCGAATACGGACTTTCTACATATCTGCTGAAAAAATCCTGCAACAGTCTGGGAGAATTTGCAATCCCCTCTACGTTCAGCTTCCATCGATAACCGCCGTTTTCAAGTCGTTCCAAATTCATCTCTAAAAAGTTTCTAATAAACGAATCGGGAAGAATTTCCGTCAAAGCCGCATCAATCTCCTGTCTGGATTTAAAACCGGAAACGTCAGTCCGAAGACAAGCAAGCTCGCTCTCATAATGAAACGGATAATCCTTAGGTGCGATATCCTCCACAAATAATAAAGACGGAATATTCTGATTTTTTAATGCAAAGCCCATCGTCACGAGCCCGCCCATGGAATGCCCCAAGATCGCCGGTTTTTCGATTTTTTGCTTTGTAATCCATACTTCCAAGTCTTCCACCATAGAAGCAAGAGAATGCTCGCTCGAATGAGGAGAATCTCCGTGATTTCGAAGATCCATCAGATAAACGTCTGCATATCGACTTAGAAAATCGCCCGCGCTTAACCAATTTTTAGAGGAACCGAAAAGTCCGTGTAAAACTAAAATCGGGCCACAAATCGGAGAAAAAAACTTCCCGCTTTGAAAATCAATCTTACGAAAACTTAAATCTACTGCAGGCATTCTTTCTGGATTTTTTTGAGAAAACCGTGGTATTTTTTGCCGTATCGATAAGGAAGAAATTGCAAATCTCTGCGAAAAGACTCATAGATTTCCTTCCGCGCTTCTCCCTTGCCGCATTGAATCGTTTCGAGATCTTTTGTTAAGACTTCGAATCTTTTGGAAATCTGATTGGCAAATATGCTCGCATAGTTTCCGTTCGGATTGAGTTGCAGATAACGAATCCTTCTCTTTCTTTCGTCGCCGATAAAACAAAAAACGTCCCTTTTACAATTTGCCTCCGGAGTGTGTTTGACTCCTAAAAATGCGGCAAAATCTCCGGGGCCCTTGTCTTTGAATTCTTCCGCGATCTTCCAGAATACATTCGGATTGATTTTTGCATGGGTTCCTTTTTCTCCGGGAATGATGTCCTCGGGGTTTTTGGAAAGATATCCTAGTAACTTGGATTCCATACGTTTGTTTTCGCCTTCTTGCAATATTTCTAATATTCTGGACAAAACGATCGCCCTTCTGATTTTTAGATAAAGATATTCGTCCGAATGATAAATCCCGTTTTCTTCCAGGGAATTTAAGTAGTGAAAAACGGATTCGAATTCGTTGAGGCCGGTACTCGCAGAATATAACATACGATCGATGGAACGTAAAACCGTCTTATACGCGCCCTTTCCCTCCAAATCGAAAAGCACTTGGGCCTCCACCCAACCGCTCAATCCGGAAGAATCGGATACGAAACGAAAGTTACGATCGTTTTGTTTTTCGTTTTTGCTCTGAACGATTTCCCCAAAACCTAGGCGACGAAGAATTTCCGATTTTTTATCCGGAAATAAATAAAGGGGGGAATTCGGCTTAAGAACCAACCGATCCCCTCCCCAAAGATACGGGACAGCCATAAAAAAGATGAGGACCAGAACGATCCGTCTCATTGTTTACTTGCTCAGATCCCGTATCATTTCGGCGATTCTTTCGACTCCGCGTTTTATATCCGTTTCACCCATCGCATAGGAAAGTCTAAGAGCGTGGTCTTCTCCGAAGGCGATTCCCGGAACTCCCGCTACTTTATACTTTTCTAATAGAACACTGCAGAAGATTTTACTCAGAGATGTTTCAGAAGTTTCCTTTTTTAGTTTTTCAAAACCTGGAGTTTTATATACTTCCGTTAAATACGGAAACACATAGAACGCTCCTTGGGGATGATTGCATTTCACACCCGGAATTGAATTTAAAAGGGAAACGATCAAATTTCTTCTCTCTTCAAAAGCCTTTCTCATCTCTTCCACACAAACCTGATCTCCTGCAATCGCTGCTTCCGCCGCCGCTTGGGAAACCGAAGAAGGATTGGAAGTGGACTGACTTTGAATCGTTTCCATATTCTTTACGATGTCGATATCGCCCGCGCCGTAACCGATTCTCCAACCGGTCATGGAATAGGTTTTGGAAACCCCGTTGACGATAAAAGTTTGTTTTTTAAGTTCGGGAGACAACATTGCAAGATTGGAAAACGTAAATCCGTCGTAGACGATCTTTTCATAGATATCGTCACTCATCACTTGAATTCCAGCAGAAAGTACGATTTCTCCCAAAACTTCCAAATCCTTTTTAGAATAACCGGCCCCCGTCGGATTGGAAGGGGAATTTAAGATCAAACATTTTGTCTTAGGAGTGATCGCCTTCTTCAATTGCTCCGGAGTGATTTGAAAGTTACTTTCCGGAGTGGTAGTAACAATCACAGGGACGCCCTCCGCCAAACGAACGATATCCGCATAACTGACCCAATACGGCGCCGGAATAATGACTTCGTCTCCCGCGTTTAAAGTTGCCAAAAAATAATTGTAGATAACTTGCTTTCCGCCCGTTCCAGCGATGACTTGATTTTTTTCGTAATTGAGCCCGTTATCTCTCTTGAATTTATGAACGATGGCTTCTTTAAGTTCAACCGTTCCAGAAACAGCCGTATAACGCGTCATTCCCTTATCAATCGCTTTCTTTGCGGCGTCTCTGATATGGGACGGAGTTTCGAAATCGGGCTCCCCAGCTCCGAAACTGACAATATCTTCTCCCTTTTTTTTCAACTCGTTCGCCTTAGCGGTAATCACGAGTGTGGGAGAAGGTTCGATGACGTTCAGCCTTTTTGCGCTGAGATCCATTCTGTTCCCCTTTTTATATTTTTGACTTTGATTCTTTTTTTCTAACGGAAAGAATCAGACATTGTTCAGTTGCAGCTGAGCCAATTCTTCCTGAGCTTCTCTAAATTGATCCAAAGTATAAATTTCGTATTCGTATCCCTGTTCGGTGAGAAACAACTGGCGATTCTGACCGAAACGCTCCTCATTCGTATCCCTCGATATAAGAGAATAAAATACGGCCGTGTTATCATGTCCCTTGGGTCTCAGAATTCGGCCCAATCTCTGTGCCTCTTCCTGTCTAGAACCGAAAGTGCCCGAAACCTGAATCGCAATATTCGCATCCGGAAGATCGATCGAAAAGTTTGCCACCTTACTGACTACGAGAGACTTGATCTTACCGGAACGAAAAGAATCGTACAAAGTCTGTCTCTCCGGAAGCGGAGTTTTACCCGTAATCAAAGGAATATTAAATTTCTTTGATATTTCTTCCAACTGATTGATATATTGTCCGATCACAAGCAAATGAGACTCGGAATGTTTTTTCATGATGAGATCGATTGCTTTCATCTTTTCTGGATTTTCGGAAGCGAGTCTGAACTTCTCGCGGTCGTCCGCAATGGAATACTTCAAGCGTAGATCATCTTCCATACTCACTCGGATTTCCTTACACTTCGCCTCCGCGATCCAAGATTTACTTTCGAGCTCCTTCCAAGGAACGTCGTATTTTTTCGGCCCAATAAGAGAGAATACGTCTTCTTCCAGACCATCTTCTCTTACGAGAGTCGCGGTCAGTCCGAGTCTTCTTTTTGCCTGAAGCTCAGAAGTCATTCGGAACACCGGAGCGGGAAGCAGATGGACCTCGTCGTAAACGATAAGTCCCCAGTTATTCGCACTGAATAGATGAAAATGTGTAAAATCCCCGCCCTTCTTTTTTCTATGGGTGAGAATGTTGTACGTCGCGATTGTAATTGGACGGATTTCTTTGACTTCACCGGAATATTCCCCGATGTCCTCGGGAGGAATATCGGTTTTATCCAAAATTTCGTTTCTCCACTGACGGATCGAAAGTGTGTTCGTAACCAAAATCAAGGTCTCGGCTCCGACGATTTGCATTACACCAATTCCCACGATGGTCTTACCGGCCCCGCAAGGAAGTACCACAACGCCAGAACCTCCCTCGTTACCGCCTCCCGCATGGAATACTTCCACACAGGCTCTTTGGTAATCTCGCATCCCAAACTTTTTACCGGTGTTACTCGTAGGTTTCAGGTTAAAGCCGTATTTATTTCCCTCGTCGTAACCGGCAAGATCTTCCACGGGAAAACCGATTTTGATCAACGCTTGTTTTATGTGACCGCGGTATTCTTTTTTGATATAAATTTTATCGGGAAAAACAGTTTCAATAAACGGTTGTACCGCTCTATGATTTCCGATCTCTTGAAGAAATCCTTTTTCATTCGATAGGATTGCAAGCTCTCCAGACTCTTCCTTGACGAGTTTTACCTTACCGTACCTACTAATCTGTTCGCGGATTTCATTTACGATGTTTTTCGGGACGGAATATCTGGAAAACTTCTCCAAACATTCTACAATTTCATCCGCAGTCATTTTGATCGATGCCGCATTCCAAAGGGAAAGTGGAGAAATTCTGTATGTGTGAAGGTATTCCGGACTTTTTTCTAACTCAGCAAATTTGGAAACTATACTTTGGCAGGCTTCAAATTCCGGATTATCTACCTCCAAAAGCATAGTTCTATCACTCTGAACGATTAAGGGTTTACTCATTTGTGTCTGGTTTCCTGTTTGTTTAGACTGAAAATCGACCCCTTTCTGTCAAGAAGAATGCGAACATAAGAATCCTCACGGAATTTATCGAAAACCCGTAGAAGCTTTTGAGTTACTCCCGAGTTTTCTCAATATGTCATAACATCTTTTTCATTCCATCGACAAAGAATCTGACCTAGCCCCCGAATTTAGAACCAATTAGAATGTTTGAAATCCTCTGAAAAGCATATAATTTTGGAGGAAAATATGAAGAAACGTTTCAGTGAAGATCAAATTCACAAGATATTGAAGGAATCGGAATCAGGGGCATCGACCTCTGATGTTTGTCGTAAGTATGGAATCAGCGGAAATACTTTTTACCGTTGGCGTTCGAAATACGGAGGTTTAGAACTGAGCGATCTGAAGCGAATGAAGACTTTAGAGGAAGAGAACAGTAAGCTAAAGAAACTATATGCAGAATTAGCTTTAGAAAATGAAGCGATCAAGATGTTACTCGAAAAAAAGTGGTGAGCCGCGAGCAGAAACGAGAGGCAGTTATGTTGATCAAAACGAAACTTGGAGAACGAAAATCCTGTCGTCTCTTGCAAATTTCCAGAACCGTCTTTCGGTATCGTTGCGGACTTCAAGACAAAAACAAGGAATTAAAGGATCGAATTCGTTCTTTAGCGTATAAACATAGAAGAGCGGGATATAGGCAGATCCATTCTTTCATTCGTCAAGGAGAGCATGTAAATCATAAACGAATCTATCGCCTGTATTCCGAATTGGGCTTAAAATACCGAATCAAGCGAAAACGAAAGAGGCTGTCATTGCCTACTGTTCCAAAGATTGTTCCTAAGAAATCGGAGGAAAGATGGTCAATGGATTTCATGTCGGATTCGCTCTATTCGGGAAGAAGATTCAGAATTTTGAATATTATCGATGACTTCGGTCGATTCGCAGTCGTAACGAAGGCGGAATTCTCAATTACTTCAGAAAGATTAGTAAGGATTTTGAATGAAGTATCCGAAGTCCGTAGTCTACCAAAACAAATTGTTGTGGATAATGGTCCCGAATTCACATCAAAAACATTTTTACGATGGGCTTTCGAAAAAAGAGTCGATATTCATTTTATCACACCGGGCAAGCCTACTGAAAATGCCTTCATCGAGAGCTTTAACGGAAAAATGCGAAACGAATGTTTAAATGAAAATTGGTTTAAAGATATCGAAGAAGCCCGGCGCCTCATCGAAGAGTGGAGAATCTTCTACAATTCAGAAAGGCCACATAGCTCACTCGGGGGATTAACTCCGGAGGAATATTTAAGACGCTCTGCTTAAGAGGATTTTCACACATTACGCTGGTACTAAAAATGGGGGCATGTCAAATCGAAGAATACAGAAAGTGATTTCTTTCGCGGAAGTTCTAAGAAAAGATCACAGTATGGAAAGCAGAATTTGAAAACTTCCGCTCTTTTCTTCTTCCGGAAGAACAGTCGTCAAAGCAAAATCGTTTAAAAACGCATTCCCCGGAGCGCTCATCGGTTCGATTGCGATTCGATTTCCCGCAAAGTCCGTATAAATTTGAAAATACGAAAGCCGTATATCGTTTCCCCTCGAAACGTTCGATCGAATTCGAACTTGATAGGAATCATCCGGAACTTCCAATAACACCCACGCATCTTCTCCAAAAAATAAAGAATCCAACACGGGGATATTCTTCAAAGTAAATCGATCCGTTTTCGTTCCGTAAATGGGATAAACCGGAGTTAAATCTTCTTGTAAGGGAATCTGTTTCCTAAGGTTAGACCGGAGAAGACACTGATCGGATTTCATTCTAAAATAAGGATGATAACCGTAACAAAATCGGAACGGATAAGAATTGAGATTTAAAAAAGAAGTTTCGAGAGTAAGAACTTCTTCGTTCAAAATTCTCCTCAGTGAATACGTTTCCCGAACGATTACCTTCCCCAAAGAAGATCCTAATAAAATTTCTTCCGGACAAAGTTCGAACTCAATCAAATCATTCGTCTTTCGAACGATCCTGCGTTTCCAAGAATAGGCAAGCCCATGAGAAGGGTATCCGTTCCTATCTTTAGTTCCGATAGAAGAAAGTGAAATCCACTCTTCTCCTAAACGAATCCGATCATCGGCGTGACGATTGACCCAAGGATACATCAAATACGAACCGGAACAAAAAAACGGTTCTTTTGCGTCATACCCGGAAATAATCTCAAGCCATTCGCCACTTAAGGAATGCCTCCAACTCCAGGAAAGAATTTGTTCCCCGTTATCCGTAAATTTTAATCGGGAACAATCGCTAAAAATTTCCGACACTTCCGCACACTTCCTGAAAATTCCGAATCTTTTCCATCTATTTTTGGACTCCCTCGTTTTAATATCGCATGTAGAATTCCTGAACATTCAAAGCCTGGCCGCGAATCATTCAAAAGTGTTCCTTTAAAATAGATGGAAAGGAATTGAAAGCCTGTTCAACTAGGGAAAACTGACGGTAGGAGAATTCCTTTGAAACACTCGATTCTAACTTGGACCCATATTCTTTTTTTAAGTCTTTTTCTTTCCAATTGTTATATTCCGGTAAATGCGAACTTAGGCGCTCCCTCCTCGAAAACCGCTGAATTGAGGGAAAAACTCCTCTCCGGTAAAAACGAAGACAAAATTCTCATCATTCCCATAGACGGGGTAATCAGCGACGAAGGAGAAAAAACCTTTTTCGGAGGCCAAGAAGATTCGATCTTAGCCGGAGTCAAAAAACAACTCGAACTCGCCGAACTGGATCCAGAGATCAAAGCCGTGATCTTGAAAATCAATTCACCAGGAGGTTCAGTAACCGCAAGCGACATTCTTTACAAAGAGATTCTTAAATTTAAAGCGAAAAAGAAAATTCCTGTGGTCTCTTTGTTTATGGATACTGCGGCGAGCGGTGCGTACTATATTTCGATGGCGACCGATCTCATAATCGCACATCCTACTTCCGTAACCGGTTCCATCGGAGTGATTCTTTCCGGAATCAATGTGAAAGAGGGTTTGGACAAACTCGGAGTTAAGGACCAGTCGATCCGTTCCGGAGGAAATAAAACCATCGGCTCTCCCTTGGAAGATCTATCTCCCGAACAAAGAAAATTGCTTCAATCTATCGTGGACGATCTATTCGAAAAATTCTTCGAAGTCGTAAAGAACGGAAGACCCGGAAAAAATCCCGCTGAACTTCGTAAGATTGCCGACGGAAGAATTTTCACCGCGTCTCAGGCCCTCGGGCACGGGCTAATCGATAAGATTGGTTATTTTGACAACGCGGTTCAAGAGACGATGGCCCTCCCGAGTTACAGGAAAACTCCGGGAAGCAACAGCCCGAGAATCATTTACTATTCTCAGAGCACGGATAAAAGAGCGAACTTTTATCAGATTCAATCTCCCGAGTTAAGACAGGATTCCACGATCTCGAAAATTCTCGGAACAGGAAGACAGGTTCGTTTTCTATACATCTGGTCTTACTAAGTTCCATTAGAAATTTAGAATCCATTTTCCGGTATATCAATGTTATTCAATTCTTTACCCTTTCTTTTCTTATTTCTAATCACATATTTGATCTACTGGAACGTAGACGGACCCGCGAAAAAAAGAGTACTTCTCGTTTCGTCGATCATATTTTACGGATATTCCCACATTGCGTTTTTGATTCATTTTCTTCTCGTGATCGGAATGAATTATTATTTCTCGCTCAAACTCTGGAAAAACAGGGAAAATGGAAAACCGACAGGTCAACTTCTGAAGTGGGCGGTTCTTGTAAACGTAGTCAATCTCGCTTTCTTCAAATATTATTATTTTTTAATGGATTTCATGGGTTCCCTTACGGGAATGGAATTTTGGCAAAAACTCGGAACCTCAGTCGAAATTCTTCTTCCTTTAGCGATCAGTTTCTATACGTTTCAGCTGATCGCCCTCCAAGTGGACATCCACAGAGGAATCATTCCGCAAAAAATCGGCGCAAACGATTATTTTTTATTCATCCTATTCTTTCCCCAATTGATCGCGGGTCCAATCATGAGATCGACCGACTTCTTGCCAAAACTCGATCATCCCGAGATCGACAAACATAGGATGACACAAGGGATCTTTTTATTGATCTTCGGTCTGTTTAAAAAATCGGTTCTCGCAGATTCCATCGCCGGGATCATATCTCCTCTTTATCTAGAGCCGGGGGAATATCATGCGGCCTCCGTTTATATTTCGATCCTCAGCTTTGCTTGTCAGGTTTACTGCGATTTTTCCGGTTATACCGACATAGCCCGAGGCTCCGCATTCCTACTTGGATACGAGATTCCGGAAAACTTCCGCGGTCCTTTTTTATCCCTCTCTTTTCGCGAATTTTGGGGCAGATGGCACGTGACTCTTTCCACTTGGTTACGAGATTACATCTACATTCCTCTCGGCGGAAGCAAAAAGGGAGAATTTAGATCCCAGTGGAATATGTTTCTTACGATGTGTCTGGGAGGGCTTTGGCACGGAGCCAATATCGCATTTGTTCTTTGGGGAGCGTATTTGGGTTTGATCCTTGCGGTGGAAAGAATCTTAGAACCAAAACAAGTTGAGAAAATTGGCTCAGGTTCTTCCAAAATAGTCCGACTATTGAGAACCGCAGTGACTTTGAACTTATTCGCGTTTTCAGGTATTTTCTTCCGAGCGGGCTCTGTGGGAAAGAATTCGGTTCCGTTTTTGCTGGATCTGATCGGCGGTTTTAAGAACTTTTTTTCCGGAAAAATTCTCCCTCGTTGGGAAGAACTGCTTCTGTTTATATTTTTAACCATCGGCTTAAATTCTTTTCAGTATTTTCCACAACTGATGGAAAAGATTGAAAAACGTTCCAAAATCTTAATTCCCGCTTTGAGTATCCTATTACTTCTACTTCTGGGAGTTTTCGGAGACGGCGGTGGGGAATTTATTTACTTTCAGTTTTGAAACCTCCCTTTAAAAAAGGGGATTAGAACGCCGAAAGGAGGGCTTATTTGGATCTTAGAAAACTCTCTTTTCTTCCAAATCTAAAACCTCTTTTTCTTACATCCGTCCTTTTGTTTTGCTGTTCCCCCGAATGGATTCGAGAACTTCCTCCAAATTCCACTTTAGAAACGGATTCCGGAAAAATTCCGGGCGGAATTTATGTACGAAATCGACCGGAAAGATCGCATCGAAATACCCTCTTTTACAAAAATACGGTTCGGGAAAGAATTTTTCTAAACCCGGAAGACCGCACGTTCGAAAAATCTATGAGGCGGGAAGTGAAGGACAGAAACGAGTACACAACTCATATCATAAGCGGAAAAGGAAAGTATTCCGTATCGGGAAATTGGGTCTTACTCGAAACAAATCGGAAAGGCGAAGTATTCTTTCAGGGAAATGGAGAAGCATTTCAAATCGAATATCTTCCGTTTCATCACAAATTGTTGTATCATTATGATTCTTCTACAAAAACTCTCGTCCCATTATTGTATGAGTCGGGATATCAGGAAAAAAGATACGGGCTCTTGGACGGAGTAAGTAGGCCTTATTTAGAAGATAAATATTTTCAAATAGCGAGAAAAAACTTTCTTAAGAAGGAATTTCAATTTCACGCTTATTTTTACAAACCATGAATTTAACGGATCATATCAAAAGCTACTTTCAAAGAGTCGGCTGGCTTTTGCTTAGTATAAATCTGATTTGTTTGACAATCGCCATCGTCTTTCTGCAAACCCGATCGTTTTCTTCGAAAGTAAGAATCGTCCTCTATTTGATCATTCTCATTTTTATTTATTTAGTAAATTATGTTTCTTTTATATTATTTTCAACCGAAAAAATACTTTCGAAAGATGAAGTCCAGGAAAAGACAACGAAACGTTACCGTAAAGGCGACTATAGAATGCAGAATTATCTGTTTCCTATACCGATAGACGATGAAAACTACGAAATCCAAGGAAGAACCCTCACTTATAATCCGATCGGAGGCGATTTTTATAATTTTTTAACCGATCCGCAAGGAAACTATTGGATCGGAATCGGAGATTCCGTCGGACACGGTTATCAGGCAGGAATTTTCAGTATGATGATTTTCCAAAAGATGGCCTTATTGGTAAAACACGACTCAAATCCTTACAAAGTGATAGAAGACATCAACGAAGATCTTCTCAAAAGGACAGAACAAAATCCAACGATCAATTCCAATTTATATGCGACTTTTCTTTTGATCAAAGCCGATAAACAGGGAAACGTGGAATATTCGGGTCTCCATCCGAGTTTTGTGATCTATAAAAAAAGAACCGGAGAAAACCGAATTATGGAAACCGACGGGAAATTCATATCCACCACCATGAACGCATGTTTGAAAAACGTGCAAAGCAAAAACTGTTTTCATCTGGAATCCGGAGATATCGTATTTTGCTTTACAGACGGACTCTACGAACAGAAAAATAACGGAAACTTGTATTTCGGAGAAAGTTTGTTTCGCTTTTTGGAAGAGGTTCCCAAAAACCATCTCGGAGAAATCGCCGATGATCTTTTTGCCGAAATTTTAAAACATACAAACGGAAGAATTCAAGACGACATGACCATCCTAATGATTCGCAAGAAGTGATAATGCTTGAACTGAACGAACTTGAAATCAAAATTCTAAATCTGATCCCGCTCGAAGTAAGGGATGTGCGCAAATTGGGAAGAATTCTCCACGACGTTACCTTGGTTACAGGAATGACTGAGGAAGAAATCATAGAATTCATTCCATTTGGGTTGGAGGATGAAGTTCGCATTCTAAAAGTTGAATACAATTTCAACGATTTCAAAAAAGCGCTCGTGTCCAAACTCACAAAAAAGAACTACCACTCTCCGGGGCTTTCCGCTCCCATTCCAGATACGTTACGCCAATCCTTTTAAAAATCTGTTTATCCCGTAAAACGGGGCCCGTAGTTTTTCAATAAAACGGATTTTCCAATTGAAATCGCAAATCAATGACAAGCCTTCAGTAAACTAACGTGCTTTTAGAAGAAGGAACAAATTACATTTTCGTTCTGGCAAATCCAGACTCGATCGTCCGATTGAAATCGAAAATAGATCCTTTTTACGATTTTCAATCCGAGGAAATCGAGGAACTTCCATTTTTATTTGCATCCCCCGCCATCATTCCTCGATTTTTATATTTTTTAGAATGGAATCGGATTTCGTTTTCCCACAAATCGATCGATTTTATGGCTTACCTGAGTTTTGAAGAAGGAAAAATTTTTTCCAAAGGCGAACGTTTCCCCGAACCGTCCTTTGAAATCGCAAACAATACAAAATATCCGATTCAACAAAATCCATATCTTCCAGTCGGATCTATTCCTTTTCGAATTGCGAGGGGAGAATCGAATCTTACTTCCATCGGCACCGTAAAAACCGGAAACTTCAGCTTGTATCGACAAAGAAGAAACAAGATGGTTTCGACACGTTATCTGTCTTTGAAAGACATCGTAAATCCGGAATTGTCCGAACTCGAAGTGGGGAAAAAGATAGAATCCCTCTACTTCAATCCAAAACAAAAATCATACCTTTTTCGTTTGATCAAAATTCTTTTTGCGGGAACTCCCGCCGAAGAACAAACGATCGTATCCAATTTATTCAGTCACGAACCCGATTTCGCGTCATTCCTAAAGGACCAAATATTTCAGATCGAAATTCTTCCTTTGATTCACGGCCCTTTTCTAAACCGGATTTTGAATACGATGGACGAAAGGATCATCCGCTTCTCCTATTCCAAACTTTCTGTGCCGGTCAAAACAATGATTGAAAAAAACATATCCAAGAATAAGCTGAAATCCATCCTCAATTCTCCGATTAAAAAACCGGAAGCGGGGGAATCTCTGGAGGAAACGATCGAAAAGGAGATTTTTAAGAACTTTTCAAGAAAAATATATTATGAAAATGGAATATTTAAGATTTATCAAGAAAATACAGACGACTCTAAAATCGTCCCCAATCAAAAAATAAAAATCGAATTTCAAAGTCTTCCTCAAACATCAAAATTTAATTTTCAAGTCTCGGGAGTCCGTGCGATCGAGCTTTATGCGGTTACCGAAAAAGAAATCTTTTTTCAAATTTTAGAATGGGTGGAAATTGTTCGAATGGATACGCTTATTTCCAAACGAGAAAGGGACGAGCAATTCTTTTTAAAGATACCACCTGGAAGAATCCTTGAAATCCCTCTCTTTTCGGAGTTCCGAATTCTTTGCGGAGCCGGAATCAATTCCCAAAGAAAAACATTCGAATTTTGTTTATTAGGGTTCGACTATTGATCGGTGCGGATTCTTCGAACGGAATCCTTCCAGATCCGAATTTCCTTTTCCCTCTGTGCCACTTTCATCTGAGGGGAAAACTCTTTACTTACTTTGATTTTTTTCTTCAGATCCGCAACAGAGGGAAAAAATCCTCTTTCAAGTCCAGCTAAAAAAGCCGCACCCAGTACAGTCGTATCCACATTCAAAGGACGAATTACGCGTTTTCCCAACACATCGGATTGATACTGCATCAGCCAGGAGTTTCCGGTGGCTCCCCCATCCACTTTGAGAACTTTTAATTTTGAACCGGTATCGTTCTCCATCGCTTCCACAAGTTCATACGATTGAAGTGCGATCGATTTCAACGCCGCTTTCGTAATTTGTTCCGCGGTCGTATCTCTCGTCAGACCCAAAATCGCACCTCTTGCATTCATATCCCAATACGGAGCGCCGAGTCCAGTGAACGCGGGAACAAACACAACCTCGTCTTCCTTCTTAACGGAGGAAGCGAATTTTTCGGAAACCTTGGACTCTTTGAAAAACTTCAGATTATCTCTTAAAAATTGAACGACGGCACCTCCGATAAAAACGGAACCTTCCAAACAATAAACCGTCTTTCCTTCCGGGCCACATCCAAGAGTCGTAAGTAGATTGTTCCTTGAAATCTGAAAATTATTTCCAGTGTTAAACAAAAGAAAACATCCGGTTCCGTAGGTGTTTTTCGCTTCCCCCGGCTCTGTGCAAAGTTGACCGAATAAGGCACCCTGTTGATCTCCAACCAGAGAAGAAATCGGGATTCCGTCCGGAAGCCCTTTCACCTTCTCCGTTCTTCCGAAAAGAGAACTAGAGTTATGCGCTTCGGGAAGAATAGAATCCGGAATTCCAAGGATCTGAGTCAATTCCTTGTCCCATTCCTTCTTTTCTATATTGTAGATTAAAGTCCTACTTGCATTCGTATGATCCGTTTTATGCGATTTTCCGTTGGTCAGCCGATGGAGCAAATACGTATCGATGGTTCCAAAAAATATTTTTCCCTTTTCGGCTCTCGCTTTCACGCCTTTCACATTTTCCAGGATCCATTGAATTTTTGTTCCGCTGAAGTATGCGTCCAAAACGAGTCCCGTTTTTTTGCGGAAAAGCGGTTCCAAACCCTTCGACTTTAGATCCGTGCAAATTCCGGCCGTTCTCCTACATTGCCATACGATTGCATTATAAACCGGCTTGCCCGTATCCTTATCGAACAGTACGGTGGTCTCTCTTTGATTGGTGATCCCGATCGCGACCGCCTTGGAAGGACTTAATTTTCCATTACGAATCGCTTTGATGATCAGTTTTTCAGTTTTTGCCCAAATCTCTTCCGCGTCATGCTCCACCCAACCCGATTCCGGATAGTACTGTTTGAATTCGGAATAAGAACTCGAAATCACGTTCCCGGATCTGTTAAAACAAAAAATTCGAATTCCAGTGGTTCCAGCATCAATCCCGATGATATAATCGCTCATGAAAGATTCTCCCAAAAGTTTTAAATGAAAGGTTAAATCCGAATTTTAATATTAGAAAAATTGCAAGTTATACTTCCAGTTCCAGGCCTTCGTACGCCATGATGATCTCAAGCTGATTGTGCGGATCGAACATCTCTTTGTATTTTAAGGCTCTCAAATAAACCGCATCCAATTTTTCGTCGTCATAGGAAGGATCGTGATGAAACATCACAAGTTTTTTCACGTTTGCACGCAAAGCGATATCTGTGGCCATAGAAGCGGAACTATGACCCCAGTCGATTTTTTGTAAGGATTCTTCGAACGTATATTGGGTATCGAAAACGAGAACGTCCGCCCCCCGGAAATAATTTAAATAGTCCTGAATATTTTCCATCTCATCTAAATTAAACTCCGCATCCGAAGCGAAGATGAGAGATTTTCCTTCCTCCTCGAAACGGTAGGAAAAACTTCCTCCCGGATGACGAACCGACTTGGAAATCGCGGAGATGGATTCTGTTACCGGAAACGCTTTTCCTTCCGGAATAAACTTAAAATTTTTCGTGGCTCGAAATCCGTCATAAGGAACCGGAAAATGGGTAAAACTATGCTGGTACTTAAGTCGCTCTTCTAAATTGTCTACGGAACTCAAAATATCGAATGTATTCCCCGGAGCATACAGAGGAACAAAAAAAGGAACTCCTTGAATATGATCCCAATGTGTGTGAGTGAAAATCCACTTTGCCTTTCCCTTCCCTTCTAAAAAACCTTCGTGTAAAATGGAATTTCCTAATTCTCTGATTCCAGTACCGCCGTCTATGATAACTAAATTGTCTTTCTTGTCTCGAATTTCGATACAGGTCGTATTACCTCCGTAAGTGCTCCAACTGGAAAGGGAAAGAGAATCGAGAAAAGTATCGATCGCGTCGGGACTTTGTATATCTGCGGGAGTCGCGAGCCCGAGAATCTTCTGTACCTTATTTCGAATCGATTCTCCTCGAACAGAGGAGGAAATCGAGCCGCGTACACCCCAAAATTTTATGCGCATAATTTTAAAAGACAATTCCGATAAGCGGATGATTTTTAGGAAAATGCTATCCAGAATTATCGATTCTATCAGGATTTCCAGCGAATTCTTCTTTATTTACGAAAAATTTCTTATGAGTTAAGGTAGGATTAGGAAAAATTTTGTTTACCGAGTACGTCGGTCGAATAGGATTTATAACAGATTCTGGGTAATACAAACGTGGAAAGCTTTAATACAGAAATTCTCACAGAAGGCACAACTTGCACGATTCGAATTCAAGGGAGTATCAGCCTTAAAAACGCATTCGCTCTCAAAGAACTCATCATTAAAAAGCACGGCGAAGGTTTTATCGATATCGTCCTTGATTTTTCGGGAGACGCGTATCTGGATTCTTCCGGGATTGGGGCCATTTTCAACTCCCAAAAATACGTAACGGAACGGAACGGTTCTCTCAAGCTCAAAAACATCAGCAGAGACGTTATGACGATTTTGAAAATCGCGAATCTCGACAAACACCTGGATATCATTCATTAAGGTCGTTTTCTGGAAGTCTTTCGGATCTATACAAACAGTCCTCTCCGAAACTTCACCTACATTCTCAGAAACTCCGAAACCTCCGAAACCCTTTCCATCGATCCTTACGATTCCGAACAGATCGAAAAATTTCTGGATTCCAAAGGTTGGAAATTAGACCTTCTTCTGAATACACACGAACACGGAGACCATACGTCCGGTAACACGGGGCTTGTTCAAAGATACGGGTGCACGGTATATTCTCATCCCGGAGGCATCGGCAAAATTCCACACGCAACTCATCCTCTCAAGAAAGGAGATCGCCTTCTTCGTTCTTCTAAAGAATATTTGGAAATTCTAGATACGCCCGGTCATACATTTTGTCATGTATGTTTACTTCTCGTTGAAAATCAAAAAGCGAAGGCGATTTTTACAGGGGATACAATTTTTAACGCGGGAGTCGGAAACTGTCATCGAGGCGGCGACCCGGAAGTTCTTGCAAAAACGATTTTGGAACAATTCTATCCTTTGGGAGAAGAGATTCTTCTCTATCCCGGCCATGATTATCTCGAAACGAATTTAAAGTTCACACTTTCCCTTAATCCTTCCAACCAAGATGCAATTCGTACTTTGGAAGAATGTTCCCGTCTACCCAAGAATGTGGAATTCCTCACAACCAACCTCGGAAAAGAAAGAAAAATCAATACGTTTTTTCAGTGTGATAAACCTTCCCTTGAACTTCGAGAAAACGTTTCGAAAAAGATCGCTTCTAAGCAGCTTCTCGATAATGATCCGACTTCCTTTTTCATTTTCCTTCGTTCTTTACGAGATCAATGGTGAATTTACTCTAGAAATAGTTTGCCCTCTTGGCCACAAGGTTAGAATCTGTAACCGAGGCGGTTCTTTTTATGAAAGAATATGACATTATCGTAATTGGTACGGGAGGAGGAACCAAACTAATCACACCTCCTTCCAAAATCGGTTATAAAGTTGCGGTAATCGAAAAAGAATCTCCCGGAGGAACCTGCCTCAATCGCGGATGTATTCCTTCCAAGATGTTGATTTATCCAGCTGAAATTCTTTCTCTTGCTAAGAATTCGGAGAAATTTCAAATCTCATTTCCCGGCAAACCTAAAGTCGATTTTAAATCTCTCATAGAAAGAGTTTCAAAAACGGTGGACGAAGAATCTGCATCGATTCTTCCGGCGTACGATAAAAATCCGAATATCACCTACATCCAAGGGACCGCAAGTTTTGTTTCAGATAAAGTGATCACCGTAAACGGAGAACAACTGACCGCAAAAAGAATTTTTATCGCGTCAGGTGCAAGACCTTCAATCCCGAATATTCCGGGCCTTGCCGGGACTCCTTATATGACAAGTAGAGAAGCCCTTCGCAGAACCGATCTTCCAAAATCCTTGGTCGTAATCGGAGGCGGTTTTATCGCTTTGGAATTGGGTTTTGCGTACTCTGCGTTCGGAAGCGAGGTTACTTTTTTAGTTCGAAGTAAAATCCTCAAAAACGAAGACGGGGATATCGTAAACGAGTTTGAACGGGTTTTTACCAAAGAACACAATGTCCTACTCCACACAAATATTCATAAATTAGAATATAAAGAGAAAATGTTTCATATCGAAGTCGAAGCGAATGGAAAAAAATTACAACTTCAATCAGAAGCGCTTTTGGTCGCAACCGGAATCCGACCCAATACTGATCTTTTGAATTTGTCGAATACTAAAATCCAAACCGATGCAAACGGTTACATTATCGTAAACGAATACTTAGAAACCACTTCTCCCGAAGTTTACGCATTAGGTGATATCACCGGAAAATATTTTTACAGACATTCCGTAAATTTCGAAGGAGAATTTTTATTCCGCACCTTATACCAAGAAAAGAAAAAGACTCCGATCAATTATCCTCCGATTCCGCACGCAGTTTTTACACATCCTCAGGTAGCCAGAGTAGGAAAAACGGAAGAACAACTCGTTCAAGAAGGAATCGATTATGTCGCCGCTAAAAATCCGTACAGTGCCAGCGCGACCGGAATGGCGCGGCTTTCCGATTCCGGATTCGTGAAAATTCTCGTGGATAAAAAATCGAGAAAAGTTTTAGGAGCACACGCGATCGGAGACGAAGCTTCCAATGTGATTCATCTTTTTATCCTCTTGATGACTATCGACGGAAATTTAGACGACCTTTTAAGAATGATATATATACATCCTGCGTTACCCGAAATTGCACGTAATGCGGCCAGAAAAGCAAGTGAACTTTTACAAATAAAAGAATAATGGGAAAATTTAGAATCTATGAAATTTGCTCTGCAAATTGAGAATTTAGTCAAAACGTACGCAGGTGGAGTCACCGCCCTTAAAGGAATCAGCCTTAACGTGGAAAAAGGGGATTTTTTCGCGCTTCTTGGCCCGAACGGAGCCGGAAAATCCACAACGATCGGAATCTTGAGTTCTTTAGTGAACAAAACTTCGGGGAAGATTCAAATTTTCGACGCCAATATAGATACCGACCTTGCCAAAGCGAAAGCATATATCGGAGTCGTCCCTCAGGAATTCAACTTCAATGTTTTCGAAAGAGTGGATCAAATCGTAATCAACCAAGGCGGTTACTACGGTATGGATCGAAAGATCGCCACCGAAAGCGCATTGAAGTATCTGCAACAACTCGGACTCTACGAAAAAAGAAAAGAATCAGCGGGCAAACTTTCCGGTGGAATGAAACGGAGGCTCATGATCGCAAGAGCGCTCATTCACAGCCCGAAAATTTTGATCCTGGACGAACCGACCGCAGGCGTGGATATCGAACTCAGAAGATCTCTTTGGGAATTTCTTCAAAAACTCAACGTATCCGGAATCACGGTTATTCTCACGACCCATTATTTAGAAGAAGCGGAAAGCCTTTGTAGAAACATAGCGATCATAGACGAAGGGAAGATCGTGGAGAATACTTCTATGAAAGATCTTCTTCAAAAGTTAGATCATGAGACTTTTATCTTGGATTTTACGGGTCAACTCAATTCGCACAAAACGATTCCAGGTATAGATATTAAACAAACGGATAATTCCACGCTCGAAGCCTCCATCTACGGAGACGCTTCTCTCAACGATTTATTTAAGCTCCTTGATGGAAACGGGATCAAGATCAGTAGTATGAGAAATAAATCCAACCGCTTGGAAGAACTCTTCCTTAAATTAGTGGAGAAAAAATTATGAATTTAATCGAAAAATACAACGCATTCAAGACAATCGTCATCAAGGAAACGATTCGAATTCTACGCATCTGGATTCAAACAATCATTCCTCCAGGAATCACAATCACGCTTTACTTCATCATCTTCGGAAAATTGATCGGTTCTCAAATCGGCAGTATTGGAAATCACACCTATATCCAATTTATCGTTCCGGGCCTTGTGATGATGTCGGTGATCATCAATTCGTATAACAACGTAGTTTCCTCCTTTTTCGGGGCAAAGTTTCAAAAGAACATAGAGGAGATTTTGGTTTCACCCACTCCTCCCTCTTTGATAGTACTCGGCTTTACGGTCGGCGGAGTCATTCGAGGAATGTCGATCGGAGTCCTCGTGATCGCGATTTCCCTCTTCTTCACAGAATTGGAAGTGTATCATTTCCCGATGTTAATCGCCACCGTGTTTTTAAGTTCTCTTTTGTTTTCTTTAGGGGGATTGTTAAATGCGCTCTACGCAAAAAAGTTCGACGACGTGACAATCATCCCAACTTTTATTTTAACTCCTTTAACGTATTTAGGGGGAGTTTTCTATTCGATCCAAATGCTTCCTCCATTTTGGCAGAACGTTTCCAAGTTGAATCCGATTTTATATATGGTGAACGCGTTCCGTTACGGATTTTTAGGAGTGAGCGATATTGAACCGTGGTTCGCTCTTTCTATGATTGGAGCAGCAACCTTATCGTTATATATTCTCTCCGTACATTTATTGAAAAAAGGGATCGGAATCCGAAATTAACCAATCCTCCAGGCTATGAGCGTCTCCGAAGAAATCCGTTTCCTTTTAAATTCTTCCTTGAATCCTCACAGGTTGGAAGTCGAAGATTTGAGCGCGGAACACGCAGGCCATACTGGAAATCCGGAAAATAAACCGGAAGGAACTCATATGAAAATCGTATTGGTTTCCTCGAAATTTTCGGGAAAATCAAAAGTAGAGCAGCATAGAATGGTATATTCCATTCTCAAACCATGGATCGACCGGGGTTTACACGCGATCGTTCTCGAAACAAGAGAACAGGACTAAATTCTGGATTGTAACAAAAAAGGGGTACAAAATCCTAAAACTAAGAGATCTGCTGAAAAAAAAAGATCACCTAAAATTTAAGTCTAAAGAAAGAACGATGACAATCGACGAGATTAAAAATAAGATAGAATCCGGTCTTCCCGATTCCAAGGTAACGATCTTAGATCCTTATCGGGACGGAGTGCATATCAAAGCAGTTGTGATTTACAAAGGATTCGAAGGAAAATCCATTTTAGAACAACATAGAATGGTCTACGAAACTCTGAAAGAGGAACTAAAACAAGAAGTGCACGCGTTAGCACTAGAAACGAGGATACGAGAATGAA
Organism: Leptospira weilii; assembly: GCF_006874765.1. Lineage (NCBI taxonomy): Bacteria > Pseudomonadati > Spirochaetota > Leptospiria > Leptospirales > Leptospiraceae > Leptospira > Leptospira weilii. Next base: position 2,686,387 of record NZ_CP040840.1, read on the forward strand.
CGAAGAAGTAAAACAAAAGATAAATGGTTTGATAGGAACTAGTAAGGTCTTTCTCTTTATGAAAGGAACTCCGGAAGCGCCTATGTGCGGTTTTTCTGCCGGTGTGTCTAACGTTTTAAGGAGCTTAGGAATCCCGTTCGAGTCCTTTAACGTTCTTTCGGACGAAACGATGCGCCAAGGAATCAAAGACTACGCAAATTGGCCGACCATTCCGCAACTTTATATCAACGGAGAATTCATCGGCGGCCACGATATCGTGGTGGAAATGGCAAAGTCCGGAGATCTTCAGAAAAAAATGGGAATCTCAAATTGATGATGAAGCTCTACCAGTTTCAATCCTGTCCTTACTGCGCCTATGTAAGGGACGAGTTTCAAAACATGGAACTCGTCGTAGGTAAGGATTACGAACTCGTGGAAGCCGGTCGGGGAACCCCAGGAAGGGAAGAAGTAGTGAAACTCGGAGGACAGAACCAAGTTCCCTTTCTGGTTGACGATGATATTAGGATGTACGAATCGAGAGAAATCGTAAAGTATGTAAAACTCAAAAAGAAGATTTTCTAAAAACCGAGTAAGTCTAAAATTTTATTTCCGACGTCTCTGTTTTTACCTTCATAAGGATAATTATGAATATATAAAACGGGATTGAAGTTCAACTCCAGAATTCGATAATCTTCCCGCTTTTCCAAATCTTTTAGGATTATATCTACGCCGCAAATTTTCGCACCGACCAACTGCGCCGCTTTGACCGCCAGTTCCTTATAAAACGGATGGGCCCAATCCGTCACGTCGATTGAGTCTCCTCCCGTGCTGATATTCGAATTCTTTCTTAAAAAAACTTTTTGATCCTTGGGAGGAATCGAATTCTTCGTAAAGCCGGCTTGCTGCAATACGTCCAGTTCCGTATCACCTAATTGAATTTTTTCCAACGGAGTCACATGCCCCACTCCCCGTCTTTTATCCTCGTTTTTTAAAGTAACAAGTTCTTCAATCGTATGAATTCCGTCACCGGTTACGTTAGCAGGAACCCGATTACAAACCGCAACGGTTTCCGTACCAATCACCAAAAAACGATATTCGTTCCCTTCTGCGAATTCCTCCACAATTACCGATTCAGAATGATTGAACGCGATCTTAATCGCTTTCTTTGCGTCTTCCTCGGAAGCATGCGGAGTCAAAATCGTGATCCCGATTCCAAAGTTGGTAGTCACTGGTTTTACGACGATCTTTCGATCAGAATTCTTTTTCCAGAATACGAAAGCCGATTCCGGATCTCCGAAACTATCTCCCTCGGGAACCAAAAGTCCCGACTCGTGCATTACAATTTTTGAAATCGTTTTGTTTTCCATCACAAGAAAAGACATATAGGAATCTAGAGCGGTTTTAGAGGCTTCCTTTACGTATTGAACGAATCCGTTCGAGTTTTTAAGTCTTAAAAAATGATTCTTACGATCCAAAACCTCCACTTCCAAACCCCGATTGAGAGCGTCTCGAATCACAATCTGCGTGGATATTTCCAGATCCTCGAATCCTTCCAGAGTAAATATTTCCGGGGAAAAAAATTCACCCGGCTTTAATTTCAGTGATTGCATAATTTAACGGTGGGATATTGGGTTTGGATCTCTTCTTTTTCCAATTGTTCTTTTTCTTGAAAAGAACGAACCGCTTCTTTTTCTATCTTCATCAGAGTTCCAGGAGAATATTCCAAATAAGAAAGAACGCGTCGATTTTCACGAGCGAGTTCCATTCCCTTATCTCTGAATTCAATATCACGTTTTAGAATTTCGGAAAGTAATTTTCCGGAAGGGGTCTTATCCGGATTCTTCCACTTTCTGATCTGAAAGTCGATTGCTTCCTGATACATACGTTTTTTGGTATGAAGATCCAAAATTTTTGCGTAGTGCCTCAAGGATTCCGAATATTCCGCTCCGGCTACTTGAAAATTTTTCCTGGCTCCGTTCGAATTGATTTTCAATTCCGGATTTCTTCCTTCCCAAATCACGGAATCCAGATTTTCTTTTAAAATCAGATTCTCTTCTTCGGAAATCAAAGGAGAGGGGCTAAGCAAAGAGTCCAAAAGAATCAACTGGGTAAAAGCGAGATTAAGCCTACAAACTCCCACAGGAGAATAAGGATCGATGTCCAAGGAACGAATCTCTATGTATTCGATTCCCCTTCGAAGAAGAGCGTCTAACGGTCTTTCGTCTCCCTTAGGAACCTGTTTCGGACGAATCGGGGAATAAAATTCGTTTTCGATCTGAAGATAATTCGGGTTGAGTTGAGCATCCGCATTTTGAGAAAAAGCAACATAACCAGGATACGGGGTATGAACCGCGTAACACATCCGTTCCGCATATTCTTCCAAAGAATTATAATGAATTCCTAATGTATCCTGAACCTTACTCGTATATCCGATCTCGCTCATCCTGAGCGAAGTGGCATAAGGAGAGTATAACGTAAAATTCTTATGTTCCTCGAATTTGAGATTTCCCGGATTCGGCAAAAAAGTGGAATCGAAAACAGCGGAAGATCCGGTGAGGTAGGTCAAATAATGAACCCTTCTCATAAAATTTCGAATCACATGCAGATAAAGAGAGGAGATTTCCTCTTTCGTAAAGTTCGAAATTTTTTTTCCCAAAAATTGACGAAGGAAAACTTTCGAGAAAGAAAAATTATAGTGAACTCCGGAAATAGTCTGCATTCTCCTTCCGTAACGAAGACCCAATCCGTGACGATAGATCGTTTTCCATCTCCCGGAATGGGAAGTCCCGTATTGTCCGAGAGGAATTTCGTTTTCATCCTTCGGTAGAATCGGAGGCATACTAAAAGGCCAGATGAGTTCGTTGTCCAATTGACGAAACGTATATATATGCAAATCTTGTAATTCACGAATATTCGCTTCGATCTTAGGACGAGGATGGGTCGCGTATTCGAGCTGAGGCTCCGCAAAATCGGTTTTGATATAATGATTGGTTAAACTCGAACCCAAATGCGCCGGATGCGGAGTTTTCGCGAGCATCCCATCGGGGCCTACCCTCATGCTTTCCTTTTCCAAACCGTGTTTGGCCTTTACGGCATGTCTCAAAAGAATTTCGAGGGATACTTCCTCTATTTTCGATTGAATGAGTTCCTTAGTTTTCAAAGTCCGCCAGTGGCCCCTTCCCCACGTGGATCGGAAGCCCCGTAGAGCATTCCGTTCTCTCTTTTGACCGAGAACAGTTTCGCAAAGTTCGGAGCAATTCGGATATCGTGCTTTTTCGAGGAAAGACCGTCGAACACGTTTCTTTCATTCACAGATTTTTCTATAAACACGGCGTCTGGAAAAAGCTGGTGATGAATTCTTCCCCTTGCGACGGATTCATACAAGGTTAAATTGAAATCCAAATTGTAGACTAGAGATTGCAAAACCGCGTTGACGATGTAAGCTCCTCCCGGTGCCCCAGTGGTTAAAAAGGATTCCTTTCCTTTAAAAACGATGGTCGGAGACATACTACTCAAAGGAGTCTTTTTGGGAAGAATAGAATTCGCCTCCGCACCGATCAAACCATATACATTCGGTTCTCCGGGAGCCCTGCTAAAATCATCCATCGTATCGTTCAAAACAATTCCGGTTCCGGGAGCCATAACCGAAGCCCCGAAACGAAAATTAATGGACTGAGTCGTAGATACTGAGTTTCCCTCTCGATCCATTACCGAAATATGAGTAGTCTGCGGAGATTCTGCGCCGAAGTTAAGAGTTTTTAGAAAAGAAGAACTACTAGAAGCGATTTTCGGATCGAAGTCGGAAATTTTTTCCTCCGCGTATTTCTTAGAAAGAAGACGGTTCACAGGTATTTTCGTAAAAGCGGAATCACCGCCGAAAACCGCACGGTCCGCATACCCCCTTCTCATCACTTCCGTAACGAAATGATAATACAAAGCCGGGTCTTTTTCATACGTTTCTTTGAGAGATTCCTTCTCCAACATCGATAACATCGTGAGGAGATGAATTCCAGAAGAAGGCGGAGGCATCGTATAAATCGTATAATCGCGATACGTAGTCTTTAAAGTTTTCTTTTCAATCACCTTAAAATCTCTCAGATCTTGAGAAGTTATCAATCCGCCATTGGCCTTCATCGCAGTCGTAATCGCGTCTGCGATTTTTCCGTTGTAAAATTCCTTTTCACCCGTTTCGGAAATCAACCTCAAAGTATTCGCCAAATCCTTTTGAACCAGAACACTTTTTAACTCGGGAACTTTTCCTCCGGGAAGAAAAATCCCTTTCATTTCCCGATCCATATCCTTCGAAGACTTCTGAATCGCAGACTGCAAATCAGGATACATAGGAAATCCCTTTTCTGCCAATCGAATCGCGGGAGAAATTACAGTCTTGAGAGAAAGTTTCCCGTAACGTTTTTGAATCTGAACAAGACCCGCCACATTACCCGGAACACCCACAGCTCGAAACCCAAGTAAGGAATCTTCTTTCGGTTTTTTCTTATACATATCTCTGGATGCCGCGTTAGGAGCTCTTTCCCGAAAATCAAAAGCGATCGGTTCCGAAAATTCTTTCAAATAAAGAATAAGAAAACCTCCCCCACCAAGCCCTGTCGAATGCGGTCTTGTAACCGAAATCGCAAACGAGGTTGCAACGGCTACGTCCACTACGTTTCCGCCTAACGACCCGACTTCGATCCCGGCTTGAGTGGCCTCGGGAGAATCAGTTGCGATCATAAGATTCTTACTTTCGCTGAAGTAATCGACGTGTTTTTTTCCCTGAGAAGGGCTTACGAGTAAATCTGTAGAAATCCTTTTTCCCTCGATGAGAAGAGGAGTTTCCCTACACGAGAAGAGTAAAAGTATCAGAATGATACGAATTGTAATTTGTTTCATTGGATTCCGGTATTTGAGTTTCAGGATTTTTTTCCGGATGTGAATTCCATTTCAATTCCCTCTTTTCCGGAAATCAGTTTCACTTTACCTCCGGATTTCAACGCTCCGAAAAGAACTTCTTCGGAGATCCGTTTTGAGATATGAGTATCGATCCATCTTTGAACGGGTCTTGCGCCGAACTCGGGTGTATACGCTTTGTCTGAGATGTAAACAAGTACATCATCCTGAAACTCTAGTTCAATTTGTTTAGAATTCAATCTTTTCTGCAATAGGGCAAGCTGTTTTGCAACTACTTTAGTTACATTTTCTTGATTTAGGGAGGAGAATTCGATCACTGCAGTGAGGCGGTTTCTGAACTCGGGAGAAAACTGTTTTTCGATCGCTTTCAGGCTTCTGTCTTCCAAAAGATCATTTGCAAATCCTACCGGATTTGTAGAACGTTCACGCGCTCCCGTATTGGTCGTCATCACAAGAATTACCTGACGAAAATCCGACTTTCTTCCGTTATTGTCTGTAAGCGTAGCGTGATCCATAATCTGTAATAGAATATTATAAATATCCTCGTGCGCTTTTTCAATCTCATCGAGCAAAAGCACACAATGCGGATTTCTATAGACCGCGTCCGTGAGTTGTCCCCCTTGTTCAAAACCGACGTAACCCGGAGGGGAACCTATCAAACGGGACACAGTGTGTTTTTCCATATATTCGCTCATATCAAAGCGAACGAGTTCCACACCCAAAATTTCAGCTAACTTTCGAGTAAGTTCGGTTTTACCGACACCGGTTGGTCCCGCAAAAAGAAAACATCCGACGGGTTTTCCAGGTTCGGAAAGTCCACTTCTAGAAAGTCGAATCGACTGAACCAGCTGATCAATCGCGGCGTCTTGTCCGTAGATCTTGGTTTTTAATTCTTCATCCAAGTTCTTTAGTTTTTCGCGATCGTCGGCTTTGACCGTAACCGAAGGAACTTTTGCGATCTTGGAGACTAAGTCCTCAATCTCTCGAACAGTAACCGTCTTTTTACCACCTTCTCTCAACCGAACCCTAGCTCCCGCCTCGTCCAAAAGATCAATCGCCTTGTCTGGAAGTTTCCGATCTAAAATATAACGAGCGGACAACTCCGCCGCCTGTTCTACGGCGGAAGAAGAGTATTTCACCTTATGGAAAGACTCGTATTTCCCCAAGAGACCTTTTAAGATTTCTATCGTTTCTAAAACGGAAGGTTCGCCTACTTCTACTTTTTGAAATCTTCTGGAAAGCGCATGATCTTTTTCGAATATAGATTTAAATTCTTTGTAAGTCGTGGTTCCTATACAACGAAGCTCTCCGCTGGAAAGCGCAGGTTTTAATAAATTGGAAGCGTCCAAAGAACCGCCCGAAACCGCACCCGCGCCTATAATCGTATGAATCTCGTCGATAAATAGAACGTGCTCATTCTGTGCCGTGATTTGAGTGACTACGTTTTTCAGTCTCTCTTCAAATTCTCCCCTAAATTTGGTTCCGGCAAGTAAGAGTCCCATATCGAGAGAATATACTTTCAAATTCTTTAATGGTTCAGGAACTTTTCCATCCACAACTCTTTGGGCAAGTCCTTCTACGATTGAGGTTTTACCGACGCCTGCCTCGCCTACAAAAATAGGATTATTTTTCCTTCTTCTACAGAGAATATGAATAGTACGATCGAGTTCCTCTTCCCTTCCGACCATAGGATCGAGTTTTCCTTCCTTGGCTCTCGCGGTAAGATCCACGCAAAAGGCTTGTAAAGGATCGGAAATTTTTTCATTTTCTTCTCCCAAAATTTCCTTGCTGGGCTTTTTAGAATCTTTTCGGATTCCGTGCGAGATATAACGAACGATGTCAAGCCTGGAAATATCTTGTAGTCCTAAAAAATAAACCGCATTCGATTGATCTTCCCGAAAAAGAGCGGCAAGAACGTCCCCTCCGTCCATTTTTTTATTTCTTGTCGACTGAACGTGAAACTCCGCGAGTTGAAGAACATGTTGCACTCCGATCGTATAAATCGGATCCACATCGCCGGAAGATTCTGGAAAAACTTCCAATTCGCTTTCTAGATAACCGATCAGATCCTTTCGTAAACGTTCTATGTCCGCCCCGCAGGCTTCCAAAACCTCCTTACCTACCGTATCATAAGTAAGAGCGAAAAGGATATGTTCTAAAGTGATAAATTCGTTTCTTCTTCTTTTGGCTTCTTCCCAAGCCTTTTTTAGGGTACGTTCCATTTCTTCCGTGAGAATCATAATCCCTCCTCTCCTTCTTCCACTTCCATCGTGCAATGAAGCGGATATCCGTGTTGTTCCGCCAATTGTTGAACTTGTATGACCTTAGTCCTTGCGACATCGTGCGAGTAAACGCCGCATAATGCTTTTCCAGTTATGTGCGCCTTTAACATGATCTGTTGGCTTTCCGCCTTGCTTCTGTGAAAGACGAATTGTAAGATCCAAACGACAAACTCCATCGGAGTAAAATCGTCGTTGAGTATGATAACTCTGTATTTGGAAGGACGCTTCAGTTTTACCTTCTCTTTCGTAAGAGTTTGCTCTTCGGTATCGAATCGAAAGATATCGCTCATGGCTCAGTCCGAAGTTGTTTTCGTCTGAAAGTAGACATTTGTCTGCACTTCCTTCAATGGAGAATGCTCATTGGTTTCCTGGATCATTTCCTGCATGTGCAATCTTTCCTCCTTTAAGAAACGTTCAATCGCATTTCTAGCCCCAGCATGAAAAATCCGATGAGAACTATACGTAGGAACCGCGGGAAAACCTCTTAGAAATTTATGCTCACCTTGCGCACCCGCTTCGAAAACTTTGATATTTTCTCGAATCGCATACTCGATCAATTGATAAAAACAGCATTCAAAGTGAAGATGAGGATAATACTCTGTACAACCCCAATATCTTCCGTAGAGAAAGTCGCCCTTTCGAAGATTGAAAGTACCCGCAATGGGTTTTCCTTCTCGATACGCAAGAACAAGAACGATCCTATCCAAAAAACTTTCAAAAGAAGAATCGAAGAACTTTCGATTTAAATACGCCGAACCCCATTTGCGAGAATGAGTGTCCGAATAAAAACTCCAGATCGTGTCCATGTCCGAACGAGAAATTTCGTTTCCTTCCAGAATCCGAATCTCAAGTTCGTAACCGCGAACGATCTCTCTTTCCCGTTTGATTTGCATTCTCTTCTTGGATTTCATGGCGCCCAAATAATCGTCGAAGCTCGAATATCCTCCGTTGATCCAATGATACTGGTGGGAAAGCCTCGTTGCAAATCCGTATTCGGAAAGAATCTCCGCTTCTTCCTTTTCTAGAAATAAAAAATGAACTCCGGATAAACCCTCTTTTTCACAAAATTGAAGAAGTTCCGGAATCAGATAAGAACAGACTTCTTTTAAACTCAAACGAGTGTCGTATAAAATCCTTTTTCCATTGGCCGGAGTAAACGGAATTGCAACAAGACCTTTCGGATAGTATTTGAGTCCGGCTTGTAAAAAAAACTGAGCCCATTGAAAGTCAAAGATATATTCCCCGTACGAATCGAATTTCAGAAAGAGAGGAATTACGGCCGAAAGACGCTCTTCTTTCCAAAGCACACAATATCTTTGAATCCAAGAAGTGGAAGGTCCGATACAACAAGAAACTTCCAAGGATTTGAGAAAATCATATTCTAAGAAAGGACTTTTGGGATCAGAGATACAGTTCCATTCTTGTTTAGAAATCAAGGAAATAGAATCTAAAAATTCTACTCGAATGCCGCTCGGAAAATGGGAAATCATGTTAATTCTAGGACGATTTTAACGACTACTTTGTCAGAGATCGAGTGAAAAATGCTTTCGAATCTTTTGAATCGCTCGATGAGTTATGACTTTGATATTGGATTCGGAAAGACCCGTTCGTTCAGAAACTTCTCGAACACTCATTCCTTCAAGTTTGAGATGAGTGAGAATTTGTTTCTGTCTTTCATCCAAAACATTCAGCCATTTTTTGAGGATCTCTCTGGCGTTCTCCGGTTCTTCTTGGACAGGTTCTGGAGAAGCGAAAATTTCCAGATTATCCATGCTGAAAGTCCGATCTCCCACTTTCTTCTTTCTCAGATAATCAATCGTCTTGTATCTTGCAATCGCAAAAACCCAAGGCGCCGGATGACGATCCTCCCGATAAGAATTCCTAGCCTTATGAAGTCCGATTAAAATTTCCTGAACCAAATCTTCCCGGTCTTCCTGGTTGCCGATTCGTGGAATCAGATACGATCTGAGAATTCCGGTTACAATCCGGAGAAATTTTTCATACGAACCTTGATCTCCTTCTCCGGCCTTGCGGATCAATGTCGAACATTCTTCCCAGATTTCTTTTTTAGCTGACATGTAACGAACTGCTTGGAACCTTCGAAAAGATAAGAGCGTGGTCAAATTTACAATGTTACTTTCTATGGATCGTAACATTTGAGACACAAATCACCGAGCGAACTCAGGGAACACAAGTTGACGATTTCAGTTTCATCGTTTCGAGTTTTTTCTCAAATAAAAATTTGAATTTTAAGACGAGCGATAAGAACACCCCTTCGATTATGGACACATTCAAAAAAACGAAAACCGATTCCTTCCAGACTGAATTGGGAAGAAATTATTGTCCAACCATTCTCCAAAATTGGAAAATTTCCGCGTAGAGTAAACGATGTCTTACCAAGAACAAACAACCGAATCTTTAATCCGAAAAATGGCCAAAGAACCTCCGATTCGAAAAAATGGTTGGAATTGGTTTGTGATTTTAGGTGCGGTGGTTCTTATATCGCTTTTCCTTCTTTATTTACACCCGACTTCGAACCGTTTCATTCGCTTACCGACCTTATTGCCAGATTTTTTTTGGATTTCTCTGATCGCTCTTTACTCGTTTTGGACCTTATCCCAATTGCGTTTTCCGGAAGAATCCTTTACCAAAACCGCACGATTTCCGTTACTTCTCGCATTTCTTTGGATTCTTTATTCGATATGTATGTTCGTCTGGGATTTAATCGGAGGCAACGAAATTCATATTCATATCGGGAGATGTTGGATCATCCTTTCTCTTTCCAGCGCTCTTTTAGCGGGAAGCGGGGTTCTGATCCTGAAAAACGGAAAACCAGGAAATCCAGCTTTAGCGGCCGCGATTCTTTCCGTTTTCAACCTGGCTCTTGCAAATTTCTACCTCAAGTTCATCTGTGACAATCAATCCTCTTTTCATATCCTCGTTTCGCACGTTTTTACAAGTTTACTTCTCTTCTTATTCGGCTTTTTCGTATTTAAGAATATTCTAAAATGGTAGCCGAGCTACGACAAAGTCTCCCGTGAAAGGGGCGGTCCTGGCTTGGGTGGTGGAGGCGGATTCGTGGGGAAACTTGGAATTTTTTTCTATTAGAAAATTCTATTTTTTTAAAGTAACGTGAGCAGGGTCGTAAGAAATCCATGATTCATCTTTTTTGTAGGAAGTTGAAATTTGAACGCTGTAAATCTATTCTTAAAATGTGGGAATTACAACAAATCGCGATTTTACGAACAATTTTTACAAATAAGGACCCATACTTTTAGAAAATTCTTTCTCATTTTCAACCGCCGAGCTCGCGTTTTTTTAAAGTAAAACGTAAGTTTCCTGTCAGAACTTTTCCTTTTTTGATTGAGGAGTTATTCCAGAGTCTCTACGAATCGCGACAAGGTTGATTTCAACTGCGTTGAAAGTCGCTTACGAAACTCAACCTCGCTCTCTAATCAGTAACCTTATCCACAAATTAAGAAGGCTTTTGGAATAATAAGGGTCAAAAATTGATATTTTTCAAGTGTTCCGACAAGAATGAGGCTTTTTACTTGCAAAAAGTATGATTTTCTGATAGGGAAAAATCTCCCGAGTCTTCCCGCCTCCTCTCCCCGCCACCCAAAACCAGGGTGGGGCCGAGCCTGTTTCACAGAAGATTTGTCGGAATTCCGACAGATTTATCTTCGGATCCAAGTATTTGTGGGTAAATTAACGCTCTCTAAGGATCGCGACAAGGTTGATTTCAACTGCGTTGAAAGCCACTCACAACGCTCCGCTGTTCGATGGCAATTTCGCTCTCTAAGGATCGCGACAAGGTTGATTTCAACTGCGTTGAAAGCCACTCACAACGCTCCGCTGTTCGATGGCAATTTCGCTCTCTAAGGATCGCGACAAGGTTGATTTCAACTGCGTTGAAAGCCACTCACAACGCTCCGCTGTTCGATGGCAATTTCGCTCTCTAAGGATCGCGACAAGGTTGATTTCAACTGCGTTGAAAGCCACTCACAACGCTCCGCTGTTCGATGGCAATTTCGCTCTCTAAGGATCGCGACAAGGTTGATTTCAACTGCGTTGAAAGCCACTCACAACGCTCCGCTGTTCGATGGCAATTTCGCTCTCTAAGGATCGCGAAATTCCCAAGCGGTTCGAAAGATTTCTTTATCTTCTACAAATCGAATTAGCCTAGATAGAAAAGGATCCTCCAAAAGAGTGGAGCTATCGCCGATACAAAGCAAAAGGTCCTTGGCCCGAGTCATACCTACATTGATTCTTCTGGATTCCTTTAAAAAACCGGAACGACCTTCCGAGTTGGAACGCACAAATCCGAGAAGAATACAACGATTCTCTCTTCCTTGAAAAGAATCGATCGTAGAAACTCCGATCTTGGTCAGTCCCGCTTCCCTCAATTTTTCGGAAATCAACCGAACCTGCGCTCGATAGGGAGAAAGAACCGTGATCTCTTCCTCCGACCAATTGTTTTCCAGGAGCAGAGTACAAAGACGAACCTGAAGATCCGCTTCGAAGGGATTGGTAAGACTGTCGTCAACAGCGACTTCCTCACTATCGGTTCCAGCCGTATCGATCCATTGGAGCGCATTCCCAAATGGAAAAGTTTCCGGAAAGTTAGAAATTCTTTCCGGCTCCGGACGACCTGAATTCAGCCGATTCGAATAAAATTCCATGGAAGGAAAAGAAGAAATCTCGTCCTTCATTCTATACTGAGTATCGAGCAAAAAAACCCGACCGGACGTTTCCAATCTTTCCGCGGCCTTTTCAAAAAGCGTAAACTCCAGAGAATTTTTTTCGGAAAATAAAGACGGAGGCAACTGCTTATGATCGCCGGCAAGAATCACTCGATCCGATTTTAAAATCGGAATCCAAAAAGCGGGTTCGAGTCCTTGAGAGGATTCATCTAACACGCAAAAGTCGAATCGCCTTCCTTCCAAAACGGAACGTGCGGACGCAACCGGAGTGGAAACGACCACAGGGTGGGAAGAAACCAAACTGTCAATCAGTCCTTTTTCCATGGATCGGATCGTTTTTTTCAGCTCTTTCACTTCCTGAAAAAGATTCTTTCGTTCCTCTTTTTCCTTTTCTCCGAAATTCCGTTTATATTTTTTTGCCTGTTTGGAAATTTCGATTACGTCCCTTCTGTATTCGCTTAACAATTTTCCGTCGGGATGATGAAATAGTTTATAGTCCAGGGTCGCATGCAGCGCAGCGTCGCTGATTCGAGCGGGATGTCCCAGTCTTAAAACGGGAATTCCTCTTGTGGAAACCGATTCCACGAGAAGGTCGCAAGCGGAATGTGTGGGAGCGGACACAAGAATTCGTTTTCCCTCGGCGACGAGTTGGCTTATAATTTCGGTTAACGTGGTTGTTTTACCGGTGCCGGGCGGTCCGTGAATGATCGTCACGTCTTCTGAAAGAACGGCTTTGATCGCCGCCTTTCGTTGTGACTCGTTCAAATTGCCGGTCATTCTCCCTAAAATTCGAGATCGATCCCCGTCTCGAATTATGATCGGATCCGGTTTTCCGTACCCCAGTAAAAGCTCGCGGTTTACATACAGTCTGGTTCCTTTCGTTGCGCCGATAACTGCGTCTAACGCGTGAAACATTTCCTTATAGGAAGTCTCGTCGGGCAAAAGGTCCAGAAAACATTTTCCGTCTTCGGTCCATTCGGGAACCTCGTCGATCGCGATCCGAATTCTTTCTTTGTGAAGAGAAACTAATATAGCCCGAACCCGATCTTCGTTCTTTCCGATTTGAACTGGAGCGCCGGACTGAAATTTGGAAGGATACTCCTCTTGGTTCGGAAAACGAAAGGTAAGGATCCAACTTCCCTCTCTGCCGAAAGACTGTTCTTCGTAGACAAGAGGGTATAACGTGATTCCGAGCTTAACCCGATCTTGGATAGAACGGGAAAGCCAGTCTTTGGAAAAGAGGGAATCCTCTTCCTTCTTTTCCCTTTCGAGTTCAGCCCGGACAAATTCCAACTCTTCGATCGAGCCGGAGAATTTTCTTTCTTTCAAAATCGGTCGGGGGAAAGGACTACGATTCTATAGACCTGGGACTTTTGGTCGTCTCTTGCGGGGAGTCCTTCCGCAAATCGAATCGCACTCGCAAGAGTGGTTCCGGTTGTCTGTCCCGCAAAAATTCCTTCTTTTTGATAGAGATCGGATTGGTATAAAAGCGCTTGTTCCCGATCGACTCCGACGTATTCGTCTACGATCTTAGGGTCAAAGGATTCAGGAAGATAAATGGAATTTTCCTTTTGAACCATCTTGCGAATAAATCTGGATTTTTGGCTGACTCCCATGATTATCCGAATTGAAGATTTTTTGGATTTTAAAAATCTACCCACACCTGAAAGAGTTCCGCCGGAACCTCCTCCAGCTACAAACGCGTCCACGCTTCCACCGAGATCTCTCCAGATTTCAGGCCCAGTAAAAAGATAATGTGCGTTTGTGTTGGCCATATCTTTGTATTCGTTTAGAATCACTACGTTCTTTTCTTTTTCTTTGATTTCCTTCGCTTTCCTCAAAAGGATTTCATCCCAATTTCCTTTCGCTTCGGAAACGACCTCTACATGAGCCCCGAAGGTTTGGAGATCTTTGATCTTTTGCGGATCGGTATCGCCAGCGACCAAACAGCGAAACTTATATTGTCGAATCGTACAAATCCAAGCAAGACTGATCGCAGTTGTGTTGTAACCGGGTTGAACGACCTGTCCTTTGGGTTTTAATTCTCCTCTTCTTTCGGAAGAAAGAAGCATGGATAATGCGGTTCTGTCTTTTACGGAACCGGTAGGATTACAGAATTCCGCTTTGAGATAGAACTCTATGTTAGGGATATGAGAGCCGATTTGATTCAGACGAATGAGCGGAGTATTTCCAATCATCTGCAGGATCGTTTCTTTAACGGGTTTTGCTACGCTAAGTTCCCGCCCAAAAGATTTCTGAATGTTATTCAGAGCGCCAAGAAAACTATTTCCAAATTCGTCAATCGAACGGGATATTTCATCAAACATAAATTTTCGGCAGAATTATATAGAGTACAGCCAAGGTTCAACCTCTTTCTGTTTTTTTTCAAATTCCCCGATTTTATTTTCCTGTTTGAGAGTGAGGCCGATGTCGTCAAGTCCGTTGTAAAGACAATATTTACGGAAAGAATCCACTTCGAACGTATATATTTTTCCAGTCGGGCCGGTTACGGTTTGTTTGTTCAGATCAATCTGAAGCTTAGCTCCTACATTGTCTGAAACAAATCGGAACAACTCCTCTACTTCCTCCGACTTTAAAACCACGGGAAGCATTCCGTTTTTAAAACAATTATTGAAAAAGATATCCGCGTAAGAAGGAGCGATGATCGACCTGAATCCGTAATCCTCCAAGGCCCAAGGCGCGTGTTCTCTGGAAGATCCGCAGCCAAAGTTATCTCTCGTCAAAAGAATGGAAGCGCCCTTATATCTTTCTTGGTTGAGGGAAAATTCCGGATTGAGTTTGGTTCCGGCGTCGTCCAAATATCTCCAATCATGAAATAGATGAATCCCGAATCCGGTTCGTTCGATCTTTCGGAGGAATTGTTTCGGAATAATCTGGTCCGTGTCCACGTTCGGCCTATCGAGTAGCGCGGCGATTCCGTTCAATACAGTAAATGGCTTCATAATATTCTAATTTACCTCTTGATTATTTCCAGCTTCGGATATCCACAAAATGCCCTTCCACCGCCGCAGCCGCAGCCATTTCCGGTCCTACGAGGTGAGTTCTTCCGCCCTTTCCTTGACGGCCTTCGAAGTTTCTATTCGAAGTGGACGCGCAGCGATCACCCGGTTCGAGGACGTCGTCGTTCATCGCAAGACACATGGAACAACCGGGATTTCTCCATTCAAAACCCGCTGCGGTAAAAATCTTATCCAGACCCTCTTGTTCCGCTTGTCGTTTTACTCTTCCCGAACCCGGAACTACGATCGCTTGCACCTTGGAGGAAACTTGTTTGCCTTTGATAGTAGCGGCGGCGGCTCTTAGGTCTTCGATTCTGGAATTAGTGCACGAACCGATAAAGACTTTGTTGATCGTAATGTCTTCGATCTTCTCACCCGGAGTTAAACCCATGTATTTGAGTGCGGATGAAATTCCGATTTTGTCGATCGGATCGGTCGCATCGTTCGGGCTTGGAACAACTCCTTTTACGGAAACGACTTGACTGGGAGAAGTTCCCCATGTCACCATCGGGGTAATTTCGTCCGCATGAAGAACTACGGTGGTGTCGAACTTCGCACCTTCGTCAGTTACATAATGTTTCCACTTCTTAACCGCGAGATCCCATTCCGCTCCTTTCGGTGCGAAATCCTTTCCTTTGATATAATGGAACGTGATTTCGTCCGGTGCGATGAGTCCCGCTCTCGCTCCGGCTTCGATCGACATATTGCAGATCGTCATTCTCGCTTCCATGCTCAGGGCTTGGATCGCAGAACCGCGATACTCGATCACATAACCGGTAGCGCCCGCGGTTCCGATTTTACCGATGATCGCGAGGATAATGTCCTTTGCGGTCACCTTGTCGGAAAGTTTTCCGTCGACTCGAATCTCCATCGTCTTCGCTCTTTTTTGAACGAGAGTTTGAGTCGCGAGAACGTGTTCCACTTCGCTCGTTCCGATTCCGAACGCGAGAGCGCCGAACGCTCCGTGAGTGGATGTATGAGAATCTCCGCAGACAATCGTCATACCGGGATGAGTCAGACCCATCTCGGGAGCGATCACGTGAATGATACCTTGGTCCGGATTTTGAAAATCATAAAGACGGATTCCGTTTTCATCGCAGTTCTTTTTCAGAGTGTGCATCTGAATCGCGGAAATCGGATCGGCTAAACTTAAATCCCGAGTACGAGTGGAAACGTTATGATCCATAGTGGCAAAAGTCGCCTCCGGGCGGCGAACCTTTCTACCCGCGATTTTGAGTCCTTCAAAAGCCTGGGGGCTTGTAACTTCGTGAATAAGATGACGATCGATATAAATTAGATACGATCCCGCATCCAGTTCTCCCACCAGATGATCTTCCCAGATTTTTTCGAACATTGTCTTCATTGAATTCTAATACTCCTCCGAAAGAAATTCTTTCGGAATTTGTGAATTGGATTTGTTTCTCGAAAAGAGAAAAGATATCCGCCTGAATTTCCATCGTCGTGATATCGGGTCTTTTCGTCCACCCGGATCTATTTTAAGGGATGGAGAGCGAATTGGGAAGATTGAAATCCTAACGAGCCCGAAAAACGTACACCGTTTTTCCGAGGCTGATTTCGTCAAAATCGTACAGAACCCGAGGTCTAAGAATTTTTTTACCGTTCAAGTAAGTTCCCCCGTCGGAAATCAAATCGTATAAAACGAAACGGTTTTTGATCTTACGAATTCTGGCATGGAGTTTACTAACCCCCGGATCGGAAACCATAACATCAGAAAGCTCTCCATTTCCGAGAGTGGTCTCGGGCTTACGAATCGGAACTTGTTTACCAGGAGATTTGCCTTCTTTTTGAATCAGAGTCGCAAGATCGTAGGTTTCCGCAGTTTCAAACTCAGACTCGTTCACTGGAAGAGAACGAGAAACAGAAATTCCTTCCGAATCTGCATACGGAGAAAAAAGAAACTGATCTCCGTACATTCTCTGATAGACTTCTCTTTCCTCTCCTCTTGCATGAAACCTTTTCTCCGCCTCTCCTAACGGCTCGTCCGCGTCTCTTTCTTTCCGAAATAAAAGGAGCAATGCGATCAAAGTGAGAATGAGTAAAAAGCCCATCGTAGGAAGAAATATTTCAGGACTTAGAAAAATGAATCCAAACTGCTTTGCGATTCCGGGTTTGTATATGTAAGTAAATTTTCCGCCTTGGGAAGATTGCCAGTCTCCTCGAATGAAATCTCCTTCTACTTTCCAAAAATCGTTTCGAAAGGGAGAATCGTACCGAACCTCCGCGGGATATTTGTGAAAATATTCCAGGTCGGTTAAAAACTTAGAAAGAAAATCCGTAGAATTTATCTCGTAAAATTCTCCCCCATAAATCCGAACGAGTTCAAGGTTGGAGAAGTTGCGTCTACCGATCACATGAATCGGAAGGCCGGATGTGGACAAACCTTGTCTGAGTCCCGGAGGCAATTTATAGTCATTGTCGGAAACAAGTAGAGAAAGATAAGAATCCCTCGTCAAAATCGAATTCACTTTTTGGAATACAAGATCCAGGTTGGTTCCCGTATTACGATTACTGAGCGAACCCGGAACTCTAGCTTTGGAAAGAGCAGTCTGCCTGTCCAAATCCTTTTCAACCACAAGCAAGTCGTCCGAAAAAAAGATAAAACTGAAATGATCTTCCTCTCCGGAAGACTGAACCGCTTTTTGTAAAAATTTTGTGTTGAAATTATTCTCTTCGAGAGATGTTCCCGACTGGACTAAAAAAACGGAATGAACGGATCTGCTTCCTTCTTTACGAAGAACTTTCTGTTGCAGTACCGTTCGGGTTTCCGATCCTCTGGATTCTCGAATGAGAAAATTCTCTCTTTCAAGTGGAAACTGTTTTTTATCTCGAATGAAAAGTTGAACGGAGGGAAAGGAAGAAGGGTCCGCGTCCTCCAGGATAAACGGCGACTTTTGTGAAAAAAGCGGAGAGGAAAATAGAATCAGTGTTAGGAGAAGCGCATAACCCATCATTCGCACCCGACTATCTTAGATCAACTTCCTTGTTCAAACAGTTTTTTTCCATACTCTGAGTTTGGAATCAATTCGCCTTCGTTGGACCTCGTAAAAATTTCGGCCCAATTTCCCCGATAGAGGATACTTATAGTATCGGCCAAAGCCCTGACGATAGAGATTTCGTGCGTAATAAAAATGAGAGAAAGTCCCTTTTCCTTTCTAAATTTCATGAGAAGTCTGAGGACTTCCGCCTCGCTGATCGAATCCAAAGCCGCAGTCGGTTCGTCCGCGACCACAATCTGAGCACCGGAATAAACGGCTAATAGAATCAGAATCCTCTGTCTTTCCCCTCCCGAAAGTTGACCCGGCAGAGAATCGAATACTTTTTCCGGCTCCGCTATATGAATAGATTCTAATAGAGGAAGAATTTTCTTTTTTTTCGCAATTTCTCGATTGGAAATAGAAAATGCTTCTAAAATCTGAGAACCAGTTTTACGATAAGGATGAAAACCCCAAATCGGATTTTGAGGAACCAAAGCGATCCTCTTTCCCCGAAAAACCCGCCATTCTCTTTCCGTAAGATATCGAACATCCTGACCTAAAAGTGAAAACCGATCGAATCTCTGAAAAAGCTCCCTGTCCGTCATTCCTAAAAGGCAAGACGCAAACGTAGATTTGCCGCTTCCCGACTCTCCCACGATACAATGCACTTCTCCGGAACGAAGAGTGAAATCGATTCCTTTCAGGATAGAATGACCGGGCGCGGAAACCTTGAGACCCGTGATTTCGACTACAGGAGAACCCACGAAAAAACGATCATTCCATCTTGAAAAGATTATATTCCACGATACTACAAAGGATATGTCCGATTAAAATATGAGACTCCTGAATTCTAGCGGTCACTTTGCTCGGAACAATCACGTCAAGATCGGAAAGATTTTTTATCCGACCTCCGTCTCCGCCTAACAAGGATATGGTTTTGACTCCTCTGGTCTTCGCTTTTTCCAAAGCCAACAAAACATTCCTCGAATTTCCGCTCGTAGAAAGTCCGATGAGAAGATCTCCCTTTCTACCGAAAGCCTCAATCTGCCTAGCGAAAACTTCCTCGTAGCCGTAGTCGTTCGAACAAGCCGTCAATACCGCAGAGTCTCCGGAAAGGGAAAGCGCGGGTAACGCTTTTCTTTCGTTTCCGGATTTATATCTTACTACGAGTTCCGCGGCGATATGGGAAGCGTCGCAAGAAGAACCTCCATTTCCACAAAGATACACCGTGTTGCCGCTTTGTAAAACCTTGGCAACCATTTCCCCCGCTTTGACGATATCACCCAAAATCGAATCGATACATTTCTGCTTGGTGGCGATGGAATCCCGGATTTGACCGAGAGCAATTTCTTTCATATCCATTCTAGTTTGTTCCTCTTTTTTTTCGAATCTGTTCGATCACTTGAAAAAATTCCACCTTCGCTTTTTCGAAATCCTGAAGGGAAAGATTTTCTGTATACGGAGAATTCTCTTTTTGATTTCCACTCACATTTAAAAAATAGAGTTCGTCCGAAATGATATTCCTCAGCCGTTTTGTAGAGTTAGACTGAAAAAACTGTTCGAACTCGGTTCCCATATACACGAGGAGAATACAAAGAACACTCGGCTTTAAACGCACAAAAATCTGTTGTTTCCAAAACGGCTCCCAATTGTAAAAATCTTTCCAACTTTCCTGAGAAAAATTCGGGCCTCCGTATAAAACTTTCAAGTCTTCTTCGATTCCTTCGGGTTGAAATCTGGAAAATACACTTTTAAGATTGGAATGTTCGTAGGAAAGAATTCGGTTTAACTCTGCTTCCGGAATGAAAACGACACCGGAAATTTTATCTCCCTGTTGGCTTAAAAAATTTCCGGTCGAGACAACAAGGGAATATTCTCTTCCGGATTTTTCCTTCCCTTCCAATCTAAAAAGTTTAGGGCCGTTCTTTAGGATTTTATAATATTTTGTTTGATGAATCAATCCGCCGTTTTTTTTTCGAGTCACAAAAAAACGATCCGCTTTTTCCCGGAGTTCGGCCAATTCTCTTTTATAGCCGAAACTTTCACGGACCGGAAGAGCCTCCTCGCCCGAATCTTTTTTTGTTTTTTTTCCTTTAAAAAAAGAAACGATTTTTCCGAAAAAAGACCTAACGCCCATAGCCTTCTTTCACGTTGGAAGGACGCTCTATCATTTTTTTCTCCAATTCGTACTGTTTTGCGTCCTTTAGAAATGTGGAATACGCCGAAGAGACCGCAATCACCCAACCCGGAAAGCCGTCCAAAAATCCGAACTTGAAAAAATAAGTCTCCATAAATTTAGAGAAAGGCTTGTAGATGGTTCTGAAAAATGAAAATCTCCTTCCCTTTCTCTGCCTCGTATAAGCGACAATCGAAGAGAATTGATTGATCGTATTCACTTGGTGCGTTAGATCCCGAAAACTATAATGAATGATATCACCGTGAATCTTACTTCCGTTTCCTTCGATGCTGATGGTATCGTGCGGATTCTCTCCCATCCAAACAGCTTTTCCTTTCCGAAAAATACGGTAACGATACTGAGGATACCAACCGGAATAACGGATAAATCTTCCCAGATGATAGGTTAGACGGGAAACTTGAAAACCGTTAATATCGTCGTCGGGTTTTCGTTTAAACGTAAGAATGGAATTCTCAAGTTCGGGAGAAATCCTTTCATCCGCATCTAAAGAAAGAATCCACTCGTATTTGCAAAGAGAGATCACGTCATTTTTTTGTTCGACATGACCCTTGAATCTTTGTTTATAAAATCTTACGGAAGGAAAAGACTTAGAAATCTTTTCGGTTTTGTCTGTACTGATCGAGTCGAGAATTACGATTTCATCCGCTACGTTCAGACAAGACTCGATACAGTCTCTTATGTTTCTTTCTTCGTTGTAAGTGATGATTGCAACTGAGAGTTTTTTTTCGATCGAAGTGGACTTCGGGAGTGTTCCCTGTTTTTCCGACGTCTTCTTTTTCTTGACTGGAATTGATTTTCCCATTGATTCGATTGATTCCTGGAATCTGTTCTTTTTTCTAATGGTAGAATGAATTCTTTCTCTGTCATTGGTTTTTTAAGGGAATTTTTAAGAACTTAGGAGAAGAATAAATTGAAAGAAAGGTTCCTCAAAAAACTCAAAATCATATCCTTATTTTCTCTCGGTTTATTCTTCCTCAGCTTTCCCCAATCTGTGAGTGTGTCTCAATTTTTCGGAGGACTCACGATCGTAACCGGCTTTCCCTTGTTTTTTTTAGACGAAGAATCTAGAAAAATCTGGAAGCGAGTTCAAAACCCGTTTTTAACCTTTTTCGGAATTTATATCCTTCTCTTCTTGTCTTCTTTGTTTCACGCGGAAAACTATTCCTCTTTTTTAAAGAAATTTCTGAAACAATCCGAGTTCGGGGATTTTTGGATGTTACTTCTATTTCCCGCGTCCTTCCTCATAGCCTCTCAGGAAAAAAATCAAACGATCTTAAGGAGATTTCTGTTCGCGTCCGCTTCGATTGTTATTTTGCTCGGTTGTATCAGCCTATTTTCGGAAGTCCGGATCGGCAAGTTCGTCGCAAACGGATTCAAATACGCTCCCGGAGATAGGCTTCAACATTTTTCCGGAAATATAGGTCCGATCAAACTTTATCTCCCCATCGGAATGATGAATACACACCTAACGTTTGGGGGACTTTTAGGTTTATTCTTACCCGGACTTTTTGTGGATTGGTTTCAATCCACAAAAAAAAAGAAAAATCTCGTTTTCGTTTTAAAAACGCTTTTGGTACTTGCAGGATTTATCATACTTTTCTTCAACCAGAGTCGATCGATTTGGTTGGGAATGTTTGTAGTTCTCTTACTGCTCCTTTTAAAAGGAACGTTTTCGATTCGAAAAAATCCTTTTCATGTTTCCACCAAGGCAAAAATCTTGGCGGGAATTTTCTTCTTAGGATTACTTTTGTCTGCAGGTTATTTATTTAAAAACAGCTGGCTCATCCAAAGATCCGTTTCTCAAATATTCGAAGTTCATAATACGGAGAATCAAAGATATTATATTTATAAAAACACCATTCCCTTGATCCGGAAACATTGGTTTGCGGGAATCGGAGGCGGAAACTACAAAGAATTCCACTGGACAGAATCCTCCAAAATGATCGAAAAAGAGGAACAGCTCTGGTACGAACTCTATATCACTCCGAGGGGACACGCTCACAACGATCTTCTTCACTTTTTAGTTACCGGAGGAATTATAGCCGGAATTCTTTTTATCCTTTTTTGGGGAAAGCTGTTCGATTTCTTTTTTCAAAACGATTTCAACTCTTTAACCGGAATTCCGATTCTTACGATCGGAATTTTGAGCTTGTTTCCGGCCGGTTTTTTTCAGTGTTATCTTTTGGACGACGAAGTAGTCCTTCCTTTTTTCGCGTTCTGCGGGATTTTTCTAGGAGGAAAATTAGAACTTATCCCCAAACCTCAAATCAACGAAAGAACGAACTTATTGCCGAAACAATACCCAAAAAAGATCCGGAAAGGTTTTTTCTTTAAAAAAACAACTTGTCACTGTTTAGAAAATTACACTCGATTTCTTAAAACATTCTGCGCAATTGCAATTCCGATTTTACTTTACTGGCTTTTCTGGATTTTGAAACTCAATTTAGAACCTTTAGAAGTTTACAACCGAAGAGTCAGATCTTCCGATCTCGCTCTTACACGAGAAGTACAAAAGAATATTCTAAAGTACGAAATCGTTTCAGATGAAGTCCACTCTCCTTTAGACCCGAGTACGACGTCTTTCGAGAAAGATCCGACTTCGTCGCCACAATCGAATATTCGACAAAATTCCGAGTCTTCCACTAAGTTTCTTCCTTCGGCACTAAACGTTCAACAAGCGTCCCTTCCCTTTCAAGTGGAAGGATGTCTAACGCATCGCTATCACGATCCTCCTTATCCGAGAAAAACCCCGTTTAGCTTTACAATTTATATTCCGGAAAATTCCGTAAACGCCCCTAAATCGGCCACGATTACCGTCGTTTCCAGGGATTCTTTCGACCAAGATCAGCTCTATTGGGCGCACGGAGAAACCGATTTAGGAACGATTCAAGTCGATTTACGAAAAGGAAAAAATCCGATTCTCATTTCAAATTTTCTTTTGGAGACGACTCCGAACGCGTTTCCGGAAGGGGTTTTCTTTCGCGATTTTAAAATCGGATATTCGGGTTTTAGAAAAGGGGAAAAAATCGATTTTCCAAAATTGTATTTTGGAAAGATTTGCGATACGGTGATTCCTCTGACTCAATGAGTCTACTTTCCATAAAATATAAAAATTCTACATCGAAATTGGACGAAGTTAATTTAACGTGAGTTCAGTGTAAGAAAATCTGAGCGAATCACTCGCAGATTTCATAGTGGACTGGCTCACTTTCGTATTTGTTATACCGAATTCACGTTAATTAAATCATTCATTAATAAATTCTAATATAGATTACCGTTATCTCCGCTTCTTTTTCCAGTTAGTAATTGCAATGCCAAAGTTCCGACACTCAAATCCACCGGATTCTCCGGCCAATCGCAGAGCTCATGTGAAAAAAAGTATAAGCAAGGTTCGTTGTTAGAATTCTTCTTCACTGGATGATAGAGCCAAACGTTTCCATACATTACGATCGGAGATAATATTTTTCGTCCGTTTTTTATTTGGCTCCAACCTTCTAAATCGGTTCCACACTCTTCGATCAATTCTTCTCTTATACTGCTCCAATCCCAATCTTCCGGATCAAAAATATCGGTTCCACCTAAACAAAAATTACTTCCATATTCTCTTAAAAACTCATGACGAATTAACAATTTCTGATATGACTCCGGCCAATTCTTATATTTAGATAACTTAGTCGCCGGAGGGGAAGCCGCAAAATGTTTACCATCTGAAAACTTAAGATTTAAATCCTTATCCCAGATTGTAACTTCTTTTACTTGATCCATCCATTCTCTCAATAATTGTTTGGACTCTTCAGATTCTGCAAGATAAGAAAAATGATCTACCAGAGCATTTCGAAAATCGTGAGTGTTTACAATTTTTTCCCATTCTTTTTTATAATCCAAAATAAACTCCTATTCGTTTTTTGAATTGAAACATTTCTCAATTTGATTCCGTTTTCCAGAACAATTCCGTTAAACATAATTGCGAATGAGAAAAAGAAATTGGTACCTGGAGCGAGACTCGAACTCGCACGAGATTGCTCTCACAGGATTTTAAGTCCTGGGTGTCTACCATTCCACCATCCAGGCGTTTTAGGAATCAGTGAATAGGAGTCAGATGTCAGGAAGTTTTTCTGTAATTCGGAAGTTCTTACTTTTACAAAAAAACATCTATCCACTATCCACTATCCACTATCCACTATCCACTATCCACTATCCACTATCCACTATCCACTATCCACTATCCACTATCCACTATCCACTATCCACTATCCACTATCCACTATCCACTATCCACTATCCACTATCCACTATCCACTATCCACTATCCACTATCCACTATCCACTATCCACTATCCACTATCCACTATCCACTATCCACTATCCACTATCCACTATCCACTATCCACTATCCACTATCCACTATCCACTATCCACTATCCACTATCCACTATCCACTATCCACTATCCACTACTACATAGGCGTCGCCCGGATTCGAACCGGGGATCAAGCTTTTGCAGAGCCATGCCTTACCACTTGGCCACGACGCCGTTATAAGGTATGATTTTAAGAGAAAGATCAGTGTCAATAGAAAAGTCTTTACAACGTGTCCCGGAACTTAGTTTTACTATTATCAAATAGATCGGCTGCTCCCGATCGGGGCAGGTTCTTATGAGACAAAGAAGAACCTATTTTTATCAACTGGACGGAAGAGGAAAACTCTATCATGATTTTTCGGAGTTGAAAGATCCTGAGTTTTTGGATTTTTTCATTTCAAGAATTCGTAAGAACGACACAGGAGAGCATCCCGAGTTTCCTTATCTTGCAGTCTGTAATGGAGAATGGAATTTTATTCAACCTGCGACTACGATTTTTATCTTTCGCAAATTAGAAAACGAGAAACTATTTTATTCTCCCGGCTTGGCCGTTCCCTTTCAGCCTGAAAATCTAATAATCTTTCGAGAGTCCTTAGCTCATCCGGCGCTTCTCGGAGAACTGGGCTCTTTTTCCAGCGAACTCCTTTTGGATTTTTCTAAGAGCATTTTTCAAAGAGAAAATCAACTCGTCTTTGAGTATCTTGGAAAGGAATTTTTGATTTCGAAAGAAAAGTAAAAGTTCATTCTACAATCTCCGTCTTACGTCTGAAATATGGAACCACTCAATCCAATTTTTTAGAAAAAATCTTGAATGATCGATTGTAAAAACAAAGAACCTAGACACAAAACCGCTCACAATCAAATCTTAATTTGTCACTCCCATTCGATTGTTCCGGGAGGTTTGTTCGTAAGATCGAAAAACACATAACGAATCCCGCCAATCTTGGAAACTACGTTTTTGATTTCCTGCAACAGAAAACGTTCCATCGGAAAGAAGTTAGCCGTCATCGCCTCCTGAGATTCAACCGGACGAAGAACGATACTCTTTTCATTCTTCCTTTCTCCGATGGGCAAAAGAACGACGGGCATCTGCCAAATCTTATCGTAAAGACCGGCCCTGCGAATCGCGGACTCAACCGCATAATCCGCTTCCCGAAGCAAATCGGAGCAACTTTTATCCAACTGCATTCCAGTAAATTGAAAGTTCAATTTTTTGACGTTGGTCTCGAAAGGCAAAAGAACCACACGATTGATAAAGGAAAACTGATTGGAAAGATGTGTGGCTACCCGATCCAAAGTTTTCCAATTCGCTCCGATGTCGCTTAACACTACACAGTTTGCATAGGATCTTCGATCTCCTTTAACGCCTACGCTGGCAATGGGAAGGATTTTGCCGGACAATCCTTCCTGAGTCGCAAGATAAGAATCCACCGCATTCTGGTCCTCACTTGTTCCTTCTTTTTCAACCGCTAGCATGCGCACCACAAGCCCAGGCCCCGGAAACGGATGACGACCTACCCATTCCGGTTCCAACCCAAGAATAACTCCCAGATCTCTGACCTCGTCCTTATAAAGATCTCGGATCGGTTCAATGATCTTTCCCTCTTCGATCAGTTTTTGAATTGCTTCGACTCGATTATGATGCGTTTTGATCGTATGAGAATGTTTCGTCCCACCGGATTCGATCGTGTCCGGATAGATAGTTCCCTGACCGAGAAGCCAATCCCCGTGCTCCAGATCTAAATCCTTTACAGCGCGATCCCTAGCTTCCAGAAATAAGTTTCCGACGATTTTTCTTTTTTCTTCGGGATCGGATTTCCCTTTTAAACTTTCATAAAAAAGATCCGATTCGTCTCTTACCGTTAGGTGGATATCCCGGAGAGCGAGTTTTTCTTGAAGATGAAGAACTTCCCCCTTTCTCATAAAACCTGTATCGACTAAAAATCCGAGAACTTTTTCCGCACCGAGAGCTTTACACAGAAGAAGGTAGGAAACGGTAGAATCCACCCCACCCGAAACGAGCATAAAAATCTTTTGCTCCGGTTTTACGGTTTCTTGAATTTCTTTGATCTTTTTTTTTAAGAACTGATCGATTCCCCAGGTTTTGGAAGCTCCGCAAATTTGAATAAAATTATCAAGAAGAAGAGAACCCTTTTCGCTATGACTTACTTCCGCATGAAATTGGATTCCGAAAATCTTTTTGGAAGAATTCTCCACAACCGCGTAACCGCAATCTTTCGAAGAAGCAATTCTAGAAAAACCTTCCGGAAGTTTTACGACTTCGTCGGCGTGATTCATCCAAACCCGTTCCCCTCCTACAAAATTCTTCAAAAGAAAATTTCCGTTGGAATCATGAATTTGTAAAGAAGTAGGGCCGTATTCTCCGGTTCCGGAACGTTTTACGACTCCGCCGAGAAGTTTCATAATCAGCTGATGACCGTAACAAATCCCTAAAACTGGAATTCCGAGTTCGAAAATTCGAGTCGTAATCGTTGGAGAATCGGGCTCGTAAACGCTTTCCGGTCCTCCAGAAAGAATAATACCCGCGTATTTTTGATAATTGGAAAGAGGTTCTTCGTTAGAAAGAATTTCCGTATAAGCACCTAATCTTCGAATTCTGGATGCTATCAAGTGAGCATATTGCCCACCGAAATCAACCACGGCAATTTTCTTCCGGACTTCCATTCCACCCCTCTTTGGGACTTTGATACGGATTCCAATTCGGGAAAAAGAATTTTCGCGGAGAAGAGATCGAAAAATCTGGTCATCAAGGAACTATTCATGGAAACGAATCATCCAGAGACTTACGATGGAAGACAAGATCACATCCCTTCTCTGAAAACTCCCGAAATCGAATCTTTCACCAATGTTTACGAAGGAAAGGATTATACAATCGATTTTACAGTTCCAGAATTTACGGCGGTTTGCCCGAAAACCGGACTCCCCGATTTCGGAGTGATTTTCATTTCTTATATTCCCACCGGCCGTTGTATAGAACTCAAGTCCTTCAAAGAATACATTCTAAGTTATAGAAACGTCGGTATTTTTCACGAATTTTTAGTGAATAAAATCATGGAGGACCTGGTCGCGGCCATCGATCCGAAATACTTAAAAGTGATCGGAGATTACAATCCTAGAGGCGGAATCAAAACCGTCGTCACCCGAGAATATAATAAGAGTTAATCGAATTTAATCCGACATGGACTCTATTACGTTTTTAGGTTATATCGCTTCCCTTCTCACGACGGTTTCCTTTTTGCCTCAGCTCATCCGTATCGTCATGGGTGGAGATACAAAAGATATTTCCAGAAACATGTACATCGTGTTGGTTACGGGTGTGGCTCTCTGGTTTATCTACGGTTGTCTCAAACAAGACTTCCCGATCATCCTTGCTAACATTTTCACGTTCCTATTCACTTCGATCATTTTATTTTTTAAGCTGAGAAACGATTCTCGAAACAAATAAAACCGTTTTATAAAAAACAGAGTTCAGGAAGTTTTGTAAAACGGTAAAGAGGAAATCGTTTGAAATTTAAAGCGTAAAAAAGAATCCATATCCGGATTTGTTTCTCAAGTGCCAAATTCAAAAAAGACCGACGCTTGAAAACCGATGTCTTGTTTTTTATTTAACGGTCGAAATCCATTCGAAATTGTTTTCGCCTTTTCCATGAATTTTTGCTTATCAATCGCATTCGATTCCGCTTTTTCTAAGAAAGCAGGATATCGAAAATCTCCGGAACGGGCTTTTTCTTTAAACCCTCCGGTAAAGACACACAACCAGACATGCAAATTAATTTAAAGACGAGTTTAAGATATAGTGTGAAAAACCCCGACTTCGCTTAACAAATAACGAAACCGGGGTGAAAAGCTTGTCTGATTACCTTTTTTACTGAGGTTTGACCTGATCTTTGAGAGATTTTCTAGAATTTTCTAGGGCTTCCCTATCCTTGTCAATACCGGACTTGATGTTTTTTCTTTCTTCATCAGCGGCGCTTTTGATGGCTTCCTTTTCAGCCTTTCCGGATTCTTTGACTTCGTCGATCATTCTACGATTTTCCTCTTTCGTAGCATTGATGAGTTCTTGGTTCCTTTGTTTTTGTTCCTCCAAACCTTGAAGAATTCTCTCCTTGTTTTCTTTAAAGTCTTTTAGGATCTCTTCAATTCTTTGTCTTTGCTCTTCCGTAATGGACTGAACGGTGGCTGCGTCTTCTTGCAATTCTTTCAACTCGTCTTCGGAAAGTTTTTCTTCCTTCTGACTTTTACCGTCGGAAACAATTTTCCCGCCTGCATCGGCTATGTTATTCAGATCCGGATTATCGTTATCTACAACTTCCACGGACCCTTCGGAAACGAGAGTTTCGGTTTGGTTTCCCTCCACTTCGACTTGAAAGTCGGTTCCGCGAACCGCCGCAGTCGAAGTAGGCGTAGTGATTTTGAATCCGGAAGATTTGGTGAGTTTTGTGCCGACTTTAGAAAATATCTTTCCTTTATTGAGGTTAATATCCGAATATATCTCCGCATTTTTAGAATCCACATAAATCCTATTCAAGGTAAGACTTGTGTTCTCTTTTACGCGAATGATCACCCCATCCATGAGTTGAATATCCGTGTACGAATCTTTTGTCGTTTCAATCTTATCTTCCGGAAGGATAAATTCCGAAAGCCCTACTTTCTTTTCTTTTCCGGTTTTATCTGAAAGCTTTACGCTTCCTTTGATAAAAGTAAAAACTCCGCCTTGTAGGTCTTCCTTTTTGGACTTTCCACAATCAATAGCGAATAAGACAATCAATACGAGGTATGAACCTTTTCGAAACATTCTGGTCTCCCATTTAAATTCTTTCCGGGCAAAATAGCATAAAATTTATTTCAAGTCCACAGTTTTCTCTATTTTTGCCTTCACTAAGTTGCTTTCGCTTGTTCCAAACCGACCATCTTTAGTCGTGCAAGAACCCTAGAAAAGGACTTGCTGTCTAACAAATGGTTAGAAAATTGATCTTGAGACCTGTTTTTAAGCGACCGGGAGAACCGACCCAGGAGAATCGAAGCCTATGCCGACTAAAATTGCGTATGTAGATAAGGACAACTGCACGTCCTGCAATCAATGTGCAGACAATCTTCCGAAATATTTTCAAATGGATGACAATGACACTTCGGAAACTCATATCGGAGGAGAAATGGTAAATCAAGCTCCGATCCCCGAGGAAGACTGGAAAATCGTTCAAAAAGAAATGGATGAATGCCCCGGCGAATGTATTCAGTGGAAAAAATAATTTCACTCGGAAGTTACGGTTTTTTAAACTCGACACAACGCTTTCCTCAATTCGTGTTGTGATCACATTGACCGATTCCAAAGGCGGTTTCTGACCGCCTTTTTTATTGAAATTCATCTCTAAAATTTTTTTATCTGCATTTCGAAAGATCTTATACGGCGAACAAGCAGCATCCGATTCAGTCTGGGTATTTCATTTATTATACAAACAATCTTCCTAAAACCAGCTGGATTTCTGTTGAGCTCTCGCCTATTCTTTTGGTACAAGTTCAAAAGCAAATTTTAAGTTAAGATTCTAATATTCCTGTTCAGAACGTGTGGAACCCAGAAGTTCGTCCGGAATATCTTCCACCCTGTCTCCAATTTGAATCGCAAGTCGGCTCCCCACTCTTCCAGGAAGGCATTTGAATTTTTTTCTTTCCCCAACTTTTACGATCATCTCGGATCTCGTGGAAGTATTTTCCAGTTTCACAACATCACCGACGGAAAGATTCATAAAATCGTTGATGGAAACGTCCACGGATCCTACTTCTGCGATCAGAGGAATTGCAACCTGGTCCAGTCGCTCTTGAATTACGGCGCGGTTCTCATCCAATTCCCCTTTTCGAATGGACGAATACCAATATTGCGCGGATAACTTATTGATGATCGGTTCGATCGTGATATAGGGAATACAAAGATTCGTCATCCCTTCCACTTCTCCGATTTTGGTTTCGAGAGTGATCAAAACCACCATGTCGTTCGGCGGAACCACCTGTGCAAACTGAGGATTCGTTTCTATATTCCCGAGTCTCGGCCTTAAATCGATTACAGTAGACCAAGATTCCCTCATGTTCCCGAGAATTCGAACGATAATCCCTTCCATCACGCTCATCTCTATCTCAGAAAGTTCTCTAGAAATTTTTGCCTGTTCTCCCTTACCGCCAAACAGACGATCGATGATTGTAAAAGAAATCGAAGGATCGATCTCTAAAATCGCGGAGCCTCTCAAAGGATCCATATTGATTACGGCAAGAGTAGTCGGATTCGGAATCGAACGAATGAATTCCTCATAAGTCAACTGATCCACGGAGGCGACGTGAACGGATACGAGCGCTCTGAGCTGTGCCGAAAGACCCGTAGTCGCCAGACGAGCAAAGGTTTCGTGCATCATTTGCAACGTACGAATTTGGTCCTTTGAAAATTTATCAGGACGTTTGAAGTCGTAGATCTTTACCTTTTTTTGTTCAGAAACGGAAGTATAATCCGATTCGCTTACTTCACCGGAACTGATGGCGCTTAGTAGCGCGTCAATCTCATCCTGCGATAGAATCTCCGTCATTTCTTTACCTTCGCTACTAAGTTAGACACTTTCCAGAAAGCTCCCTGTTCGTCGGGTACCCTTCTGAGAGTGTAAATATATTCGTATTTGGAACGCAAGCGGTTCAACTTTCTCTCTACAAAAACCGTGACTCTCGCCAAACCGGGAGAAACAGATTCCGTGTTCAAAATTCTGTAAGAATGAAGAATCCCAGCTCTGGATTCGGTAAGATATCGTTTAAAATTCTCCAGCAGAAAATCTCTTTCGGATTCTTCCGCACGATTGTATTCTTCCGAGTATTGATCGTAGGCCTGTATATATTCTGGAAAATAAATCCACTTGAAATGATGTGCCCAATTTTTTTTCTTTTCGGAACCCAAAAATAAATGA
This sequence comes from Leptospira weilii, assembly GCF_006874765.1. NCBI lineage: Bacteria > Pseudomonadati > Spirochaetota > Leptospiria > Leptospirales > Leptospiraceae > Leptospira > Leptospira weilii. Next base: position 2,717,790 of record NZ_CP040840.1, read on the forward strand.
ATCACCTCTTCCGGTTCAAGCCCATCCGCAGTCGGATCTTTTTCGGGAATGGACAAGAGGACCGGTTCGCCGTGTTTTTCTTCGTAAAAGAAATAAGGTTGGTTGCGAGAACGAATAAAAAGCGCGGGCATTTCCTGTATATTCGGATGAAAATACGCGGTCACAAAATACTTCTTTCCCGGCTCCAAATCAAAACGAGAATTCAAGTCGATTTCTTTAGAGAACACTTCGTCTTTGTGTAGAATGATTTCTTTGATCTCTTTTCCTTCCAGGGATTCGATCGTGTTTTTTCGTTTTAACACGGGATCGATCCTTTTTTCCTCGTCCCTTTCCGGAATCTGATTCCCATTCTCGTCCCGAACTACAACTCGATACGATTCCAGACCTCTTCCGGAAGGAAAGATTCTTATCACCTCGTTTCCGGTATTCGTGATGGACATCTTTACCGGAATTTTATCGTTCTCACGATAATGAATTTTTTTCAAATCCAACGTGATGATTCCCTGTTGTTTGAGATAATTTTCCGAAATCGAACCCCGTGCATCCCGTTTTGGAAACGCAAGGAGAAACGAAGGAGTCAGTAAAATTGCGAGAAGAATCCGAATCATTCTGGTTTATTTTCGGCAAATTCCCTCAAAACCAGCGAAAAAATAAGGATTTTTAGATCAGCGCGGGGTCTTGGCATCCTCTATGATCATCTCCGCGATTCGAATCAATCGTTTGAGAATAACCTCTATCTTATCGTAGTCTTGGTAACAAGAGACCAACTTTTCCATCGGAGGTTGTATGAGAGAAATCGCCTTTGAGGAAAGGATCAATGCGGTAAGATTGTCTTCGTTTAATAAATTCAGAGATTCGAGTTCATTTAGGAATCGATTGATTTCCTTAATGAGCGCTTCGTCCCCTATGTCGTTTTTTTCGAAAAAAGATTCAATTTTTAGAATATAATCCGTGAGAATCTGCTTGATACGCGCCTCGTCGTCCGTCGGTTTTTTTTTTGCGGTTAAAGTGTTGATTATCCCGTATTTTGAAATCGCGGTTTCGTAAAAGGAATATATTTCCTGACGTTTGGAATGGATAATCCGAAAGAGTTTTATGATCTCGACTAAACGATCCGGAAGATTTTTCCCTTCGCTAGTTTCCAAAATCGAGGCTCTGGATTCTTGATCGTGCACCGGGAGCACGGACAATCGCTCTAAAATACGACTCGTGCTGGTAGAACCGGAAGAATAACTTGCCAGTTCTTGAATCACTGCAAGATAGTTCTTTGCCTGGGTTTTATCCGGTGTGAATGTCATTGCACCGCCGTAGCCGCCGTTCTTTTATCTACGATGAGAATTTTTTTGATCGAAGTTTTGGAGTTTCCCGCCTTTACAATCTTGTCCACGACGTCCGCACCGGATACCAATTGGCCGAAAACGGTGTGAAGACCGTCCAGATGAGGTGTGTCCACTTGGTTGATAAAAAATTGGGAGCCGTTTGTATTCGGTCCCGCATTCGCCATTGCAATAGAACCCTTAAGCGCCTTATGAGACTTTAGAATTTCATTGTATTTGTATCCGATTCTAAAAAGAATTTCAAGAACCGATAATTTCTTGGCGTCTTCAAATGCCTTTTCGATCAATTCTCTTTTTGATTCCGCTTCTTCATTGTTTTTTATCTGAAGCTCGTTAGCCACGGCCTTTTGAAGTTGATATTGATAATAGGGAGCTTCCCCGGCTTTTATTTGATCAAGACCGAGAGCTTTTCCGTTGATCTCGTCATCGAAACGATATCCGGGACCGCCAGTTCCGTCCCCATTCGGACAACCACCCTGGATCATAAAATTTTCGATCACCCTATGAAAGGTCAAACCATCGTAAAAAGGTTTTTTCACCTTTTGTCCGTTTCTGGTTAGAAATTCCTTCTCGCCTTGCGCCAGATCGATAAAGTTCTGAACCGTTTTAGGGGCGTCTTGGTCGAATAACTCAACGGTCATAGTTCCTTGAGTAGTTAAGAAGATCGCATAGATCGCGGATTTTTCGGGCAATGAGACCGCGGATGTATCCTGTCTTGGAACTACGACGGCAGACGGCGTATAAACTTCCGGTTGGTATCTGGTCTGCGCAAACGGATTCCGATTACACGCTAAAAAACAAACAAACGTTAAAATTCCAGAAATGATTCTCATAAAAACAATGTTTCAGCTTCCCTCAAAGATTCCAGCGCAATTTTTAATTGTTCTTCCTGTCTTTTTTTGGAAGTTCCTCCGTAAGAGATTTTTTTGTCCGCGGAAAGAGAAAGAGAAACAGCATTTTCGTATTCTTTTCCCACAAAATGTTCCGAAATCGAAACTCGATCTGGTTCGGGCAAATCAAACAAGGTCTTTTTTTTCTCCACACAAACTCCCACAAGCGTCCCCACGAGTTCATGAGCGGTTCGAAACGGAACTTTCTTTTCGTAAACGAGAAAATCCGCTAAATCCGTCGCCGTCGCAAATCCGTTTTTTAAGGAAGATTCCGCTCTTTCCGGAACCCAGACCCAACCTTCGATCATTTCCCGGATCCCTTCCAAACTGATTTCCACAGTTTCGATCGAATCAAAGAGAGCTAACTTGTCTTCTTGAAGATCGCGGTTGTAAGTCGAAGGCAAACCTTTTAACATCACGAGAAGATGATTTAAATTTCCGATCACCCTTCCCGCTTTTCCTCGAATGAGTTCCGCGATATCCGGATTCTTTTTTTGAGGCATGATGGACGATCCAGTCGTAAGCGAATCCGGCAGACGCAGAATTCCAAACTCTTGGGAAGAATAAAGTATGATGTCCTCGCAAATTCGAGAAGCATGGATCATCAACTGAGTACAAGCAAATAAGAATTCCAGAATATGATCACGACTCGAAACTCCGTCCATAGAATTCGGAGACACTTTAGAAAGTCCTAATTCTTTTTTTAAGAATTCCCTGTCGGTCGGATAATTGACTCCCGCCATCGCTCCGCCACCGAGAGCCAATTCATCCGAGGCTTTTAAAGCAAAACGAAAGAATTCCTGATCCCTTTCCAAGGCCCAAAACCAAGAAAGCAAATACTGAGAGGCGCGGATCGGTTGTGCGACTTGAAGATGTGTGTATCCGGGTATGATTACATCCACGCTCCGTTTCGCTTTTTCATACAAAGAAGATCTTAGACTTACGATGGATTTGAGAATTTCTTTTCCTCGACCTAAGATATACAGCCGTACGTCTTGAGTCACTTGATCGTTTCTAGATCTTGCGGTATGTAATTTTTTTCCGGTTTCCCCTATGAGTTCGGTCAAACGGGACTCGATATGCATATGAATGTCTTCGAGCTCCGGTTTGAATTCCAACCGTCCTTCCTCCAATTCGGTTTTGATTTGCGAGAGAGAGGTTTCGATCTTCGACAATTCGTTTCCGCTTAAGATGCCGATTTGTTTCAACATTCTCGCGTGCGCGATACTTCCTTGGATATCTTCTTTATAAAGTTTATGATCGAAGGATACGGATTCCCCGATTCGTTCCAGAATCGAAGAGGTTTTTTCCTGAAATCTTCCGCCCCAGAGTTTTTTTTCTTTTCCAGTCATTACGATCTTTGCCAAATTATTTTTAATTATTCTTTCCGATACTCTTCTTCCAAATCCCGAACCCAGTTCTTCAAGACTTGCAATTCTTCTCGAGTAACTTTTGCGGACGGATGCAAAAGAATATAATTTCCGGGAGGCATTTCTTTTTCTTCCAAAGTTTCCAAAATCGAATCGCCTTTCGTCGACTTTTCTTTTTTACTTAGGGAATTCCATTCCGAAAAATTGAGCTCAACTTTTCCTTCCTTTACGTGATTGTAAAGATACACATTGACGGGAAAAATTTTCGAATACCAAGGCCATTCGGTCAGATCGGAATGACAATCGTAACAGGATTTCCTCAATATTTTTTTGACTTCATCGGAAGTTTGGATTTCGTTTCGATTCGTTCCTTCGGGAGGACGTATAGGTAGAAATTGCAGAAACAGAATCGCCGTTATAAGTGAGAATAGAAGTTTTTTTTTCATACCTTTCTCCTGGATAATTCGTTTTCTTTCCCTTTTTTTTAAAATAGAAAAAACGGATTGAATTCTGAAAAAAATTTACGAATCTGTTCCACTCCGGGAGAATGCGTTTTTCATGCCTGATTTTCTTTCCAATCTAACGGTTACGATTTGGATCGGCGGCGGCGGCGTCTTACTCATTCTCGCTGAATTTTTTATTCCTGGAACCTTTATCGCTTTTTTAGGAACCTCCGGAATTATCACCGGGATTGCCGTGTATTTTTTCGATATTTCCCTCGGTTGGCAACTAGGACTTTGGGCCTCTCTCTCCATTCTTCTGATTTACGTCGGAAGCACGGCGATTCGAAAAATCTTTCCGGCTCAGACAGAACGTTCCATTCCGGAAAACGATCAGATCGGAAAACTGGTTTCCGTAGTCAAAGACGTTCTTGTAGAAAGAAAAGGCGGAAGGATTCTTTTTCAAGGCGTAGAGTGGGACGCGATTTCCAAAAAAGCCAGAATTCCGAAAGGAAGTAAAGCAAGAATTGTAAGTCGAGACAATCTCACATTTCTCGTGGAACCTTTGGAACTTCCGGAAGAATAAGTCTGATTTTAAAATAGAAAAGGAGATTTTATGTCTGCAGGGTTTATATTCACGTTATTCTTCATAGCGTTGATCTATCTGATTCGTAAGACATTCATCATCGTTCCGCAACAGTATTGTTTCGTCGTGGAACGCGTGGGAGTATTCAACGGCGCTTTGGAAGCCGGGTTTCATTTTTTATGGCCCGTCATCGAAATCGTCAAATACAGACAGAATCTGAAAGAGATCGCGATCGACATTCCCCCTCAGATGTGTATCACAAAGGACAACGTTTCCATTTCGGTGGACGGAATTCTTTATCTGAAAGTAGTCGATGCCTACAAGGCTTCTTATGCGATTGAAAACTTCATGCTCGCTACTCAACAACTCGCGCAGACGACCCTTCGTTCCGAAATCGGTAAACTGATCCTTGATCAGACATTTGCGGAAAGGGACGATATCAATTACAACGTTGTGCGCGCTTTGGATGAGGCCACCGATCCCTGGGGAATCAAAGTCACAAGATACGAAATCAAAAATATTTCTCCTCCTAAGGAAATTCTTCACGAGATGGAAGAACAAGTAAAAGCGGAGCGAGTTAAAAGAGCGGAGATCACGATTTCGGAAGGTGAAAAACTTTCTAGGATCAATCGTTCTGTGGGAGAAAGAGAAGAAGCGATCAATATCTCCGAAGGGGAAAAGATGAAAAAGATCAACGAAGCCGACGGTAAGGCTTTGGAGATAGAACTGATTGCCGCCGCGAAAGCAAAAGGAATCCAAATGATCGCAGAATCCATTTCCAGAGAAGGCGGAGGAGAAGCTGTTAATCTCCAAATTACCGAAGACTATCTCACGGGTTTTGGAGAAATCCTAAGCGTTTCTAAAACCACGATTCTTCCCGCGGAGCTTGCCAATATCGCGGGAGTGTTCGAAGGTCTTTCCAAAGTAACCGGAAAATTGCCTGAAATCAAAACGCCGAAAGAGAAGGAAGGTCAATAAGATGGAAACGTTTCAAAGCACATTCGTAATGATATTCTGGACTCTGTTCGGAATTTACTTCGCATACAAACTCTATCGTTCGATTCGAATCGTTTCCGCCCAGGATTGTATCGTAGTGGAAAGACTCGGAAAATACAGCAGAACCTTACACGCGGGTCTTCATCTTCTTTGGCCTTTCCTTGAAAAGGACGCGTACTATCATACGCTGAAAGAACAAGCAACGGACGTTCCTCCCCAGACTTGTATTACGAAAGATAACGTGCAAGTGGACATGGATGGAATCCTTTATCTCAAAGTCCTGGATCCCTACAAAGCGAGTTATGGAATCAACGACTATCAGTTTGCGGCTTCTCAACTCGCCCAAACTACGATGCGCGCTATCATAGGAACGATGGATTTGGATGTTACGTTTGAAACCAGAGACGCGATTAACAGTAAGATTCTGGAAGTTTTAGACTTAGCCGCCGAATCTTGGGGAATCAAGGTCAATCGATACGAAATCGTAAACATCACTCCTCCTAAGTCCATCTTAGAAGCGATGGAAAAAGAGAAAAAAGCGCAGATCACAAAAAAGGCACAGATCTCTCTTTCGGAAGGGGATAGGGACGCGAAAATCAACCGATCTCTGGGTTTTAAAGAAGAAGCCATCAACAAGTCCGAAGGCGAAAAACAAAAAAGAATCAACGAAGCCGAAGGCGTAGCCAAAGAGGTGGAAGCGATCGCAGTGGCTACCGCAAAAGGAATCGAACTACTCGCCCAGTCGATCAACACAAAAGGCGGACAGGAAGCAGTTAAACTTAGGATCGGTCAAAAATTTATCAAAGAATTTGAGAAAATTTCCGGTAAAAAAGCGGAAATCGTTTTACCTCTCAATTTGACGAATTTCCGTTCGATTTTGAAATCGGTTTTAGGAAATACGGATCAAAAAAATTGAATGTTATTTTTGAAACGGAAATGATTTTTTGTTGGAGTTTCTACCACGAGCTTGGTTCCTAAAACATTTTAACAAAACTTATAAATAGAAGTTTCAACAGGCAAAATTCGAAATAAATCGAAGGATCGAAAACGAAAAAAACAAAAAAGGATAAAGAGCCTTTTCAAATCATTTAATATAAAGTCTATCCTAAAACCTTATGAGAAATCGGCTTTCATCGTTCGATAAGTTCGTAATAAACCGTTGGAGTTCATACAAAAACCGTCCCTTGAGAGCGTTTATGAACTTTCAAATGGATTTTATTTTTGGAACACTCTCGTAGTAAATTCCGGTTTTGGGATAGATTTCTAGTAAACTCCATATTTAAGGTATTCTGACGATACAATCATGTCGTTTCTTTTTCCAATAGAATCGCAATTGGTTAAAAATCCGCTAAAAGGACAGCTTTTGAAATGGATTGGAAACAAGCAAAAATATGCGAATACTATTATTTCCTATTTTCCTAAAAAAATAAAAACCTATCACGAACCTTTTCTAGGTAGTGGTGCAGTTATCGCTGCCTTATCTCCCAAAAAAGGTATTGGATCCGATATATTCAAACCGCTGATTGACATTTTTCGGAAATTGAAATCAAATCCGGACGAGTTGATTCTCGACTATATCGAAAATTACGCTC
>NZ_CP040840.1:2735000-2772500 GCF_006874765.1 Leptospira weilii
TCCTACAAATAAAACAACCCGTTCGAATCGAAATACTGTGTTCCGTAGAACTACCACCAAAAAAAACCGCGATCTTAGCCAAGAAAAATTCCCCAAAAAGAATGGATTCATTTCAAAATTCTGGAAAAAATTTAGAATTTTTTGCATCGTAATTCTCATCACTTACTCTGGAAACATATTTTCAGAATACCCTTCCAAACCTGTCGGTGAATTTAAATCGTCATACGATCAGTTCTGGTTCCTTTATCAAAAAGAAATCAGAGCCGGTGAATCCGAGGTGATTTTTCGTCCGTTCTACTCAAGTTACAAAGAAGAAAAATCCGCCTATCGATTTCAAACCGTTCTCTATCCGATCTATTATAGTGAAGAAACAAAATATTGGAAGGTTTGGACTTTTCTTTTCCTGTTTTCGGGAACTTCCATGTTACACGAGGACGTGGGAGAGGATTCGGACGTTTTGACTCCTCTTCTATTCTGGGGTTGGGGTGATACCGCCAGAGAAAAATACTTCGGCTTTTTTCCCTTTGCGGGAAAGTTAAGAAACAAGATCGGCTATTCCGAATTGAGTTTTGTTTTATTTCCGCTTTACACAAATTGGAAGTACAAAGACTACGAAGCGACATCCGTTCTTTGGCCTTTGTTCCTATATGCGTCTTCCGAAACCAGAGAAGAATTTAGAATTTTTCCTTTGTATTCCAAAAAAGTACACCGGGGTAAATATGAAAGATTTTCTCTTCTGTGGCCGATCTTTCAGTGGGGAACCACGTTTCAGGATAAAAGAGAACCCGTTCATTACAAACTTTTCTTTCCGTTATTCGGATTTAAGGATTCGGAAGCGGGAAACATGAAATCCAGAGGATTTTTGATCCTTCCTCTTCTCGGTTCGTTTATCGGTTACGGGTACGATAGGCGAACGGGAGAAAAAGATTTCAACGCGTTATTCTTCTTGTTTCAATACGGAACCAATCAGGATGAGGATTATGGAAAACTGATCCTCTTTCCTTTTTTCGGACACTATAGATTCGCGTCCAAACAAACTACATTCATCACTCCGTTCTACTTTCATCTTCAGACGGATACATACCATATCCGATCCGACGATACGTTTCTGATTCCGTTCTATTTCAATTCCAAAAGAAAATACGTTCAATGGGATCGGGACGAAAATTATCTGAAGCTCTGGCCCATTTTTAAATACCAGAAAGACAGAGAAGGAAACGTAATTTGGAATGTGTTGTCCTTATTTCCGATAAAATCCGAGGTAGTAGATCGAATCTGGGATCCTCTCTGGTCCATTCTGGAATATCAAAAACTCTCGAACGGAGAAAAAAGAGTTTCCGTTTTGATGAGAATGTACACTCAGAGATGGACATCAACCGAGTTCCACGCGAGTATTCCTTTTGTTTTGGAACTTTCGCTAACCCCCGAAAAAACTTCCTGGAAATTCCTTTACGGTCTCATCGGCTATGAAAGAATCGAAACGAGCCGGAATCTACAACTCCTCTGGTTTATCAAAATATGACCGAACCTATCAAAGAAAAACTCACCGAATTCTTCTACGCGAGCGGTTTTACGATTCTTTTGGTATATGAGAGTATTCTAAACTTACCGTACGGTTTTTTCAAAAGAAAAGAAATCCTGGATCAGATGTACATTACGGGAGTCGGAAGTATCTCCGTGGTTTCGATCGTCGCCATTTTTACCGGAATGATCATGTCGCTTAATACAGGACTTGGATTAAAGGACTTCGGAGCCGAAGGTCAGATCGGTCTTTTGATGACGATCACTCTTACGAGAGAAATGTCCCCGTTTATGACCGCCTTGATTCTGGCGGCCTCAATCGGCTCTGCGATGGCGGCGGAGATCGGAACGATGAAAATTTCCGAAGAAATAGACGCTCTCGAAGTTATGTCCATCGATCCAGTACGTTATCTAATTTTTCCGAGAATTTTAGGTTTTTCCATCATGGTTCCTGTTTTATGCGTTTATTCCACCGTTTTAGGAATATTAGGCGGGGCGATCGTGGGTTATTTCCAGCTTGGAATCGATTATTTCACTTATTTCCGAGATGTATTCGACAGAGTCGCTTCTATTCCGGGCTTAAAAGATTTGTATGTGGGAATTCTAAAAGGTTTTATATTCGGAGTCATCGTTTCCGCCATCTCTTGTTCCCACGGTCTTAGAACCTCCGGCGGAGCAATCGGAGTCGGCCGCGCCACGAGAGAATCCGTAGTAACTTCGTTTTTGATGGTGATTTTTACGGGCTATATGATCACCGCCTTACTTTACAGAGATTGAAAAATGGAACAATTTGCAATCGAACTCAAAAATGTACATAAATCTTTCGGAAAAAGAAAGATCCTCTCCGGTATGAACCTTCATGTAAAAAAAGGAGAAACACTCGTAATACTTGGACCTTCCGGAACGGGGAAATCAGTCACTCTCAAACATATCACCGGACTTTTGGAACCCGACGCGGGAGATTGTTTTATTTTCGGGGAGAGTATTTCCCGAGTCAGTCTCAACGTTAAAAAGAAACTTAGGGCGAGGATGGGGGTTTTGTTTCAATCCGGCGCACTCATCAACTGGCTGACCGTGTTCGACAACGTGGCACTTCCTCTGAGAGAACACAAATTGGCCTCGAAAGAAAAGATTCAGGAAATTGTAATGCAAAAATTGAAATTAGTGGATATGGTGATCGCTAAGGACAATTTTCCGAATGATATCTCCGGTGGCATGAAAAAAAGAGTGGGGATCGCAAGGGCAATCACGACTAATCCAGAAATCATCCTTTACGACGAACCCACTTCTGGATTGGATCCCGTTATGTCCAATGTGATCAACGAATTAGTTCTCAAAATTCAAAAAGAAACCGGAGCCGCGCAAGTCGTAGTGACACACGACATGTCCAGCGCTTATATGATCGCGGATCGTATAAGCTTTGTTTATAAAGGGAAAATCGTATTTACGGGAACGCCGGAAGAACTCCAGAATTCGGACAACGAACTGATCCAACAATTCATTCAGGGAAAAACGACCGGTCCGATGATCCTGGAAAGTAAATAGTAAAATCGCAATTATATGAGGAGAATCTAATATGAGTTCGCTGCGTTATTTGCTCGTCGGAGTCATTTTTACAGTAGCCGTCGCCGTGGTCGGTTATTTTACGATCATCACCGAAGGGGGGCCCGTAAAAAAGAAAGGGGAATTTATGAAAGTAACCTTCCGAAATGCGGAAGGAATCAAAATCGGCAATAAGGTGACAGTACAGGGCGTTCCTTTCGGTTACATCTCCGCGATTCGTCTCATACAAATCGACGAAAACGGAACCGAGGTTTCAACCGGGGAAACCGGAATCGGAACCAGAGTCGAAATCACGATGCTTCTCAGAGAGAAAATCCAGCTCTACGATAACTACGATATCATTATCAAAAACGAAAGCCTTTTGACCGGGCGCGTAATTTCCATCGATCCCGGAACCATGGACCCCGAATCGGAACGGCTGAAAACCAGGTCCACACCCGTTACCATGATCGACTACAAGGCCCCAGGAACTCTCAAAGGCCGCGTTTTACAAGATCCCCTCGTGAGTTTGTCGGAGCTGATTTCCGAAAACAGAGGCGATATTCGTAAGACATTCTCAAATATCGCGGATATTACGACTAAGATAAATACGGGCGACGGAAGTTTGGGTCGACTCATCAACAACGACGACGTTCATAAAAACGTAAACACCGTTCTAACGGACGCTCAAATCGTACTTCGCGAACTTAGGGAAGGACTCGAAGACACGAGAGAACAAGCCCCGGTCACAAGTTTTATCCGAGCCGCTTTAAGCGCTTTTTAATATTACAAATTAATTTTATATTATATATCAATGAAGAAACATACTATATCCATCATCGGGACCGGAATTATGGGCAGAGGCATAGCATGCAATCTTGCAAAAGCAGACCAAACTCTAAGACTCTACGCAAGAAACAAGTTCAAAATCGCCGATTTAATAAGCGATAACGTTCAAATCTTCGATTCTCCCATGGAAGCGGCTAAAAACGCGGATCTGGTCGTATTATGTCTTACCGAAGACACGGTCGTCGAAAAAGAAGCGATCACATCCGGACTTTTAGAGACAAAACCTCCGATCATTCTAGACTGCGGAACCACTTCCCTTTCCATGACTTTCAGACTCGCGGAACTATGTTCGGCAAAACAGATTCGCTTTTACGATTCTCCGATGACGGGTTCTAAAAACGCTGCGAGAGACGGACAAATCCTTTTTATGGTCGGAGCCGAAAAGAAGGAAATTGCGGATATTCAATTCTTCTTCGAGCTCTGCGGAAAGAATACGGAATATTGCGGCGGTTTAGGAAGCGGCCAAAAGGCCAAATTCGCTCTCAATATGATTCAAGCGGGAATTTTTCAAATTTATATGGAAGGTTTTGAACTCGCAAAAAATTCAGGACTGGAACCGGAAACTCTAAAAAACATTCTTCTTGAATCCGCCGCAAAATCAGGGATCGCCGAGTTTAAGTTTCCCTTCGTATTTTCGGGAAACTATGAAACTCATTTTTCTTTGAAAAATATGAGAAAAGACGTCTATCACGCGATAAATCTCGCGAAAAAAAACAAGACGAACCTTCCTCTTTGTCAAAATCTTCCCGCAATTTACGACGCGGGAATGAATGCCGGTTTTGGAGAAAACGACTTCTGTAGCTTAAACGAGGTCACAGCGAAGATCCGTCCTCCCAAATCAGAGAATCCGTAATCGCCTTTCCTTCGGAATCGACTTTTAAACGAATATGCACCTTCTCTTTTCGTAGTCGAGTTTCATATTCCATCGCTTTTTCTTCGTTCACATAAAAACGTTCATTACCGATTTTGAATCTTCCATATCGGCAGGTTCCGCGTAAATGCAACCTACAAACTCCTCTATCCTTCAGCATATCCGGACTACAATCACTTATAAAAGCCCCTTCCCCTTCTTTTATCTTTCCGGAATGAGGATAACAAACACAATGTCGTTGATCCGATTCGGATTTTCTATAGGAATCCGGATTTTGGCAGATAGAATCAGTTTGATACAAGATGTCATAACGCAGATAATGTCCCGAAAGAAGATCTCTCGGATCGTATCCGGTAATGGGAAGAATCAGTTCTTTTCCAGAACTCTTCGAATATTCGAGAGTTACAATCTCCCAACCGAAGAACACGATCGGAAGGATCAATGCGGCCGGAAGAATCAGTTTGAGAAGTTTCACTCTTCACCTCCCAATAAAATTCTCACTTTGGATTTATATTTCAAGTATCCGATCGTAAGTCCTATGATAAGCAACCCGGAAACGATAAGCCCGAACCCTGTATAAGTCAAAGTTCCTAGCAGATCGAAATAAAAATATAAGAATCGAATTCCCACAATCGCCAAAGAAAGATCGAATATTTTTTTGTGATCTCGAAACGAGGACGCGATTCCGAGCCAAAAAAGAATAAACAAAAAAGAAGGCAACAACCTCACAAAGTAATTCCAAATATGTGATCCGATCGACTCGGCCAATACGTACCGAAACGGATGCGGAAAATACAATAAGAATAGTAAAAATAAACTTACACTCAAAGATTTCTTCTGATTGGAGGAAATTTCCATATTGTAGAACAGAAGGTAAAAGAATGGAGCCAAAACAAACAATCTAAGTCCTACCATCAGCCAAGGGAAATCCGTCCTATAACCGAAATACCCTAGATTTTCCGAAGGGTCGTAATAAATTTCAGTCCAATCCTGGAAAAATCCCCGGAAAAAAGTCCCTACGATCAAAAACAATACGGCCCAAAAAAACAACGTAGCTCTTCTCGACTCTAAAGTGAATTTTTCCGCAGCCAACCAAATTCCCGTAAAACCTATAGCAGAATAATAAAAATAGGTATTCCAATAATACCCCCAATTCTCCCTTCCTCCGTGTTCGATTTGTTCAATGATCCAACCCGTTATATAAATCTGAAATCCGATCGACCAAAGATGGAGGAATGTTTTGGAATCGGTCGCGATCAAAAATAAAAAAGTAAGAATACACCAAAGTTTTGCCGCCTCGTAATACTTCCCTTCCAAGTTATAGACTTGCGATACAAGTCCGATCATCCCTAGAATTAAAATCGAATTGAGGACGATAAAAACAGTTAGCAAATTAGGATTTTCCCGTTTCCAAAACGCAAATCCCGCGGCCAACAAGAGTGTGACAAGACCCGCGCCTAACTTTACGAAATCATGAATCTCTTCCCAATTGGCGGCAAGGATTGCGATGACACCGATACCGATGACAATCACACCTAAAATGATAAACGAATAATAGAGATAAGGAGTCTTTCGGGTCGCTTCAAAATTTCGAATCGCATCCGATTGTTCCGAAGCGATAAGCCCCGCCTCCACCCATCTTTTCAGTTTTTGTTCCAAACGCATAGATGAAAAGACTTTAGGGAAAATCGAACCGATTGCAAGAAGTTTTTAGAGCGGCTTATACCGAACCATTTGAATTTCTTTGATTTTCGCAAACATTTCGTCAGTAAGCAGTTTCGTCTCCCATTCCATACGGTGAAATAAACGTTATGCGAAATACTCTTGAATTTCGATCCTACCTAACGCGAGCAGGGTCATAAAAAAGTTTGGGGGAATAAGAAACTAAAGTGCTGCTCTCTAACATAACCAACCTCACCAAATACTCGGATCCAAAGATAAATCTGTCGGAATTACGACAAATCCTCTCTGAAACTTACGCCCCGCAGAGCGACCTATCTCGCGACCCTTCGGGAGCGAGATTTGAGTTTAGGGAGCGTTGTGCCTGAGTTTCCCCTAATTTTTGGGTGGGGGCGTAAAGGCTCGGGAGATTTTTCTCTATCAAAAAATCATACTTTTTGCAAGTAAAAAGTATCATTCTTGTCGGAACACTTGAAAAATATCAGTTTTTGATTCTTATTATCCCAAAAGTTTTCTTAATTTGAAGGGCTTCTCTACGGATCGCAACATAATAATCGCTTTCTCATTTTCAACCGCCGAACTTACGTTATTTATAACTGCAAAAAACGATCCGTCCGATTTCGAAAGAAAATAGGAAAGTGCAAATCCGATTTTAGAACAGGTCTTGAATTCGTGTAAGCGAGTTTGTCAGTCCTCCTCTCCGAACGCGCGCTTCATGGCGACTTGATAACGTTCCGTATATAAATTTTCCCGAGTCGCTTTCGGATTTCCGATACTTTTGAGTCTTTTTGCGTTTTCCGCAATTCTTTCGTCGTTTAAAGGATGTGTGGATAAAAATTTTATGATCCGTTTGTCCGGGTTAATCCCGCCTTTTTCTTTTTCCTTTTTTTCGATGAGTATAAAAAATGATTCCAAAGCTCCCGGATAGTATTTCGTGGATTTCAAATATTCAAAACTCATTGTGTCCGCCTCCTCTTCCGCGGAACGACTATTTGCCAAGGTAAGGATTTCCCCGCCGATTCTAGAGCCCAAATTGATCAAATTCGCCGCGTCCGATCCCAGAAAAATTGTCAGGCCGATATAGATCGTAAAATAAATCCCTAAAGAACTGATGATTTGTTTTACAGAATGCCTTTTTTCCGCGTGCGCAATTTCATGCGCGAGGATTGCCGCTAATGTCGCCTCATTCTGGATGAGTTTCAATAACCCTGTGTAAACAAAGATATAACCGCCGGGAGTGCAAACCGCATTGATCGTATCATCGTCGTCCAAGATAGAGATCTTATAGGGAAATTCTTTCTTGTATTTGATCTGATCCGATTTTAGAATTCGGTCCGCAACGGACTTAACGTATTTTTCAAGAGCAACGTCCTTTAGAATACGCATTCCGTCTTTCGCGTCTTTTGCGTTTTCTAAAAACGACTTTCCGATCTGTAGATCCAATTCGATAGGCACTGCAGAATCGATAATGGCGTCGCATGCGGAAAACAAAAAGAAGGTAGAAAGTAAAAATATTTTCAAAAAAAAACTTTTCATCGAAAACATTTATTTTTGAAAGAACGAAAGATTCATAGCAGAATTTTAAGTTACTTCTTTTTAAAATGATCCGCGCTGGTCACAAAAAAATAATTCTCGAAATCGTTTCTAAAAACTAAAAAAATCGTATCGTATCAGTTCCATCGCATTTTTTAAAGCCCTTGCCGTCGTAGCCTGAGTTCTTGCGTTTTCCAAGCCGACTAAAATCCCGACCTTTGATTCCACAAGTTTTGCAAAAACATCTTGGACATTTTTAGGAAACTAAAAATCGAAAGACTCCACTCCCCGCTTAGCCAAGCTCACATTCGACTCCTTCAAAGAGCCTTCCCGTTTTTCATTCAATTCGAAAATCACGTAATTGGAAATACGTTTTTGAATCTATACTTTCAAAAGATGAATCAATTTCCGAACAACTCTTCCGGTATAGAATCATCACTCTTCGAAAATTTCCAGAAAGACGATTTTTTTATTATTTTATAATATATTAAAATATAAAAGGGAAATTTTGTCAAAAATTCCTGATTGGATCTTCCCGCAAGTCGAGAAGTTTTTTGGAATAATAAGGATCAAAGACCGATATTTTTCGGGAATCAATCGTCCATTTTGCAGGAGTTCTCGCATTTCAATTCCTGAGAAACGAGATGCTCGAGACTTTACAAACGATGATTCACTCCGCACTCAAAACGGTCTCGTAACCGCCATAAGCTCGGATATTGATGACTCCGGATTGAAATAAAAGATATTGCCCTTTGATTCCGGTGAGAACGTCTTCGATGAGCGGATTTTTTTCAGGCGCGAGTGACTGTATTTTTTGCGGATAAGACCGAATCGGATAACGGATATTAGTCGGAGTTTCTTGGGTAGAAATCTTATAATCCAGATCGAAATCAAGCTCTTCGATTTTTTGGATGAATTCTTTTTTCCGTTCGATAAGATCAATCGGCTCCGGATCACTTGCCACCATTTTTTGCCAAGTGGTTCGATCGGACAAAACCTTGGAAAGTTCTTTTTCTATAATCCCGGCGTCCCTTCTCGAAACTACTTCCACAAGTGGAATTCCTTGAACGGCCCCCTGATCCACCCATCGATTCGATACCGGATTCTCTTTCGTGATTCCGACCTTAATCGCGGAACTGTTCGCGAGGTACACCGTATGGGAAATAAAACAGTGAGATTCTCCCCAATCCGGCTCTCTGCAGGTCCCGAGATGAAAATGACAAGTATCCGGTCTTAAGATACAAAGATCGTTTTCCGCAAGAGTTTGAAAACAAGTGAAACAATTTCCCTGATTGAAACTTTTTTTAGTGATTCTTCCGCAGGAAACGCAGCGGATCTTTCCGGTAAACTCCAATCGAATCTTTTTATCCAAATAATTTAGAATATCAGAATTTTCTTGAATATGAGCGTCTTGTTTTTCAGAAAAATCAGAATCGTACGTCGCGGTGACCCAGACATACCGAACAGGATCGATCCCCTGATGATCCATCATCCTCAAAAAACCGGAAGCAATTTGTTTCATGGAAACAAAATTTCTCTTCCGCCGAGCGGTCTGCGTATCGGATCGGTTTTCACTTCCAAGATCGCGTTCAATTTGGAGCCCGACCAGTCAAAAATGAGAATTCTGTCTTGAAACTCGTAATGACTGAGTTGCCCGTTGTTTAGATAAAATGCACGCAAGAATTCTCCCGGATTTTCTTCCGAATCGATTTTCACCACGTTTTTTCCGGAAATCGTGGTTCCTGAGTACAATTGAATATTCTTATATACTTTCAAACTCGGATTGAGTCCGCGAGAAAGAGTTTCGGGGGCGGATTCGGGGAGTTTTTCGGAAATTGAAGAAGAGGATATCGCTTCAGGAGACTTTTGCGATTCGGACGGAACTTGCTGTTTTAAAAGCCCGCAGAAAAAAGGCCCGGGAAGCGGAGGAACGGGAATCGTACAAACTCCGCCTTCCCACACCTGCTCTTGATCGATCGCGTATTCTTTTTTTAAACTTTGCGCGACCTTCGCGTACGTGTAATACTTAAGCCGTCCTATCAATTCTCTGAGTGAATATTCCTTCCAATCCGAATTTTGCGCAAGGATGGAAACATTCAAAAATGAGAATAGAATACAAAACGCAACCGTCCTTAAAAGAACGTCGAACTTGATATTTATCTTAATAGAGATAATACTTTTTGATCTTCTCATTGTATTCTTTTTCGGCGGAACTTAAATATTTCGAATATTGGTCGTAGCTTTTTTGGGAGTCGATGGCTTTTCGAAAGGATTCCGTTCCCCAGAGGAAATCGATGTTATAGGTTCCATCCGAATACGATCTCCATTTGAATTCCTTATAATTCGATTTTAAAGCAACGATCAATTGAAACACCATTTTGAGAGGATCGTATTTTCGATTCACAACCGTTAGTCGTAATCCCCTACAGATCTCATTTTTATACGGACCAAACACCGGTTTGAAAAATACGGTTTGATAATAATAGTCTCCTCCGGAGTTTCGATTCAATTCTTCCGCTAATTTTTCAGGCTCGACCATCCAAGGCGCTCCGAAATATACGAAAGGGGCCGTCGTTCCTCTCCCCACAGAAACATTCACTCCTTCCAATAAAACGAGTCCTAGATAATTGACCGCGGAGTCGACGGTCGGCAAATTCGGAGAAGGCGTAATCCAAGGAATTCCTTCCTTATCCCAATCGAAAGAACGTTTTGCGTTTTTAGGCGATATGATTTCCAACCGAATCCTATTGTCTAAGTATTCCGCGTTATAATAAGCGGCAGACTCTCCCAAAGTCAGACCTCCGAAGAACAGAGAAGGAAATTCTCCCGCAAAGTTGAGAAATTTTTTATCGATCATCTCTCCCCTTCCTTTTAAATAAAGAGCTGGATTAACATGATCCAAAACGATCAATTTCGTATTCTTCGAGTCCGGAATTCCATCCATGATTCTTTTTAAAACCGTCAAGTAAGTATAACATCTCATTCCCATGTCTTGAACGTCAAAAAGGATCGCATCGGTGCCTTTCAAAATCGCGGGAAGTTCCGTATTCTTCACTCGATAGATATGATAGATCGGAAGATTGAAAAATTCATCTACCGTAACCGGAGATTTGCTGAAATCTTCTTCCAATCCCAAAAATCCGTGTTCGAGCCCGATCAGATGTTTGATTTTTACGTTATTTTTTTTAAATTCTCTCAGGATTCTTTCGGGACTTCTGCCGATCCCGGATGGATTTGTGATTAGAATCACGTTCTTTCCTGAAAGACCGGGAAGAATATCGGAGTAAAATTCGATTTCGGAAGGAACGAATTTCGAATCCGAGATATGCTTGCGAAAGCTTTTTTCTGCGCACGCAATCGAAGGAAATAAGAGAAAAAAAATAATCGAAAGAAAGAATTTTTTATTTATTTTTGTGTTGAGCATCTAAGACTTCCTTCCTATTTTGTTTAAGAAAATTTCCTAAACCTATTCTTCAAGGAGAAAACGACAAAATGAATCGTTTCCTTACTATCAGGCTCGTCTCAGCCTTAGCAGTTATTTCGTTCGCAGTGAACTGCGGTTCTTCCGGCTCCACCCGCGGTAAGAAAAAAGAATTCTACGAAAAAGAAGGTAACAAAGTTACCGTGATCGGAGAAGCCCCCATTTATAACGGCGACAAACAAATCGCAAAACAAAGAGCTTTGAAGGACGCGAAAATCAACGCGGTTCGCAAAGTGATCGGAGAAGAAATCAGTAACAAAAGTAAGGCTTCCGACGGGGAAAGTTTAGGTTCGAGTCTTCTTTCCAAAACGGATGCATTCGTTAAAAGTTACGATATCATCGACGAAGCCGAAGGTAAAATCGATACTCAGCCTATGTTGAAGCTCACCGTTCGATGCGAAGTAGAAGAATCTAAAATCTCCACAGCGGTTGACAATCTTCTCGCCGATGTGGGTAATCCAAGAGTTGCGGTTTTAGTCCTCGGAAAAGTAGGCGGCGCACCGGTTGCGCCCGCAAGTCCGAACAATTTTGGGGAAGCCGAAATCATCAAAGCTTTGAAAAAGAACGGAAACAAAGTGATCGATCCCGCTCTTACCGCTAAAAAAGTAAGTAAGACCCAAGTGGATGCGGAAAATGTAGAAGGTTCTCCCTTGATCAAAATCCTTGCGGAAGCCCTTCAAGCAGAGGTATTGGTTCTTGGAACTGTAGAAACCGAAGATCAACAACCTTTGGATTCCGTGAACGGAAAAGCTTTAGAAAGAACTATCTACAACACGGCGGCGACCGGTACTTACAAAGTGGTTCTTCTTTGGGGGGACGGGAAAATCGTTGATAGCGGTAGCGCAGACGGTCGAGGAGCCGACATCACTCAAAAAGTTTCCAGAGAGAAAGCCATTTCCGAATGGGCAACTTCCGTTTCTAAAAAAGTAAACGCTCAGTTGAAAGAAGAATGGTTCAACCTAACGGAAAATAATCCAATCGTTCTGAAGTTCACCGGACTGAGCGCCGACGAAGCGACTAAGTTCAAGGATGACCTCACAGAATTTACCGCTGCAAAAGAAGTGAATGTTAGAACTTCCGACACGAACGGTTCCGAATGGGAAGTAATTTATCCCGGTAAAGATTCTCTCTTTCAAGAGGAATTGGTTTATAAAAAAGACAGAGGTTTTTCTTTTTTAGCGACTAAGTCTTTGGAAGTAAAATCCGCAAGTCGTGGTGTGGTTAACTTAGAATTCAAACCTTTGAAATAAGTCGAAACGACTACTTCAAAAAAATAAAAATACCCGGAGGAATACATCTTCGGGTATTTTTTTGTACTACCGATCTCCATAAAATAGAATACCGTTAATTTAAGCGTAAATCCCGTGTTTAAATGCAGAATTTCAAACATTCTATTATATAGTGATGAGTAGGAAACTTGCTCCAAAATCTTAGAATTAACGTGAGTTTGTCGGCGTAAGAAAATTAGAAAAATTTTTCCAAAAGTAGAAATTCCTGCATATACTCTCGCCATATCACTTATAAACTAAGTCCGGCCCTATAAGTTAATCACCCATTTATTTTGCTTCCTTTTCCAAATTCAGAAGCCTTATGCAGATCATAAAAACAACGAAGGTGGGATTGTATTTTTCAACCCACCTTCATCATTATAAATTTATTTTAAGTAGCAATTCAATTCATCATAACGAGCTTATAATGAATTGAACGACATTTCAATACAAAGTAAGAAAGTTTTGAACTAAGCTTTCTCGATTGTTCTCCTGTATAATTACCACAACCAGTAAGCCTCTAAGAAATCCGAATTCAATCCTAAAGCGGAAGGTTGTCTCACGACACATCTTCGATAAGGAGAAAACTCCCACTTATTGTAAGGCTTTCTATCAAAAAGTCCTAATATATCCGAAAAAGTTTGATCTACTAAACAATGATAATTGTAAAGTGGAAATCCGCCCTTATCCTTTACGTGTATTTTAGAAGTCTGAAAAAAATAAATATCCATGGAATCCGCGAGTTCATGACCTTGATCATTTACCGCATGAATTAAATTTTTTAATCCATTTTGCAACGGGTAACCCATATGGACTAAAACACCGACTCCTTTGAGAAGCATGTAGTGGTTAAAAAAATTAGCATCCTCGGACTGGACAACCAACCCTATGACAACGGAACCAAGAGTTATAATGTCTCTCCAAGGTCCTAAATCCGTTATCTGCCCCCGAGCGATGTATTTTAATATCGCTTCGTTGATTTTAGCCACCGGATTGATTTCAAAACGATGATCTCCATATCGAAGTTCTACGTTATGAGAATCTCGAACTCGATAATTCCCATTTTCATAATATCGCAAAAGACCCTCACAAATTTGAACAATATCCGGCTTCAATTCATCTACAAATACATAAGTCCAGTAAAGTCCGACGAGAGAATGGATCACCGCATCCAAAGAAAAATCATGTCTAAATTTATAATATTTATCTTCGAACACATAATCGACATATCTCATAGTTCCACAAGCCGCATTGTCAGGACGAACACCCTCTGCTCCATGTTTGTTACAAGATACAAATTGGTCGTATGCCTCTATATTGACGAAGTTTCGACCGAAACCTCCATTATTCAGAGATTGCATTAGTTTATAATAATTTACATATCTATTAATAAGAGCGAGCGTATCCGGATCATGGGTATTTTTATATCTCCAAGCCATCGCACCCAGGGTTACTCCAACATTGAAAGTTGCATCTCCGGCTTCCTGCCAATTATATCTTCCGATCCCGTTGAAGGCGACATTATCGAAAAAATCCAAACCTCGGTACTCGACTTGACCCAGAGGTCCGGTCAAATGTTTGGCGTTTTGGTATACTTGATCTTCTTTATACGAATTCATCTCCCCGACCAACCACGCCAGAAGCATAACTTTACCGTTCGAAGTCTTTTTTCCGGGAATACAAAACAACATCGTTGAAAAAACAAAAACGAGTAGAAAAAATCGAATCCCCATTCGAGCCATTTGTAATAAATATAATTTTGAAAACTTTGCTTTCAAAGTTTCTTGTTCCTTTTTCATCCTAACATCATACCCTTGCTTAATTTATTTTCAGTCTAAGCTATCTAACTTCGCTTTATTTTACAAAATAATGATATTATCAAGGTGCGGCTTTAGAAACTCGGACACACCTATCATTTTATAAAATCGAATTTCGCCTTATCGCGCTTACGCCAAAACAATTAACCTCCAAATCACATTCCATTTTTTTAATAAATATATCCTGCCTCACAAAGTCGAAAAAACATAACGCCAGAGTCAAATTACGCATTACCGTAGCGCCACAATTCCAAAATTTACGCAAAAAACTCAAATAACGTCCGCCAAGGAATACACGGAAATTGATTACATAAAACGTAATGCAATTTCAGATAACGCAACCTTCACTCAAAGTATAAATATCTGTCAAATAAAAAATATTTCTTAATAAATAATTAAATTTTTATAATATATATAAACGCCTAAAACATTCCCTGGGTGACACAAAATTAGTCCAATAAGTTCGCAAAAAACCTAAGGATAAAATCCAATCACTTTTAACAAACTCAAATAAACGGAATAAATACAAAGACTAGATCGAAATCGACTAACGTAAAAAAATGAGGATAAAAATCACACTATAGTAATAAAAATAAAATATACAAATGACAAATGAAGAAAACTAAAAGAGTTTTACTGATCTCTATAAAATAGAATGCCGTTACTACTCGGACGCGTGAAAATGATACTCGAAAATAAGCGGTCGGTTTTGCAAAAGTACAGCGGTTCTCAAAAATTAAGTCAAATCGGGAAATCCCGAATTTTTAAAGGAATATTCCAATATTCTAATTTTAGAAATAAATTTGTCATAGTATTCTATTCTTGCGTCCGAGTAGTAATTGAAGCGCAAATCCAGTGTTAAACGTAGAATTTCAGACACTCTATTATGTAGAAATGAGTAAAACATTCAAAAAATTAAGAATCTGTTTCAAAACCTTAGAATGTAGGAACGTTTTAGACGGAACGTAACTTCAAAATAACTTTTGAAAGAAGTAATGAGCGAATTTTTCAAGATAAGGTCATTTTTCTGCTGGATATTTCGGCGGTCGTTCAAATAGAAGAATTTCTAAGTTTATCAAAAATTGAATTTCAAATTCATAGAATTTTTATGTATGTATGCAAATCTCAAACAATCGTAGGAGTTGTACATTCTGTTTTTACTCATCTCTATAAAATAGAGTACCGTTACTACTCGGACGCGTGAAAATGATACTCGAAAATAAGCGGCCAGTTTTGCAAAAGTATAGCGGTTCTCAAAAATTAAGTCAAATCGGGAAATCCCGAATTTTTAAAGGAAGATTCTAATTTTCGAAATAAGTTTGTCATAGCATTCCATTCTTGCGTTCGAGTAGTATTTTGAATACAAATCCCACGTTTAGATACAGAATTTTAGACACTCTATTATGTAGAGATGAGTAAGAAATAAAAAAGGCAATAATGTGAGAAACCAAAAGAAACTCAAGGACTTAGAGAAGACAGATTCGTTTACTTGAGAAAGGCTATACATGTTATAGAGTAGCCAAAGAACTTGAAATCCGTAAGCAATCGATAATACGTTGGCGTGATAGATACGGACCCAAACGGAGTCAATACGTTCCATACTCGGATCCAAAATGCTAAATCAAAAGGAAAATGTACTCATTTCGGTAAGGAAAAATAAAACGTGGCTCCCTGATCCACTTCTCCCTCCGCCCAAACTCTACCTCCGTGGCGTAATACGATTCTTTGAACGATCGCTAATCCAATCCCTATTCCCTCGAATTCGCTATTTTCATGTAATCTCTGAAATACTCCAAAGAGTTTGTTCACATATTGCATGCTAAAACCAGCACCGTTGTCTTTTACATAATACGTAATTTCTTTTTCTTTCTCCAAATATCCGATTTCAATTTTCGGATTTTCCTTTTTAGAAGAATACTTAATCGCATTGGATATGAGATTGATCAAAACTTGTTTTAACAACTCCGCGTCACCCATAATAGGGGGAAGATCCTTCACTTTCAATTCCAACTTTCCCTTCTTTAAATCCTCCTGAAATTCCTCTAAAATCTTATTCACCAATTCGTTCATATTGATCGGATTTTTCCTCATATCCTTTTTTCCCAACTTGGATAAAAGTAGAAGACTATCAATTAGACTACCCATTTTCACGGAGTTTTCTATGACTAATCCGAGTATCCTTTCTCCCTCTTCGTCTAACTTATCTTTATAATCCTCTTTTAATATCTTTGTGTAGCCTCTTATTCCACGCAGAGGAGCTTTTAAATCGTGGGAAACCGAATAACAAAAAGCATCCAACTCTCGGTTCGAATATTCCAATTCTAAATTTTTCTGCTTGAGGCTTTCGTTCAACTCGAGCAGCGTAATATCCTGAATATATTTATCTATAAAGAATTGAACCTTATTGATTAAAATCTCAGGTTGAAACGGTTTTGTGATAAAGCTGAACGCCCCTTTTTCATAACCCTTAAATACGTTCAGATTGTCCGTATAAACCGCGGAAATAAAAATGAACGGTAAATGTGCGGTTTTACTTTCTTCCCTTATGATACCCGCCAGTTCGTATCCGTCCATCTCCGGCATTTGTATGTCCAACAAAGCCAAAGCGAACTCATGATGTAAAATCGCCTTCAGAGCATCGTTCCCGCTAAGAGCTTTGACGAGTTCTACGTCCAAATCCTGAAGTACGACTTCCAAAGCGATCAAGTTTTCAGGCTTATCGTCTACAATCAATATTTTCGGTTTTAATTTCATGATCTTTAACACAACCCGCTATCTGCTTAACCAAACCCTCATCAAGGAAAACAATCGCTCCACATCGACTGGCTTGGATATATAATCGTTCGCGCCTGCATCGATGCATTTTTGTCGATCATCACTCATTGCCTTCGCCGTAAGAGCGATAATAACAATATCCTTGTGCTTTAAATTTGCGCGGATCCTCCTCATCGCCTCGTATCCGTCCATCTCCGGCATCATAATATCCATAAGAATCATATCGATATTCTCGCTTTTGGAAAGAATTTCCAAAGCGTTATTTCCGTTTTCAGCTTTTAAGACGTCCATCCCCTTTTCGCTCAGTATTTTCGATAACGCAAAAACGTTTCTCATATCGTCGTCTACCAGCATAATTCTCTTTTGAAACAGAACAGCATCCTTATCATATAAGCTATTTATAATATTTTGCTTCGATTCGGGAAGATTATTGATCATTCTATGGAGAAACAAAGCGGTTTCGTCCAATAGCCTTTCCTCGGATTTGATTCCTTTTATGATGATACTTTCCGAATACTCTTGGAGTTCCTTGTCTTCCTCTTGCGTAAGCTCCCTTCCAGTATAAATGACGATCGGAGGAATCTGTTTTTCTTTGATCTTTTCCATCTCGCGTATCAAATCGAAACCACTCATATCGGGAAGACCAATATCCAAAACGATACAATCGAAATGATTCTCGCTATAAACTAACAACGCTTCCTTACCGGAACTGGCTTCGAAACATTTCACATCATCGTTTCCAATCAATTTTCGCGTCGTATTTCTCGAATTTTCGTCGTCTTCGATGATCAAAAGATTTTTCATCTTTCTGCTAATAAAATGTTCGATGCGATTTAAGGCTTCATCCAACTGTTTCTTATTTACAGGTTTCTTAATATACTCTACCGCCCCATCCCGAATAAGTTCGAGGGAATATTCCTTTGCAGAAATTATATGAACGGGAATATGTCTAACCGACTGATCCGCTTTTAATTCGTTCAATACAGTATGTCCGTTAATTCCAGGTAAATCCAGATCCAAAAGAATCGCGTGCGGTTTGTATTTTCGGGCCAAAATCAATCCATCTTCTCCAGTCGCTGCGGAAACACATTTGAATCCTTTTTCGTTGGCTTGTTTAAGTAGAATCGATGCAAATTTTAAATCGTCTTCGACGATCAAAAGAGTTTTGTCTCCTTCAGCAATTTCATTTCTATCGTCCTTCAACGTATGATAATTTACGAATTCGTTTTGATCTCGCTTTGCAAAGGCTTCGAAGTTAGTAACAACTCTTGTTTCTTCTTTTGGAATTGCAGTCTCATTCCTTTTCCCCTCGATCGGAAGCAGTAAGGAAAACGTGGAGCCTTCGTTCACTTTACTTTTGAGATGAATTTCTCCTCCCAATAACCTGGCAAGTTCTCTGGAGATCGATAAACCGAGCCCGGTCCCCCCGTATTTTCTACTCGTACTTCCGTCCACCTGTTGAAACGCTTCGAAGATCGCCGAGTATTTTTCCTCCGGGATTCCGATTCCGGAATCGATTACGGAAAAAAGAATTTCATTGGAATTTTGTCTTTTGACTTCCAATTGAATCCTTCCGCGTTCCGTAAATTTTAACGCATTTGAGATTAAATTTTTCAAAATTTGATCCAATCGTTGGGGATCAGTACGAATCTTTTCCGGCAAATCATCGTAATAAATCAGATCCAAATCTAGTTTTTTTTCCGTTGCTTGGAATTTAAATCCGCTTATAAGATCTTTTATAAACGTCTTGAGTTCGACTTTTTCCAGGTTAATCGACATTTTACCTGATTCTATTTTGGATAAATCCAGCACTTCGTTTATCAAAACTAAAAGATCATTACCGCTTTTATAAATGATGTTCGCGCTTTCCACCTGATCCTTATCCAGATTTTTCTTTTTATTGTCTGCAAGGTCTTTAGAAAGAATCAATAGGCTGTTCAAAGGGGTTCGCAATTCGTGGGACATGTTCGCCAAAAATTCGGATTTATATTTCCCCGAAAGTTCCAGCTGTTCCGTTTTATGCTCGATATCGTTTTTCGCTAATTCCAATTCCTTATTTTTCATTTCTAAAATTCGAGTCTGTTCTTCCAGTTCCTCGTTAGAAACCTTTAACTCTTCCTGCTGTTGCCTTAAAATCTGGGTCTGCTCCTCCAATTCCTCGTTCATCTGTTTTAGTTCTTCCTGTTGAGTCTGAAGTTCCTCACTTTGAATCCGAGTTTGTTCCAGAAGTTCTTGAACACGCCTTCTCACTCTGGAAGAATTGAAACTGATTCCTATACTCTGAACGGCTGCACTGACAAATTCGATTTCGGAAGATGAAAAGGAATCAAGCTTCCCTAATTCGATCACACCTTCCGTTTTCCCTTCGAACATAAACGGCACGATCAGGATTTCTTTCGGTTTTGTGTCGATTACGGAGGATAAGATACGAATCGATTCCTCCTCTACATTCTTCAAAAGAATCTGTTTTTGGTCAGCTGCCGCCTGACCGATCAAACCTTCATTCAAAATAAACTTTTCAAAAGAACGATCGGTAGAGGTAAAACCATACCTTCCGAAAATCGATAAGGAATACTCCTGGTCGTCGCAAAGATAGATCGCACCCACGCTAGCCTTTAAATAATTGGATAAAAAGATGATGACATCGTTTGAAAGAACCGACTCCGCCTTATCGCCCCTTAATCTTTCATTGAGAAGATTTTGGCCGCTCGTTATCCAATTATGCTTTTCATTTTCTTGGGTCTTTTTTCGAAGAGAGGAGGTCATCGTACGCAAAGAATTTCCCAAAACGTCCTTCTCCGATTTCGGTACAAAGTCTATGAGATAATTTCCGGAAGCTACGTTATTCGCATTATCCGTTATTTCCTTGAAACTTTCGCGAATCCTACTTAAGGATTCGTACACGGCTCGGAGTTCGTCATTTGCGAAGTCCACCAATCGATTATCCGAAAATTCCCGATTGGCGATCCTTTCCGCTTTCTTCGCGATAAACTGAATTCTCAGACTAATCGTTCTTATAATCCAATAAGAAATTGCAATCTCGATGAGAAAACTCGTCAGAACAAACAAAACTAAAAAAAGAAGCGTAAAATAGTATCTTTTCTCGTTTTCCTGCTTATCCGTTTGGATTTCTTTCTCGCTCTTTTTTACGAGATAGTCTAATGTCTTTATAACAGAATCTCGTATAATAAGACCTTTCCGAATGGAAATTTCAAATGCCCTATTCTCGTCACCTTTCAAAGCGAAAAACACAATTTGAGCCACATCGGACTTGTACGTAGCCCACAAAGACTTAAAATCATCAAGCGCCTTTGATCCATCCTTGTCGATGTACATCTCCAATTCGATCGCCTTTTGATCGGCCAGATCTACCGCCTTATAAAGCCGATCCTTATAATAAAGCTTCTTAATGTGATCTTTTTCTATGATGATATTTTTTTCGTGACGCGACGCTTCCAAAACATCGATTAAAATCTCATGAGACAAACTTACTTTTTTTGCGGATAGATTTACGATTCGTTTCAGTCTCTCATTCGAATCAGAAAGCATCTCAATAACGAACAAAACGCTGATAAACAGTATCGTTAGAATAATGGAAAACCCGATGATCAGTTTTCGTCGAATGGTCATGTATGCCCTCGGTTTAGATTATTTTGATCCAATCTTATCAGTAGTTCCGTAATCTTTTCCAAAGAAAGTATATAATCCACCGGTCCCGCTCTGATAGCAGATTCTGGCATCAAAGAAACCTCGGAGTATAATGGATCTTGAACGATCGCCAAGCCGCCGTTTTCTTTTATCTTTTTTAAACCCTTTGCGCCGTCCGAATTTGCACCCGTTAAAACGACTCCGATCAACCTATCGCCGTAAGCATCGGAAGCGGATTCAAATAAAACGTCTATAGAAGGTCTCGAGAAATTCACTCGTTCACTAATCGAAAGGGAAAACGTCCTATCCTTTTCAATCAATAAATGATAATTAGGCGGGGCCGCGTAAACCGTTCCCGATTCGATCTTTTCCTTTTCCTCCGCCTCCTTGATCTTGATATTACACAGATCTCCGAGAATCCTAAACCATGTACCATCGGAACGGGGACCGGTATGCTGAACGAGAACCAGCGGGATTCCGTATTCCGCGGGTAAAGACGGTAATATCGCTTTCATCGCATTCATTCCCCCAGCGGAAACTCCTATCACAATCGCCTCGTATTCCATACGAATTTTATAATATGACTTATCTAATATTTTTTCTTGTATATCTTTTGTTTCAAATCTAGCGCATCGTATTTCTCCCGTAAATCCCCATAAGAGATTCCCTCTTTGGAGCCCAAGCAAAGAAACCCTCCGTTTACGAGGCTTTCAAAAAAAAGACGATGCACTTTGCTCTGCAGATCTCTCTTAAAATAAATCAAAACATTTCGACATAACACAAGATTAGCTTCCGCAAAAACACTATCCGTCACTAAATTATGATTAGCCCATACGATATTCTTTTTCAGCATTTGATTCATAATTACCATCTCCTGATCGGAAGTATAATAATCCGAAAAGAATCCCTTTCCTCCCGAAAGTTGATAATTGATCGTGTATTCCTTCATTGACTCATTTCTAAAAATGCCCTCCCTTGCCGTATTCAAAGCGCGCTCATTAAAATCGGTGGCATAGATAACCGACCTATCATACAAACCCTCTTCTCTAAGAACGATCGCCATAGAATACGCCTCTTCTCCGGTAGAACAACCCGCATGCCAAATCTTTACAAATGGATACGTTTTTAAAACAGGAATGACCTTTTCTCTCAAACACGCGTAAAAGTCAGGATCACGAAACATCTCCGTAACGGTGATCGATAAATCCTGCAACAACCTCGCGGCAAAAGTTTTGTCGTGTAATACCTGATCCTGCATTTCGGAAATATTATTGAAACCCGAAAGTACAAGTCGGCTCATCAGCCGTCTTCGTATATGAGCTTCGGAATATTGTCTGAAATCATAACCATATCTTTGAAAAATTGCCTCCAAAAGAAGATCGATTTCGATGTCCTGAGTATCCTTAGACGTCATAAACATTTCTTCCGATTCAGAAGATCTCGTGATTTTCAAATCGTAATAGAACTTTCTCCTATTTTTACCGATCCCTATTGAAATAGAATACCGTTCATTTGAGCATAAATCCCGTTTTTAGACGCAGAATTTTGGGCACTCTATTATGTAGAGATGAGTAATAAAAAAAATCCTTACAGAATAAAATTAACCTCGTAGACACAATCCGGCGACTTTATTTGAAAAGAATTACTTAATTGAACCGTCAAAATGAATTTTGATCAACAACTTATTTGAAACAGGTTTAATTTTTAGGAAATTTCGTTTTACGAAATATAAATTCCTTATTATTTATATACTAATTTTCTCATTTAAAATCATATCCGGAAGAATATTCACGAATTTTAATCTTAGAAAATATAGAGAAAACACACCGGCTTTTTCCATAAAAATCACAATCCATACCGAACTTTTATCACAAATCCTTTTCCAAAAACCTGAAAGAACTCGCCTCAAAACCACTTATTGAAAAAATTAAAAACAATCATTGAACTTGCGAGATACGAAATAATTTTCTGATTACCTTTCCTAACGAATCAAAATAACTCCGAATCGGTTGCGCCAGTTATTATTACCGATTCCTATAAAATAGAATACCGTTCATTTGAACACAAATCCTACGCGTGAACGCAACTTTTTAGATAGTCTATTCTGTAGGAATGAGTGACTCTTACGACGATTCTAACGTCTGGACTTTCCTTTAGATTTACCAATGAGGAGTTTTTTATCTTTTTTTTCGAATATGAGATCGAATGTTTCTATTGATGAACAATCTTCGAAACCGAACCTTCGTCTAAGCACGAAGCGAAAGTTTTCGGTTTTCTATCATTCTTCCCAGAAAATATCAGAATTGAGTTTAAAGTTCCTTGTCATCGTCCGTATCATAAACGTCGGCCCACCCATTTTCATGCAAAAATACGCAACCGACTTAGCGCGATCCATAGGATTTTTACCGGTTAAACCCCTCGAACGATTCCTGAATCCAAAGATATCCGTCGCTCCATATAATATAATTTCTAACATTATAATATTTTAAAATTTATCTATGAATATTTTTAAAAACACCTGCGTTTCTTTTCTTGAAATCTTCCATGACAGGCTTGATCAGACTCAAGACTCTTTGAGAATTGTACGCCATTACGGCCTGACAGAACGCCAATATTACTCTTATAGGAACCCCGATTTCGATTGTGCGCGTTTTTTGCGACGAAAAATAAACTCATCCTCGGAATTGCAAATTATTTTTGTAACAAAATGGGACGTAAATTTCTGAATTGAAAAAAAGAATTTCTTTTTTTTGTAACCTTTCCTTTTATTCTGACTCAGATAGTACGTATGAATTCTCAAAAAACTTGCGTGAATGAAAAGCAAAATAGAATCGCTAAAAAACAAAATGTTCCCGGCGACGCGGAGCCGGGCACACATCCGGGCAGTTCGCTTCGAGCGCGAAAAATTCTTCGTTGGTTTGGAAGAATCTACGGAAGCATTTTTTATAAAACCGACGTCAGCGGACTCGAAAACGTTCCGAAAGAAGGAACCGTTCTTGTACTTGTAAAGCACCAAAGAAACGATGACATTCCTGTCGGTCTTGCAAAAGGGTTGTATAAAGCTCGTTGGGATATCTGGGCGATTATGAAAGACTCTATGGCCGCTCCAATATTTTTTAATTTCTTTTTAAAGTGCGGAGGAATCCCTCTCAATCGGCTCGAACCCCGCAAAAGCAAAAGAGATCTTCTTTTTGCAAGGAAAGTATTATACAATGGTAATATGTTGGTCATCTTTCCCGAACAAACCACAATTCCTTACAGGATGGGAAGGGGAAAGCCGGGGGCATTTCGTTTTATTGTGGGAAAACCAGAAACCCCTCTTCCGGTTTTATGTTTAGGCCTAGACTATCAGCCCCGAGGTTTTTTACGAAGAACGAAATTATCGATTCGAATCGGAGAATTAAAGTATTTGAATCCGAACGAGAATCCGGAGGAATTTTTACACGAACGCATGCACGAAATCGCGAGTCTCACCAATCTTACCTATCCATTCGAATTCAAAAAATCTAAATTAGAAAGTTTTGAAGAACTAGATTCTACAAAGGTTGAATCGATCACATGAAAATTCCAATAGCAAAAGGAAGTAAACGCGCCCTTCTGGTGGAAGGGGGCGGGATGAAAGGGGCATTTGCCGGAGGCGCGCTGCATGCTCTGCATACCCTGGTTTCTCCGAAACATTACGATTTGGTCGTAGCGGTTTCCTCCGGTGCCTGTTCGGCCGCTTATTACGTAACAATGCCCGAACCAGAGCCCGAAAAAAGCTTAAAAACTCTTGCGATTTGGTATATCGAACTCGCCGGAAGAAAACTTATCTCTCCCTTTCACCCTTTTCAGGGAAAAACTTTTTTAGACCAAGAATATCTCGTAGACGATCTGTTCGGACGCAAATATCCCTTACCGGCGGAGAATTTTGAAAAGTTCGGTCTGCCCGAATTAAGAGTCGCGGTCAGTAATCTTCAGACTCGAACGATCGAATATGTGCGCGCAACTTCCTCGAATATATTCGATCTTTTGAAAGCGGCAACCTCTCTTCCGATCGCAACCAGAGGAAAACATAAAGTGGACGGGAAATTATATTCAGACGCGGCAATACTCAACCCACTTCCGTTGGGAGATTTGATCGAAGCGGGTTATAAAGATATCACCGTTGTCTTAAATTCTCCCGTGGAAAGGATCTCTCCTCCGTTCGGAATGCTGACCAGTCTTCTGTCTTTTCCAAAAGACTGGAAAATGGCAAAACTGATGAACAGATGGCACCATCACCATTTCAATCTTGCGCGAGCAGTCGCACAAAAACCTCCGAAAGGGGTTCTAATTCATACGATCTCCCCTGAAAATCCTTTGCCGGTGACTCTCGTTACCACGAATGCAAACAAACTGAAAGAGACGGTAAATTTAGGAATTACCAAAGGAGAAGAAATTGGAAAACACCTTTCGAAACTTTTCACGAAAGATAAAGACGAAAAAAAGAAATCCGTCTCAAGAAGAAAAAAGTCAAAATAAAACCGTTATTTCGACCTATAGGCGAAACATAAGTCCGATCACAATCAGGTGGGAACAAAACGGGATAAGAAAAATAACTTCTTATCCCGGCTAATATCAACCGAGAGTATAGTAGAATCTTTCGTGAATGATTTTTCCGTCTTGCCAAGTTTGAACACTTGCTTGTGTCGCTTTAACATGTCCCCATTCCTTATGAACATAATCGACTACCCACTCGACAACACTTCTATTTTTTTCTTCGTCCACGATCGTACCTAAAACTTCCGCGTGGTTCCATTTCGCTTTGGATACAAAGTCCTTTTCTCTCGCAAGATTCGCCTCAAAACCAACAGTAGGATTCTGCGTATTTTCCTGCATTACTACGTTTGGGTGATAGAATTCTTCAAAGGCTTTGATCACGTCGCCTGCGAGAATCATTTCGTTCAATTTGGAAACGCTTTTTTTGATACCTTGTGTTTGTGTATTCATCTTCTTACTCCTTTTAAATTCTTACCGGGTAAAATTCGGAAAGAATTTTAGTTGCAATTACAACTATTCCATCTTACGAAATAATGATTGCAAATGCAACTAAAAATTGAGCTTTGATTTCAATGAAGGAAAAATTATCGAAACAGTCGATCGACACATGGGCCGCCGGATTGAAATTTTATACGTCCGCTTCCTCCAAAATCGAATCCGACCTTACGAAAATGAAGGCAATTTCCCTCACCTGGTACGACATACTCTATTCAGTCTATACAAAACCTAAAAAACGATCCAGAATGTCTGATATCGCCGAGGAAATTATTCTCAGTAAAAGCGCGTTGACACGCTCCGTCAATAAACTGGTCGCCGAGGGTTTTTTAAAACGAGAAAGAAGCGAAGAAGACGCAAGAGAGTCCATCATAGAAATCACTGCTTCAGGAATTCAGGCTCTAAGAGACTCCTGGCCGATTTATGAAGAAGGTATTCGGGAAATTTTCGTTTCCAAACTGACTCCCAAAGAAACAAACGAACTTTTAAGAATTTTTAGAAAGCTGAACCAAGCCTAAAAGTCTATCTCAAAAAGTTGCAAAAGAATTTTGAAACGATTTACATAAATCTTGGCAGCTTACTACTCGGACGCTTGAAAATGATACTCTAAAATAAGCGGTCGGTCTTGCAAAAGTACAGCGGTTCTCAAAAATTAAGTCAAATCGGGAAATCCAGACTTTTTAGAGGAATATTCTAATTTTCGAAATAAGTTTGTCATAGTATTCTATTTGTGCGTTCGAGTAGTAATTTGTAAGTTTTAAAAAAGATAAACTTTAGAAGTTTCCTTCAAATATAATTTAACGTGAGTTCGACCTAAGAAATCCATGATTCATTTTTCTATAGAAAGCCGGAATTTGAACTTTGTAAATCTATTCTTAAAATGTGGGAATTAGAGCAAATCGCGATTTTACGAACAAATTCTAGAAGTAGGAACTCCTACTTCTAGAAAATCCTTCTCATTTTCAACCACCGAACTCACGTTAATTTTAAAATATCCAACGGATATTTTAACCAAAGATAAAGTATCTTTGAATGGGTTTTTAATCTTCTTCGTTCTTACCGAACCATAACGAAACGTAACGAAACGTAATTCCTATCGTCTCCTCCGAATCGATAATAAAACGGAAGCCAAAAATTATATTCATTTTTTTGATAGTAGTGCAGAGGCGAAATCGTTTCGATCACCGCTTCCGTTCGCCTTTCCGTCCAAACCGAGTTCTCGAACCGCGATCGTTATAGACCCGTCTTCCTCTTTTCGAAAAAAAACCTTCTTTGAATTCGGTTTAACGCGAACTGTGAATTTCATTCTCCCGCTTCAGTAGTTCGACTCTTTCTGCGAAATTTTCCGACTAAAAGATATACCCCATCCACCCTAAAAATGAGACTGAAAACGAAAAAAATCAGAACTGCAGGAAGAATTGTCAGACTTAAATGAATTCTGGAAGCCTGCACGTAATCGATCCCTATCGATTCCAAGTAGTTTAAAATAGGAGAATATAAGAATATTTGATGAAAGAAAAGAAAACTCCCCAATAACAAAAACGGAATCGACATTCTGGAAACTTTTCTCATCAGCTCGTGCCAAGGGAATCCGATCTTGTGTCTTTTTAAAAAGATCCCCAAAAGAAGAAAAGTAATCATAGCCGAAAGCGCGGAAGAAAGAGCGATAGCGGAGTGTTTTAAAAACCAAACTAGGGACAAATTTAGAATGATATTGATCGTAAACGACACGGACTGGATGCGGAGAGGAGTTTTGGTATCTTGAAAAGCGTAATAAGAAGAAATCAATATTTTATTGATACTAAAAAAAGGAATCGCAAGGGAATAAAAGATCAAAGGCTGAGTCGCCGTATGAGTGGCAAGATGGTCCCATTTTCCGCCGAAATAAATCGAATCCAAAATCGGCCCCGCGAGAAGAACCATTCCAATCGCGGCGGGAACCGTCAAAAATAATGCGAATTCGAGAGCGGCGGCAAGTTCCTGCCTAAGGGAGGACAAACCCTCTTTTTTTAGGGATTGTAAAAGGGCGGGAAGAATCGTGGTCGCAAGGGCAACTCCGATGATCCCAGTAGGCAATTGAACCAGTCTTTGGGAATAATCCAAACTCACGACCGCACCGAGCCCGGGGTTGCGATTTTGCACCCAGTTCGCCAAAAAAATATCCACAAGAAGACTAAGTTGATAAAATCCTCCGCCAAGCGCGGCGGGAAGCATCAGCTTAAAAATCTTTTTGATCGCCGGATGTTTCCAATTCCAATTGATCTTGGGTATGTCTTTTTTTTTCCAAACGTACCAAACCTGGACCAAAAGTTGTAAAAACCCTCCCGTGACGATCGCGAAACAAAGTGCAATCACGCGATCGTGAACGCCTTCCACGAACGGAAATAGGCAGATGAACACGAAAAGATAACTTAAATTTAAAATGATCGGGGAAAGAGAAGGGACAAAAAATCGGTTCTTCGAGTTGGAAATCGCCATAAAGATAGCGGACAAACTCGCCGTAACGATTAAGAAAAACAGAATATACGTAAGTTCTATCACCAAATCGGAATATTCTTTCGTTCCTCCGACGAGAATCGGGAGCAAAAAAGGAGAAAAAAGAAATACGATTGCTACAAGAAGAGATAAAACAAAAAACAAAAAGGACAGCACCGCACCGCTCATCACTTTCGCTTCTTCTTCTCCGATCTTCCCGGACTCCGAGTAAAGAGGCATAAAGGATTGGGAAAG
The DNA here is from genome assembly GCF_006874765.1 of Leptospira weilii. NCBI lineage: Bacteria > Pseudomonadati > Spirochaetota > Leptospiria > Leptospirales > Leptospiraceae > Leptospira > Leptospira weilii. Next base: position 2,763,732 of record NZ_CP040840.1, read on the forward strand.
AGTTCCTTCCGCAAGAAGGTTTCGAAACATATTCGGAAGACGATACGCCACCGAAAACGCGGAAGCAACCATTCCGGTTCCGAAAGAAACCGCCATAAAATGATCCCGAATCAGTCCTAAAATTCTAGATAAAAATGTGTAAAAAGAAAGTGCAATACTTCGCGATGCGGCGTTGGACAATTCTCAAGTTCCTATAAGTTTTTCTAAGTATCGAACTCCGTCCATAGTGTTCAAGTCAAACTGAATCTGACAAGCCGGACACCGGTATCTTCCGGGTTTTGAAACTCGAATTCTCGAAGAACAAGCCCCGCAATAAATAATTCTTTTGGGGAAATTCCTTTCGGTTTGAATCGCTTTTTCAAAAACGGACTTTACCGAATATACTTCGGAACTTTTATCCGAAACGAAAGACTCTGTTACATCGGATAAGGAAGAATTCTCAGAAAATACCGAAACTTCTTCTTGAGAAATAGAAGGTTCTTTCTTCTCCTTTTCTTCGTTTAAAAACGCCCGCAATCTTTGAGATTGACTAGAAATACCGTGAGGATCTTCAGTTTTTAAAGTCTCCGGTTCGGAAATTTTTTGAGTCTTATCCGATTCGATCTCAAGTTCGGGAACGGTCTGAATCTCCGGAACATACGAGCGGGAACCACGAGGAGCCGCGCCTTTTGGAGAAGAACCGGAAGAGTAGAACTGTACAGGAGAATTTCTTTTGATCCTTGAAGTTGAAGTCGAAGCGGGTCGATTCCTTCTCCGGTCCTGAATTTTGATCAAAGAAAGATATTCCTCGGCGCGTTGAGGATCCTCAAAAAAAGCGATCGATCTACCGAAACCTAAAAAGCTCAAAAGGGTTTTGCATTCTTCGTTGAACGCGCAATAAGCAGAAGATGCTCCTCTGTTTTTCAAGAAGTTCTCGAATCTTGCAAGAACGCAGATCCCTTCGGATTCTATATATTCCAACTCTTCGCAAGAGAATAAAAATTTGCGAATCCCCTCTTCCCATTTCGATTTCAAATAGGAATAAAAATCCTCCGCACTCACAGAGTCCAAATGTCCTCTAAGTTTGAGTTTGAGAATGTCTCCGGAAAGTCTGGATCTGATTTCCACTTCTGTATCTTACCCTAAATAAATCGCGTCCAAAACTTTTTCAGCGGCAATGTCCGGATTGAATTGAGAAATGATCGGCTCCGTTTGCGCCGCTTCAACCTTTTGTTGTTGAATAGTCGATTCAGTCTCGGAATAGGAAACCGCTTGAATTGATTCGACCGGAGCGGCAACGGGTGTCGTTTGCACGGAAGCGACCTCGACGTTTTCCGTAGGACTTCCCAGACTTCCGGGAAAAACGACCGAATCCAACGGACTGGATTTTTTTACAAGAACGGGAACGTGAGTCGAGTTTGTATGAGAAACCTTTTCCACAAGTGGCTTGGAATTCCTATCCGGAACCAATTTTTTTGTGGGATTGCCCAAGGTTAGTAAGAGATAGATACATTCCAAGAACACAGCGGCACCGAGAGCGATCAAAGAATCATTTCGAAGAAGCCATTCCAAAAGTTCCGTTTGCCGAAAGACGAACTTCCGAAAATTACCTCGATCATAGATCATATGAATCGCCGCCACCCTCTCTAATTTCACGGGGTGATAAACTGCCGCGGAAAGAAGAATTTCAGGTTCGTTGATCTCCGGAAAAAAACTTTCGAACTTAGAAAAGAAAATACTCTTAGAAGCTTCCTCCTTTTTTCTCAAAAGGACCGGAATGCCAATCTGCCACTTACGAAGACGAAAAGCTCTCGTATATAAAGAATCCTGATACAAGGCAACCGGCTTTCTTTTTTTTAAGTTTTCCCCGAGATATTCTGAATTGGAATGAGCGAGAACAATTCCCACCTCGTTTGTCAAAAAGATCTCTTTGATCGCGTAACCATCGGTGTCTTTGTCGGAAAGTTTAACCAATCTGGAAAAAACGAAGTTCATATCGTCGTAAGAACCGTCTGCGCCGGAATTTTCGGCCGCTTTTGCAAGAGTGCCCAATGTATCCCTGGCTCGATTATCCGAACCGACTTTCAAAAGTTCAAAGGAGGCCAAAGAAGATTCCAAAAAGGACCATACAACGGCTCCGAGTGCAATTGATTCGCAAACGATCAACAGCAACAGAAAATAGAACATGCTTTTGAAAATTCTCACTCTGAGACCTCTATCCAAACAAATCGGTAGAAAAGAGATTTTCTCTTGAGGAGAAAAAAGAATTCCAACTCACTTTTCGTCGAAAACAAACGATTTTGAAGAATTCGGAATGATCTCTAAAATCTTATTTTCTCCTAAGAATCGTCATATTACAGGGTTAATTTCGAAATAGGTTCCAGAAAAGAACCCAAATTCGTTTTCATAAGAGAAATAAATTGGTTCCTCTTAGTAAAATCGAGACCGAGTTTTTCCACGCTGGTCATATCGGTCCAATTTCTACCGCAAGGATTGATACAACGAAAAGCTGTAAAATCGTTATTCAAATTGAACGCGACCCCATGACTCGTAAAAAAGGATTTAAAGTTCACGCCGATAGAACAGATCTTCTTGGAAGGATTCGATTCGAGATACAAACCGGGAGAATCCGAATCGGTGATCAGATTCAAACCCCAGGTTACACGAGCAGAATCGATTACGGACTGAAGCAAATTCTCCAGATAAGAACGGATCGAGAGATTTCTTTTTTTTAAGTCCACGTGAGAATAAATGACGAGCTGACCGGGTTCGTGAGCCGTAAAATCCCCGCCTCTTTGGATAAAGTGGACCTGAATTCCCTGAGATTCTAGAAATTCCCTTCCCAAGAGAAGATTCTCCGGATTATAATTGATTCCGCGGGTGATTGTGGAAGCATGTTCCAAAAATAGAATACATTCCCTCCGGAACTTTCGCAGTTTTTCCTGCATTTCCAAGTAACGGAGGTAAGGAATTTTTTTCCGAAATTCGACCATTCTCACAAGATTCTTTATATGGAAAAACTCTTAGAAGTCATCTCTTTTATCCTTCAGAAATCTCCTAACGGAAGAGACCGCCTATCCCTTTCCAAGCTGATTTACTATGCGGACGGGGTTTATTTTCAGAAGAACGCAAAACTCATCACAAATCAGACATACATTCATTTGGAGGACTCCCCCTGTGCCTTGGATTTCCAATCGGCTTTGCTTCATCTAAGGAAAAGCGGTCTAATTGATATACAACCCAAATTGACGGAAAAAGGGATCTCCGGATTTCAAATCGTCTGGACGGGGGAACCGGGAGAAGAAGCCATCGACCTCAATCGGCAGGAAAAAAGAATCATTCGTAAAGTTTTGGAAAACTTCAAAAATGCGGTTTATGACGAGAATCGCGTATATCCGAACCTGTACGAAAACTATATCATTTCCCCTCTTTTTGCGGAAATTCCATTTAGTATGGATACTTTAAATACCAAAATTCACTTTTTTAAGAGGAAAACGCTTTTAAATATCTCCGGTAAAATTTTTAAGGTACTATTTAGCGAGTAAGTAGCGGGGCCCTAAAATGCAGATAACCGTAATGAAAGGTAAAATTCACCGGGCTACGGTAACGGACGCGGATTTAAATTACGAAGGCAGTCTGACCGTGGATATGGACCTTGTAGACGCTGCAGGAATGCGCGTTTATGAAAAGGTTTCCGTGGTAAACGTAAACAACGGCGCTCGTTTTGAAACCTATATCATCGAAGGAAAGCGAGGTTCCGGAGAAATTTGTCTGAACGGAGCGGCCGCAAGACTCGGTATGAAAGGCGACAAAGTCATTATCATCACCTATGCCCAAGTGGAAGAAACAGAACTTCCTCCCAACTACACTCCCAAAGTAGTCCACGTTGACGAAAATAATCGAAAACGTTAATTTTTACCAAAAAACGGCTTTCCCAATCTAAGTTCAGGCTTTTTAAAGGCCGATATAAATTAGTAAGAATTCGATCGGACCAGAATAATTATGAAACCTTTTTTAAGAATCCTTGTTTGCCTGCTATTTCTTTTCGTTGGCCAAATGACCTTTAGCCAGAACGCAGAAAAACCCGATCCGAACAAAAAGGACGGAGGAACAGAATACTATCCGTTGGCGTATTACGACGAGCGCCTCGCTGTTAAGAATATTTCCTTCTTTCGCAGACATTCGGACAATGGTAAGGGAGAATTTCTGGACGTAATGGTGGAAATGGAAAATCGAAACTTCGACGCCGCAAAGTTTTCCATTTATATTTTAGCAGTGAACGAAACAACTGCTGTAAGTGCCGAAAAAAGGGATCTCGTTCCTTTTCCAAAATGGAGGGGATATGACGCAGAAAATAGCACGCTTGTAATCAATTTTCAAAACTTAATGCCTCAGAAGTTAGATTCTAAATCCGTTTGGGGAGAAGAAAAATACAACAAGGCAAAAAAGGATTACGACGATCGTATCGCTCGAGGTGAAATTGTAAAGATGTCGCTTCCGGCACTAACCGAAATCATCACTTATCTCACCAATCATTCGGAAAATGCACTCGAGTTTACAATCTATGGAGAACAAGGACCGAAAAAAGATCAAGTTCTCATCAGTAATTTCGTGGATCAAACCGAAGAGGAAAAAAAGAAACAAGCTCACGAATCGCTGAACAAACATACTTACACGATTTATAATGCGAAGTATAAGACGACCCTGATGTCTCACCATTACACGGAATACAGACCCGGCTATCTAACCTACAACAAGATTGTAATCTTAATTTTCAATCCTTTGAAAGAAAAGAACAAACTAGTTTATAGAAAATTCATAGACGTTGGCAAAGTCAAACTTCTCAATTAAATACTTTTTAATATAGGCGGAAATTTTCCGCCTATTCGATTTCCTTTCCTTTTTTTCAAGCATAGAAATACAATCATGTTGCCATACATCGGCAAAAGATCCGTATCAACAAGAATAACGGAAGTTGCCAAACTATTAGATTAAACTAACGTGAGTTCGGCGTAACAAATGCGAAAGCGATTCTATGTTTCGATCCGTAGAGAGGTCCCACAAATTAAGAAGGCTTTTGGAATAATAAGGATCAAAAACTGATATTTTTCAAGTGTTCCGACAAGAATGATACTTTTTACTTGCAAAAAGTATCATTTTCTGATAGAGAAAAATCTCCCGAGTTTTCCTTCCCGCCTCCAGGCTCAATGATTTGCTCCCTACGGGTCGCTCATCACCCACCACCCAAAATCAGGGGAAACTCAGGCACAACGCTTCCTAAGGGTCGCGTTGTGGAGCGATCGTTTTACAGAAGATTGTCGGAATTCCGACAGATTTATCTTCGGATTCAAGTATTTATGGGTTGGTATGTTAGAGAGCAACACTTTAGTTTCTTATTCGCCCAAACTTTCTTACGACCTGCTCACGTTAAACTAAGAAAATTAGAAAAAACTTTTCTAAGAGTTTATTCCAAAACATTAGAAAAATCAGTTACAATCATTCGGTAAGTTCGTAATAAAAAATGTAGGAGTTCCCACATTTTTGTGAAACTCAGCGTCTCGCTTCTATGGGCGCTCGATAGAACTCAGCGTCTCGCTTCTATGGACGCTCGACAGGATTTGGGACAGATTCTAAAAGAAATTTCGTCTTACTCTTTTTAAAGAATACTTAGAGAAAATCTCTATAAAACGAATTTTTATTGAATGATGGTTACTAAAGCGGCATTTCATACAGAAATTTAATTTTAGAGCCGTTATTTTTGGATTTTATAAAGTTTTATTCAAAAGATTCTTTTACATTCAAAACAAAAAACATGGATAAAGAATAAAAAAGATTCTACGGAAACTTTCAAGAAGACTTTGGCTGTTTCTGATAACGCTCGATACTCTCCGGCGCATAACGTGTAGACCAATCGACCTCGTTCATATTTTTTTCAACCCAACCGGTGCCATGATCCCAGCGCCCATCAGAAAGAAAATCAAAGAAATAGGAAGAATTCATATATCGATACGAATCCATAATATCGAGAATGTCCCGTTTTACCGGAAAACTCTGGGCGTTTTCGCTTTCAGAAAAGAAGCTATTGTCCATCGGCTCAATCTTAAGAACCGGTTCCGGGACTGTCCATCCTTTTATTATGTTCGCATCGATCCCTCGTCCCAAAGCGTTAATTGAGTCTCTTTTTGTGCACGGTCCGTATGTTCCGGATCTGCTCCGTCTTTTTGATTTTTTTTGGTATGAAACAACTCCTGACGTCGTTTTCTCGTTTTCTGAGCCTCTTCCAAAATTCCCTCCAATTTTTCTTCTAAAAAATAACGAAGTTGCCGGTCGATTTCGTTTTCTGTTTTTCTGACCAAAGCCATCTTTACCCCCCAGCATCCGATCTCGGATACTGGGAAAAGAATACAAAATACCCCGGACAAAGATTTTCGGAAAGACTGGATTTATTTGGGAAACGCGGAAAAAATTGTTCTGAAACGGGCAAAGTAAATGCTAAACATACCGGAACTTACAGAAACTCTCCTCAGCGGAAAAGACATAGATATCGAATATAAATTTGTGTCCGAGGAAGACCACCAACAACTCTATAATTTATTGCTTAATATTCTCGGAAAGATAGACAGACTTTTTTTAACGGAAGTCATTTCCACGATCCTAAAAGAAATTCTGATGAACGCGAACAAAGCGAACGCAAAGCGGATTTACTTTCTCAAAAAGGATCTAGATATTCATAATCCGGACCATTATTCGAAAGGAATGAAAACCTTTCAACAGGAGATAACGCATCATTGGGACGAACAGAAGGAGATTTTGCAGAACAGCGGTTTTCAAATTCACTTTCGCGCGAAGATGGTGAATAACAATTTCGCGATTTTGGTGGAAAACGATTCCGCTCTTTTGCCACAGGAACTAGATAGAATCAAAAAAAGAATAGAATCCGCTAAAAAATACAATGATCTTTCCGATGCGTTTATGGACATATCCGACTCTCAGGAAAGCGCGGGACTCGGTTTGGTTTTGATTCAACTCCTTTTGAAAAACTCTGGGATCGGTTCTGACAAATTCAAGATCGATACGGACGGGAAATTGACAAGAGCCACCCTTGTAGTACCTCAACAAATCGTTCCGATCGAAATCACCACAAAACTCAAAGAAAAAATTCTGATAGAGATAGAAGGATTACCCCCACTTCCGAACACTCTCACTAGAATCATCTCGTTGTGCAACAATCCGGATTCCGATCTTGGAATTATTGCAAACGAAATCGAAAAAAATCCGGCGCTCAGCGTAGACTTGTTAAAACTTTCCAACTCGGCGGGATTCGCGAGCAGAAATAAGGTCAACACGATCGTTCAAGCTGTTAAGGTAGTCGGCCTTAAGAACGTAAGAAATCTTCTCTATGTTTCGGGAGTGAGAAAGATCATGGACGGACGTTATGCGAAATTACAAGAAGTGTGGAACCATTCCAATATGTGTAGCTTTTTCATTCGTCAAATAGCGGGCAGAGGTGGAATGAGTAGGGTCGCGGATATTGCCGCCGCCGGAGCTCTACTTCACGATTTGGGAAAATTCATCCTACTTTCACTCAATCAGAAGTTATTCATAAAACTCACAAATTATCAAAAAGATCGGGACTTCGGAAGCTCCACCATTTTAGAGGAAATTTCAATCGGAATTTCCCATCCTACATTAGGCGCTCTTTTGGCTAAAAAATGGGACTTTCCTCCGGATCTAGTTCAAATGATCGAATTTCACCATAGACCTTTTATGAACGTAGACAGCGTGTATCACGACTTAGTGGAACTCGTTTATCTCGCCAATATGATGATGGATTATATCGATAAGAAAGCTTCCTTTTTCACGATAGACGAAACTATACTTCGTAAATACGATTTTGCAGATAAGAAAACATTCGAAGAAACCTGCGAGAAACTAAGAAAGTTATACGAAATTGCGAAAATGGAGAACTAAGGCCGTTTGAAAAACGATTCTTTATTGTCCATCGAGAAAATCAGTTATAGACCGACTGGAAAAACGATTTTAGATTCGGTGAGCTTTGAAATCAAAACAAACGAACACTGCGTTCTTTTGGGAAGAAATGGAGCCGGAAAAAGTACTCTTGTCAATCTGATCTACGGTATGATCTGGGCTACCTCCGGTAAAATCCGATTGTTTCAAGAGATCTACGGAGAAATACCAATCCAGGATTTGAGAAAACGAATCGGTATCCTGGACTCCTCCCAACAAGAGAATTCACTTCAAAGAAAACTTACGGTAAAGGATGTAATACTAACAGGACTCTTTCACACGATCGGTTATTACCGTGGCCCATCCCCGGAAGAAGAAGCCAAAACGTTACAGATCCTAAAAGATGCGAATCTATCCTCCAAAAAAGATCAGCTCTATACCACTCTCTCCTCCGGCGAAAAGAAAAAAATCTTATTCTTGCGAAGCCTCGCAAACGAACCGGACTTTCTTATTATGGACGAACCTTGTTCTTCTTTGGATCTGACCGCAAGAGAGGATTTTTTAGGATTCTTAAAAGAATATCATTCTAAAAAAAAGTTCACGTCTCTTTACATCACACACAGACCGGAAGAAATTCCGGAATTCTATTCCCAAGCGGTGTTGTTGAAAGACGGAAAGGTAATTCATTTCGGTCCGATCGAAGAATGTTTTACCGAAAAAAATCTAAAGGATCTGTACGATATTCCGCTTCAAGTTCAAAAAATTGAAGGTACTTGGTCCGTGATACCGAAACGAAAATGAAAAGTGTTTTTATCTTATGAA
>NZ_CP040840.1:2777500-2797500 GCF_006874765.1 Leptospira weilii
CTCTTTTTGATCTTTTTCCTAAGTAATCAAAACAAGTTTAAAACAAAGATTTTCTTTGACCCTATTTTTGATCGACAAAAGAATGTACGCATGAGCGGAAGTTCTTCCAACCAAGAAAAAGAAAAAAGGGAAAAAATTAAATCTATTCTCAAACAAGCCGGAATCGGACTTTTAATCGGTTTGATTGCGGCGTCACTGATTCGATTTTTTCTTTTTTTTCCGTTCACATTGGAAACGAAAGAAATGCTTCCTACCTATCCCCCTGGAAAAAGAATTTATTTCTCCCGTTTTGTGAATCGATCCAACCTTTATCTTGGTGATTTGATTTTAGCAAAACATCCGACTCAAGAAGGTAGGGTCGTCTTTTCACGAATTGCAGGTAAACCGGGCGACATCATTCAGATGAAAAATAAGATTCTGTATCGTAACAATAATCCGGAAGACCTTTCCGGCGTCGGGAACGGATTCGTACTCCAGTTCGAAGATAAACGAGGGCCATTTCCCGCAAGTTTTTCCGGTCGGGATAATAGCGAACCTTTAATTCTCAAAGATCGAGATTACTTTTTACTCTGTGACAATCGGGATTCCTGTTCAGATTCCAGAGATTTCGGTCCGATTCCCATCGAACACATCTTGGGAAAAGCTTTCTAGAATTTTCTCATACAGCTTTCAATTTTGAAATCGATTTTCGAGTATAATACCGATATTCGTTCAGGATTTTTTAATTAGGGATTCCTATAAAATACCGTTCATTTGAGCGCAAATCTCACGTTCAGACGGACACTCGATTCTGCAGAGATGAGTAAAAAGCCAGAAATCAATTCGTTCGTAACTTCCAAGGTTTTGGAGTAACAATAGCGTGAATTTGAATATTCAAATTTTCGATTTTACGATTTGACAAGGCTCGATCCGCATGATATCTTGACCCGACTCTTTTTCGTTCGAACGTTCATACTCAGACAATTCGATGAGTAAAACCTAATCGATTCAAAATGAAACATTCAGAACTTACATTCCAACTGATGGTCGAATCCGTCCCGAACGCAATTTTATTGCTGAATCGGGACGGCAAGATCGTTTATATCAATAATCAGGCCGAAAAATTGTTCGGATATGACCGAACCGAATTGATCGGACAGGTTGTGGAAGAACTTCTTCCGCATCGATACCGCAAAAATCATCCCTCGTTTAGAGATTCTTTTTTTCTTTCTCCAAAAGTTCGGCCGATGGGCGCAGGTAGGGAACTTTTCGGACTCAAAAAAGACGGAGCGGAGTTTCCAATCGAAATCGGCTTGAATCCGGTCGTAACCGCGGACGGAACTCTCGTTTTAGCTTCCATCATCGACATCACAGAAAGAAAAAAAGCGGAACAAAGATTTCGTCTCGTAGTCGAGTCCGCGCCGAACGCAATGGTTCTGGTAAACACGGAAGGAACGATTTCTCTTGTAAACGAGCAGACCGAAAAACTCTTCGGTTACGAAAGAGAAGAATTGATCGGAACCAAATTGGAAATACTGCTCCCAGAACGTTTTCGTATAGAACATCCGGACCGGAGAAATCAATTCTTTCAATCCCCTTCTGTTCGATCGATGGGCACAGGAAGAGATTTATTCGCTCGAAGAAAGAACGGATCCGAAGTACAAGTCGAAATCGGTTTGAATCCGATCGATACAGACGAAGGCCTTATGGTTCTCGCCTCCATCATCGACATTACAGAAAGAAAAAATCAGGAAGCCACGTTGATTCGAAAAAACGAATTGGAAGTGAAAAATAAGGAACTGGAGCAATTCGCATTTCTCGCATCTCACGATCTACAAGAACCTCTTAGAACCGTATCCAACTACATTCAAATTTTGGAAGAGGATTACGGTAGCGCATTCGATTCGAACGTGAACCGTCATTTAAAAACGATCGATCAAGCAACCAAACGAATGAGCGTTCTCGTAAAAGCCCTTCTTATGTATGCAAGAATCGGAAGGGATCAAAAATTAGCTCTTACGGATTTAAACCTTACCCTCTCAGAAGTTCTTTCCGATCTCGAAAACTTGATTCTCCATTCCAAGGCCAAAATCATTTCCGCCCCTCTTCCAAGCCTAAATATATACCAGGTGGAATTTAGACAACTTCTTCAGAATCTGATTACAAACGCGATCAAGTTCTCTAAAAAAGAAACGGATCCGGAAATTCGGATCCATTGTCGGAACGAAGGTGACCATTGGCATTTTTCGATCCAAGACAATGGAATCGGAATCGAATCCAAATATTTGGATAGGATTTTTTTCATCTTTCAAAGACTTCATATCAAAGAAGAATACGAAGGCCACGGAATCGGATTGGCTCATTGCAAAAAAATCATAGAATTACACAACGGCCGTATCTGGGTCGAGTCCGCTATAGGAATAGGAAGCACCTTTTATTTCAACATTCCTATCTTAAATCCATGAAAAATCAAAAATTAAAATGTATTCTCCTCATCGACGATAACCAAGACGATAATTTTTTTCATGAAAGGGTGATCCGCAAAGGAAATTACGCGGAAACTGTAATCGCAAAACAATCCGGTCAGGAGGCTTTGGACTTTTTAAAAAATAAATCGAAAAACCCGGAGCCGTTTCCCGATCTTATTTTCCTGGATATCAATATGCCCGGAATGAACGGTTGGGAATTTTTAGAAGAATATAAAAAATTAGATAAGGCGCTTCAAACTAGTACGATCATAGTCATGTTGACTACCTCGGAAAATCCGGATGATAAAAATAAATTTTCTCAATTCGGTTCCACATCGGATTTCAAAACAAAACCTCTTACAAATTGGATGATGGACGAAATTTTAATCAGAAATTTTTCTCAATCAAATTCCGCAGACCTACAATCTCCTTAAGCCAACTTTAAATTCGTCCCAATTCCAATCAAACTCCTAAAACGCGATCCTTAGAGAGCGTTTTGCTGAGTTAACGCGATCCTTAGAGAGCGTTTTGCTGAGTTAACGCGATCCTTAGAGAGCGTTTTGCTGAGTTAACGCGATCCTTAGAGAGCGTTTTGCTTGAGTTTCCCTGATTTTTGAGTGATGAAGTATATCATCGAGTTCACTTTAAGTAAAAGAATTTCAATACAAAACGTTTTATAAAAAACGTAGGAGTTCTCACAGTTTCTTTCTTCTACAATCTCGTTGTAGTAAATTTGACTCTCAATCACTATTTTCCCAAGTAAGGATTCCGGATTTTCCCGAAAATCCATAGTATTCCGAATCTTCATTCTTAGGCAAAAGATTTACGTAAATCCACGCTTCGTGCGATTGGGACATTCTATTTCTATCCACCTTCAAATTGGGAAGAAAATATAAAGGCACCAAAAGCGAATCTATAAAATCCGCCGTTTCCTCATCAATCCCCGCACTACACCAACCGTTCCATTTAGGTCCGATAAAATACTTCCGCAACTCCATTTGAACTTTATTTTCGAAATCCTCAATCAGAACAAAAGCCCCCTCGGCCTTCGGCTGCGAACAAACATATCCGCCTGTCTGATTGGAATAGATCACTCCGGTTTTGTGCTCTATAATCAGCCCAATCTTTTCCATTCCCCAAAGTCTAATAATCGGTTGATTCATAATTTTAACGTTATGCTACTATTAAACGGCCACTTTTTCAAAGACGTTTGTATTATTCTATCGCTTGGCCGTTTCCGCTTTGTACAACGTAAAATGAATAGATCCGTATTCCGTAACAAGGCCAAGTAGAAATTTCTTATAAAAATCCCAGACTCATTCCCAAATTCTTCCCAAAAAACGGATTTTCAAGAGAATTATCTGGGAAAATACTGTATCCAAACCTTAAAAAATTCTCTCTGAACGCACACCGAACCGGGAGACCTGAAATAAATCTAAAACAACAAAGGGAAAAAAATGACTAAAATAGCCATCAACGGATTTGGAAGAATCGGAAGACTCGTTTTCCGTGCGGGAATCAAAGACCCTAATCTGGAATTTGTCGCAATCAATGATTTAGTTACTCCTGACAATCTGGCCTACTTACTCAAATACGATTCCACTCATGGAAGATTTCAAGGAACCGTTGAGCACACCGATAAAGAACTCATCGTAGACGGAAAAAAAGTTCTCTGCGTTTCCGAAAGAGATCCTGAAAAACTTCCCTGGAAAGACCTGAAAGTGGACTACGTGATCGAATCCACCGGACTTTTTACCGACAGAGCGGGAGCGGAAAAACACCTAAAAGCGGGAGCGAAAAAAGTCGTAATCTCCGCGCCTGCAAAGGACAAGGATATCCCCACATTCGTAATGGGTGTCAACAACGAGAAATACAACGCGGCAACCGATCATATCGTTTCCAACGCATCCTGCACTACCAACTGTCTCGCTCCGATCACAAAAGTCGTTCTCGACAATTTCGGAATCGAAGAAGGCTTAATGACCACGATCCACGCCGCAACCGCAACACAACCGACCGTAGACGGGCCTTCTAAAAAAGATTTCCGAGGCGGAAGAGGAGCGATGCAAAACATCATTCCTGCGGCGACCGGCGCGGCAAAAGCGGTCGGCCTTTGTATTCCCGAAGTCAACGGAAAACTCACCGGCATGTCTTTCCGCGTTCCTACTCCGGACGTTTCCGTAGTAGACTTAACCGTGAGAACTACGAAAGAAACCTCTCTCAAAGAAATTTCCGCAAAGATGAAAGAAGCTTCCGAAGGTTCCATGAAAGGAATTCTCGGTTACACAGAAGACATGGTAGTTTCCAACGACTTCGTAAGTTCCACTCTTTCTTCCATCTTCGACAGGGACGCTTGTATCGAACTCAACTCCAGATTCTTTAAACTCGTTTCCTGGTATGACAACGAGATGGGATATTCCAACAGAGTTTTAGATCTGATCCGCTATATGGCGAAGAAAGGTTGATTCATGGAATTACCTAGACTCGAAAACGTCGAACTTTCGGGAAAAAGAGTTTTTCTAAGGGTGGACTTTAACGTTCCCATAGAAAACGGAAAAGTCACCGACAAAACCAGAATCGAAAAGACTCTCCCTACGATCGAACTTCTCCTCAAAAAAGGAGCGAGAGTGATCATCGCGAGTCACCTCGGCAGACCTAAAGGACAGGCAAATCCCGAATTCTCCCTCGCTCCGGTTGTGGAAACTTTCAAAGGACTCGTAAAGGCGAACGTTCACTTCTCCCAATCCGTGATCGGAGACGAAGCGATAAAACGTTCCAAAGAACTCAAAGACGGAGAAATCCTCGTGATCGAAAACGTTCGTTTCCATAAGGAAGAAGAAGAGAACGATCCGAGCTTTTCCAAAAAGCTCGCGGCTCTCGCGGACGTGTACGTAAACGACGCGTTCGGCGCGGCTCACAGAGCGCACGCTTCCACGGAAGGAATCGCGCATCTTCTGCCTTCGTATGCGGGACTTTTGATGCACAAAGAGATCATGGAACTTTCCGCCCTTCTCGCAAAACCGGCTCGTCCGTTTGTCGCGATCATCGGCGGTTCCAAGGTTTCTTCCAAAATCAAGGTTCTCAACAATCTCTTCGACAAAGTAAATCACCTTCTCATCGGCGGTGGAATGGCTTATACTTTCCTCAAATCCAGAGCGATCCCCGTGGGGAATTCTCTCGTGGAAAAAGATTTCGAAGTCCAGGCCTTTCAACTGATCGAAAAAGCGGGAGTTGCAGGAGTCGATCTTCAACTTCCCGTGGATCATGTCATTGCGGATCAGTTCAGCGAAAAAGCGAAGTCCAAGTCCGTGGATAAGATGGGAATCTTAGAAGGTTGGATGGGAATGGACATCGGTTCCAAAACCGTTTCCAACTACGAAAAGATCATCAAGAACGCGGGAACGATTTTCTGGAACGGTCCGATGGGCGTTTTTGAAATGGATAAGTTCGCGAGCGGAACGATGGCAATCGCAAAGGCGATCGCTAAGTCCAAGGCAAAGACAGTCGTAGGCGGAGGAGATTCCATCGCCGCGATCAACAAGGCCGGAGTCGCCGACAAGATCACTCACATCTCCACAGGCGGAGGAGCTTCTCTCGAATTTATGGAAGGAAGAAAACTTCCCGGTGTGGAAGCGCTGAAGAAAAAGGCCGAAGAAGAATAGGGTTACCGATTTTATGCGAACTTCGGAGATTTAGAGTTAGGCGTAATAGCCGTTGAGCAAACAAAAATGTCGTACACTGTCATTTTACAAAACGAAAGTGGAACTATTATTTCTCAACTCAAAGGGGAGCTCACTATCCAAAAAACGGACGGGATCTTGCTTAAATATCTTGATCCATACGGTGATGCAATTTTCAACTATCTCCAGATGCCTGATTTAATAACTGACCTCAGAGCCATTCCAGACCAAGATTCGCTGATTTTACAGGTAATTGAAATGGCAATTCAATGCAGGAATGGCAGGTTGCTATTTGGACGACGGCGCTCCGGTTGGTGACATGTTATTGGTCAGGCTGAGTAAGAATCAACAACCGATCTACAAGGAGTTGGCTAATGAGTGGTTTGATCCAAACACAAGAGTTTCGTTTGGCCTTAAGTCCATATTGGGACTACGCACCGATTGAATAACATATGGACCACGAGACGGTTCAATTTTTGGACAAGTACATCTTCCCCGAGTTGCACGACCTCAATACAGGTTTTGATGTCCCCGCAATTCGCTATTTTAGTAAAGACGACTTCGAAATCATCCTCCACCGTTGCGCGGAATTTGGAGTCCAAGTCTTGGGGATAGAACCCTGGCCAGACGGGAAATTCGGCGGTGTTAAGACGTATGAGGACTACACTGACGACCCTGCAGATTTCGTTTGGTATCGATCCGCGTTTGAGGAGTTTCTTGCAGAAGGTATTATATCTCACTTCGCCGCGTCCTACGCGGTTCCGAAAGACGTCTTGCGTCGACATACATCTCACTGAGCGCGACCTTCGTATAACTTCACATACACGCTGCGGCCTCCATGGTTGGTCCTCGGGCACATTCGCCTCCGGCGAACGTAGAGAAGCCTATTTCGTTAGCCGAACATGCCCCAAATCCTGCTCGAAGAGGCTAAATTAGCGATTGACGGATGACAGCATATATACTACCATCTAAATATTGAAAGTCGTCTTAGATACAAATGTCCTTTATCAAGTGTTAAGAGCAAAAAAAGGAGCTTCGCGAGCAATTCTGGAATTAATTTTCGATCAGAAAATTAAGTTAGGATTATCAATACCAGTATTTAA
Organism: Leptospira weilii; assembly: GCF_006874765.1. Lineage (NCBI taxonomy): Bacteria > Pseudomonadati > Spirochaetota > Leptospiria > Leptospirales > Leptospiraceae > Leptospira > Leptospira weilii. Next base: position 2,784,731 of record NZ_CP040840.1, read on the forward strand.
AGAATACGAGGAAGTATTAAATAGACAGACTTCGAAAGTAGATCTTGGAATTAATAATAAAGAAATAAAAAAGATATTGGGATTTATTGCTTACATAAGCTATCCGCAGACGATTTATTTTGCCTTTCGTCCAAACTTGCGCGATGAAGATGATAATCATTTTGTCGAACTTACATTAGCCTGTAATGCGGATTATTTGATTACTAGTAACGTAAAAGATTATCTAATAGATAACGATTTAAAATTTCAGGATTTGAAAGTTATAACGCCATCAAATTTTATGAACTATTGGCGGGAGAATTATGAAAACAAAAGCTAGCGTATTAACTATTAGAATTCCTTCTGAACTGAAGCATAAAATTGAAAAAGTGGCTGAAGAGCAGGGCGTTTCAATAAATCAGTTAGCATTATACGCATTTACCAAAGAAATTCAAGATCTTGAAACTTCTCAATATTTTGAAAAATATTACAAAGGTAAAACTAAGAAGCAAATTTTCGCAGACTTTAGGAATGTACTTTCTGAGATTAATAGTGACGGCAAAATTCCTGTTTGGGATAAATTATAATATTTAATAATCGGGGCACGTCTCCTCACTTCCGTTCGAGATTTCGGTTTGCAAGACGTTCGGTAAGACTCACTCAAACCTCGTGTCAATCCAAATGAAGAAAACCAAATCTCCTGCTGATCCCTGTAAAATAGAATACTGTTAATTTGAGCATCAACCCCGTGTTTAGACGCAGAATTTTGGACACTCTATTATATAGAGATGAGTAAGAGCTTGTCCTAAAACCATTCTGCTCTATCGGGAAAAAGGAAAGCACGAAGTGACAAATTTGAATTTTTGGTTCGGTAAAGAAACCGCAGATCTGGCAAAACGTTTCGACGCCCGAAACGGAAATGATTCCTTTTTACAAAATTTGAAAGAACTCGAGACGTTACACGTTCTTGCCGCTCCGTATCTGATCACCTATCAAAAAAATAATTAAAAATCCTTGAAGCCATTCCCCTTCCCTACAAACTCTTCCCAGTTTTATTGGAATCATCCATCAAGAGGAGCCCGCATGCGCAAAACGATAATCGCCGGAAACTGGAAAATGAATCTCTCCGAAAAAGAGGCTCTATCTTTGGCACATTCGATTAAAGAAAAAATCCCTTCCATTTCTAAAGGTAGAATTTCTATGATTTTTCCTTCGACATTGCATCTTGCGGGTGTTGCAAAAATTTTACAAGGAACAGAAATTCTAGTCGGAGCACAGAATGCGTATCCTTCCGGGCTTGCGGCTTTTACCGGCGAGACCTCGCCGGAACAACTAAAAGAACTCGGCGTGAAAGTCGTTATGATCGGACATTCGGAAAGAAGACAATTTCTAGGCGAGACGAATTCCTTTTGTAACGAAAAGATTCATTTTTTATTGAAGAACGATTTTATCGTGCTCTATTGTGTAGGCGAAACGCTTCTAGAAAGAGAATCCGGAAAAACCTTCGAAGTAATTTCTTCCCAAATTCGGGAAGGTTTGAAAGGAATCCACAGCCATTCTTTTTCCAATCTGGTCCTGGCTTACGAACCGGTCTGGGCGATCGGAACCGGAAAGGTGGCAACACCGGCACAAGCACAAGAGGCACATTCTTTTATTCGTAAGGAAATAGCCGACCTATTCTTAGGCGCGAAAGAAATTGCGGAATCCATCTCAATTCTATACGGAGGTTCCGTAAAACCGGATAACATACAAGCTCTATTAAAGGAAAAAGATCTAGACGGCGGTCTCGTAGGAGGGGCCAGTCAAAAAATAGATTCTTACGCGGGTCTGTTCTAATATCAAATCAAACCCTGACAAAGAGTATTTTAATTGTCAGGCCTTCCGGGCTTCATAATTTGGTAAAGGATTCAATTTTTTCTCAGGAACTGATATGTTAAACGGAGTGATTCTAACCCTTTTTGTTTTTGTTTCTCTCTTTCTGGTTTTACTCGTTATGATCCAGACCGGTAAAGGTGGAGGACTTTTAGGAGGAGGCTCCAGTCAATCCGTTTTCGGTTCTTCCACGGCGGATGTTCTTACCAAGGCCACGCGTGTGACCGCAATTTTATTTATCATTCTTTCTCTTTTTCTCTCTTTTCTTTTTGCTAAAAAAGAAGACAAATTGATGCCGGAAACAGTTCCCGCCCTGATAACAACACCGCCTGAGGAGACTAAAAGTGAAACAAACACACCCAATTCAGCTCCTGCGACACCATCTTCTGCTCCGACAACCAACCCTTAATTCCGGATGGAAACAGATCGAAAAAAAAAATTTCACAAAGAAAGCCTTTCTTCGAACTCTGTTTCATTTTTTCTAAACTTTCTGGTTATACTTCTCGTATTCACAAATCTTTCCGTATATTCTCAAAACGAAGATACGCATAAAAACAAACCCTCGGATACGGCTTCCATTTTAAACAGAAGGATCTTAAAAATCTACGAAGATCTGGGAGCCACTCGGGATTTGTTGAAAGTGGAAAAAATAGAATCCGTTCCAAGCGGAATCTATGTTACCTTTCTTGGAACCTATCCGAATCGAAAAGGAATCAAAATCGTAAAACATTCTTTTCAGGAAAAAAAGAATGGTATCGAAAAAGCCGAGAGCAAATCCATTCTTTTAGAGTTCACGGGAACGACTCTTTCCAAAGTTGTAACGGAAGTAAAAGCGGAAAATATGGACGGTTCCGATACGACTCTCATTCGTTTAACGGACGAAACCCCTCTCGATCAGAATGTGGATGATATTGTTCTACAAGCGGATCAGAATGGAAAAGAAGTTCGTTATCCAATCCAACTTCTTTCGGATGATCGAGATAAATCCGATTTTAAGCAGGAATTTTACTTAAAACTTCTGGAAGATTTTCTAATCCAACTTCTGAGACTCCAAGAAATGCAACGCCAGGAATCGGCAAAAAATAAAAAAAAGTTACTGCAAACTTTTAAAGATTCTCTATAATATTGAGTCTTCATGTCCTCGTTGCAGGAAAATCTCTTAGAAAGAGCGGGTGAACTTCAATCCATCTTGGATGGGATTACCGAGCCGTTGGTATTGATTGATCCGGGATTTCGCATCCGCAGAGTAAATCGGTCCACACTGGAATTTTCCGGCCAATCTTCGTTCTCTTCCATTATAGGAAAAAAGTGCTACGAAGTTCTCTACAACCGCGGCGATGTCTGTCCTTATTGTCCGATGAAAGAGATGCAACCGGAGGAAGAGAATTTCAATCAATACTTTGAGTATCCCAAATCGGATGTGAACCGAGAAATTTTCCATTCCGTTAGAGGCCAAAAAGAAACTCTCTATCTGGACTTTTATCCGATTGAAAAAGATAATGTCATAGGTTCCGTTCTCGAAAAGGTAAGTAATATCACTCGAATCAGGGAAAAAGAAGAAGAAAATTTAAGAATCCGCAACCTGGCCTCTTTGGGAATTTTTATTTCCGGAGTCGCGCACGAACTCAACAATCCGCTTACCGGAATGAGTTTAACTCTTCAAAGTCTTTTGAACAACCTAACTTCGATCGACCCCGAATTTTTCCGGAAACGTTTGGATATGATGAAAGAAGATCTCACTCGCGCCGCGATGATCGTAACAGACATCATCAGTTTTGCCAAACCAGATCGTTTGATGACTACGACTGTAGACATATACGAAACCATTCAAAAAGCAAAGGAAAACGTAATCTGGGTGTATCCTGTTCTTTCCAAAAATATCGCATGGGAAATTCTCTGCGAACCCGGAACCACATTTCAATTTAATCCGGTGAAGATGGAACGTCTTTTTATCAACTTATTTAAGAATTCCCTGCAAGCCTTCGACTATGGAGAAGGAAAAATCCGTGTGGAAGTCCGTAAAACGAGAAATATGGTACATATCATCGTGGAAGACAACGCAGGAGGAATCCCTGACAATCTGATCGACAAGATATTCTCCCCTTTCTTTACAAAAAACAAAACCGGAATCGGAACCGGACTCGGACTTTCCATCTGCCATTCCATCGTCAGAGAACACAGCGGAGAATTATCGGTTAAGTCTTTCGAAAAAAAAACCAGATTTCGAGTTTCCCTCCCTCTCACACAAAATCACGGATATTCTTCCTGATGTATCGTATTCTTATCGTTGAAGATATTCATTCAATCCGGGAAGCGATCAAGGATTTACTTTCCGGAAAATATACAATTTTCGACGCGGAGAATTACGACGAAGCGATTCGTATATTAAAAAGCGAAGAGATCCATCTGGTCATCACCGATATTCGAATGCCGGGTAAAACCGGTTTGGATTTGATCAAAACGATTCAACACGAATTCCCTTACGTTCTTTATACGTTGATGACGGCTTACAATATCAACGATTATATCAACTTCGCGCACAAACACGGCATCTGGAACATCATTCCCAAATATTCCTTCTTGGATATCAAGCTGATCTCCGTTATGGTTCATAAACTTCTCACCAGAGACATTTTCGGAGTGGAGAAATATTTTGGACCGGAATTCGTCATTCAGGAATCCAAAGAAGAAGATAAGGATTTTTCAGTTCCTAATTCAAACGGAATCGCTTTCAAAAGAATCTACTCGGACGAACAAAGAAATTTTCTCTGCAATCGAATCGCTAAATTTCTCGTGGAAAAAGGAGCGCCGAACGCGATCAATCAAATCCTGGAAGAGCTTACCTCAAATGCCATGATCCGTGCACCGAGAGATTCCAAAGGAAATTATAAATATCAGTACGAACTTCCTTCCCGAGATCTTGTTATCCCTCTGGAAAACATTCAACTTGCAGAATCTGATTTTTTCGAGATCGGCTACGGAATCGCCGAGAACACCTTTATCATCGTGATTCGGGATCATTTCGGTTCTTTAGATAAAAAGGAAATTTTAAAACGCCTGGACCGCCACATCACCGTAGACGAATCTACCGGATTTCCACCGGGACTTGCGGACTCACACGGTAGAGGTTTATATATCTGTCGGGAAATTTCAGACCAATTGATCTTTAACATTGAAAAAGAGAAAAGAACCGAAATTATCGCCCTTCTCGATAAACAAGGAAATAAAAGCTATAAGTCTCTTTCAATTTACGAAGTTTAAACGGATTCAAAAAATATAATTATCCGGAATCATCAATTTTGGACTTTTATTATTTTATATATTAGAAATTATTAAAATTAGAGATTTCGATAAAGAAATAGTTCTTTTCCAGTTTCCAACACGACAGAACCGTTTTTTCCGGAAGGGAAAAAACGCGCCGGAAGATCGGTACTTTTGATCCTCTCCTTTTTTAAAATGTTTCCGTTTTCATCGATGAAAAGAATTTCCTGATTTAACTCGACGGCAAACCAATCTCCGTTATGAAATACGGTCTGATATACTCCGTTATTCGACTTTCGTTTTATATTCAGAATCTTTTTACCAGAAATATCATGGAATTCAACCTGATTCGGAGCAGAAATGAGCACTTCTCCCGTATTAGAAATCGCCAAATACAGTTTATGAGGATAAGTCGTATCTAATTCGAACGAAGAAACTTCCTTTCCGCTTTTTTCTAAAACTAGAATCCTATCCTTATTTGCATTCATAAGATGAATCGCCGTTTTAGTTCCATCCGGAGAAACGGAAATACTTTTTGCAAAAACCGGATTCTTTTCGGAACCGAGATCTTTTCTGATCTGAATCTCGCCTTTTGCATCGAGAACGAATAATTCTCCTCCCGAAAAAAGAACTCCCGTTATTAACGAGGACGAAGAAAACGCATAATCGGTCAAAAATCTCCCGTCTATCTTTCCGGCTCCGGTAACATTCCCGTTGATATCCGATAAAATCACCTGATTATGATCCCCCGCGATTAAGAGCACAAGATTACCAGAGGGAGAAATTCGGGGATAACTTCTATACTCCTTTGTCCACAAGATCTCTCCGGAAGGAGAATAAAAATTCACCTCGGAGCCTATCTTTTTGTATCCTAGATACCCTTTCGTATTCAAAGGATATTCGATTCTATTTGTATCGCCAAGCACCACTCCTCTCGTAGACTGGATAGGATAATACGAATTTTCGAATTTATACCCGTTGATTGTTTCTTCCGGATTCCATAAAAATCTTGGATCGGGAATCATTCCTACGTGCGCCGATTTGGAAAAGGCCCACACTTTTTGAATTGCGATCGCAGTAGAATACGGGTTTCCAAGAAGATAAAAAAACAATACGGAGAAAAATAAACCGAATCCCGCTATGGAAAAATGCTTCATGCAGACCTCTTCAAACGATTGTATAATAAATAAATTCCGGTATGGGCGGCAAATTCTCGGAAAGAATTTCTCGGGAACGGAAAGTAGTGTTCGTAAATTTCAGTCTCTCCATTTTTCTGTCCAATTCCGAAATAGACGAGTCCCACTTTTTTCTGCGGAGTTCCCCCTCCCGGTCCTGCAATTCCTGTGACGCTGATCGAATAATCGACTCCGAGAGCGTCTAACGCTCCTTCCGCCATTTCTTTAGCGGTCTCTCCGCTTACCGCTCCGAATTCGTCCAAAGTGTTTCGTTTGACCCCAAGCATTCCCGTCTTAACACTGTTATCGTAGGAAATTACTCCTCCGTAAAAATACGCCGAGGCCCCCGGCACATCGGTAAATATTTTGGCAATCAACCCTCCGGTGCAACTTTCCGCGGTTCCTATCGTGATTTTTTTTTCGATCAGCATCCTCGGAAGCTCCTCGAATACGTCCGATGTGGATTTGGCCCCGTAAAATGTATCCAATTTTCGAAGCAGTTCATCGACTAACATACGATTGTCGGACTGAAAACTCGCACGGATATATCCTCTTTTCGCAGCTACTCCCCAGATTACCTTTCCGTCCGCTATGGTATTTTCTTTGGAAATAAATTCTTTTTGAAATTGCGACTCGCTCATCCACCAGATAAATCGAAACCCGGAGTAGATTTCTCGGGACGAATACGTCCTTAATATCCAAGGAGCGAACTCTTCCCGAAACATTTCGGTCATTTCTCCCGGAACACCAGGCATACAACATAAATGTACGCTTTCCGCCAGTGATAAGATAAAACCCGGTGCAATTCCGACAGTGTTATTTAATACGATAGAACCTTCCGGAACGGATACTTGTCGGATCGCGGTCTGCATTGCTTCCTGAAAATTTCTTCCACGAAGTTTATAAAAGGTTTCTATTCTTTGTCTTGCGATCGGGCTTTCTTTGGTGACAACTCCCTTTAACCTACAAACAACTTCCAGAGTATGATCGTCCTCCGTAGGTCCAAGCCCTCCGGTCATCACCAAAAGAATCGAAGTTTTTCTCGTAGCGAGTTCGGTTAACGTTTGTAATTCTTCCAGTATAACGACCGGATCGTCAGGTAAAACAACAAATTTGGAAACAGTGAAACCCATCCCAAAAAGTTCGTTTGCAATCCAGGAGGAATTTGTATCCTGACTTCTTCCTGCCGTAAGTTCCGAACCCGTAGATATTACGATAATTTTAGGAAAAGACATCAGCTTTCCTTTTCCATTTTTTCCGGAGCGGAGACGCCGATCAATCCGAGCCCTTCCGCAAGCACGCTCTTGGCCGCCAGACAAATTCTTGCAAGTCCAAGACGCACCTCCGGAGTAGCATCTTTTAGTCTATTAGTCTTTCCTAAATAAAAGCCCGTAAAGGCCTTCGCAAAACTTTGTAGATAATTGGTAACACGATGCGGTTCCATCGAATTCGCAGAATCGAATATTTCCTCAGGAAACCTTGCGATCCAAAATAAAAGCCTTTTTCGTTCTTCGGACATTTCCAAAGATTTGGCCGCTTCGGCGGAACTTTCCATTCCCACCTCTCGAAAGATGGAACAAATTCTCGCATGAGCATACTGCAGATAAAAAACCGGATTTTTATCCGACTGGTCCTGGGCGAGATCCAAATCAAAATCGAGAGGCGCATCCAGGGAACGCATTACGAAAAAGTAACGTCCTACGTCTTTACCGTGTTTTCCCAGAAATCCGATGAGATCACTCATCGTCTGAAAGGAACCAGCACGCTTGCTCATCTTTACTTTCTGTCCCGATTCGAGTAGATTGACTTGTTGCGAAATTATCACTTTAAAATTCTCTTTTTCATATCCCAGTGCTTGTATCGCTCCGGCAAGTCTTGAGATATAACCATGATGATCCGGTCCCCAGATATCGTAGATTCTATCGTACCCACGCTCGATTTTATCCTTATGATAAGCGATATCCGCCAAAAGATACGTTGGCCTTCCATCGTCTCGAACCACAACCCGATCCTTGTCGTCTCCGTATTCCGTGGACCGAAATATTTTTTTCCCGTCTTCTTCGAAGATCTTTCCGGCTTTTTCCAAATCTTTCATCACCGCAAGAACCTTGTTCGCTTCGTGAAGCGTCCGTTCACGGAAGTAATTGTCGAATTCAACTCCGAACGAATCCAAATCCTTTCTCTGCCAATCAAGATTGTTCTCCACGGTCCAGATAGAACAAAGCTCCGCGAGTTCGCGGTATTTTTTTTCCTTTAATAACGTTTCGATCTTAGGGGATTTTTTCGGATCTTTTAAAAGAGCATTTGCAATATCCTTTATATACTCGCCTCGATAACCCTCGGCCGGTAATATATTTTTTTCCAAAATCGTATCTATCGGCGTAGTATCGTCCGTTTCTTGCTGGGCGCTGGGTTCTCCCTTTATTTCTCGGATCCGAACCAATGTGGAAACTCCGAGCAAAAAAACCTGATTTCCGTAGTCGTTGATGTAAAATTCCTTGTCCACATTATGACCGATCGCTTTTAAAAGAGAAGCCATCGCGTCTCCGTTTGCTGCGGCCCGTGCGGAAACTATGTTGAGCGGACCTGTTGGATTTGCGGATACGAATTCCAAGTTAATCTTGAGAGGACGCTCCACTTTCGGAAAATAATTTCCAGAAAGAATGGAGCTTTCTATATATCCCAAAAGATATGATGGGGAAATTCTGAAATTTACGAAGCCGGGAGGGGTAAAATCCACTTTTTCGAAAAGGTCAGTCCGTTTTTGCAGGATCTCCACTAGATCTTTCGATACCTGAATCGGATTCCTTTTTAGTAATTTAGAATTTTCTAATGAAAATGAAGTGGAATAATCTCCAAATTTTTCATCTCTGGAATATTCGACTTTGATTCGAAGCAAACCTTTTTCCACGTCCGGAAACGAGGCAATTAGGGAATCAACCCCTTCCTCCAGTGACTTTAATACGATTTGTTTGAGCGTTTCATTTTCTTTCATATGTCGAGCGATCCATAGAGAGCGAGACAGCCTACGAGCAAAACGTGGCGAGTGACTTCCAACGAAGTTGGAAAAGAGAGCGATCCATAGAGAGCGAGACAGCCTACGAGCAAAACGTGGCGAGTGGCTTCCAACGAAGTTGGAAAAGAGAGCGATCCATAGAGAGCGAGACAGCCTACGAGCAAAACGTGGCGAGTGGCTTCCAACGAAGTTGGAAAAGAGAGCGATCCATAGAGAGCGAGACAGCCTACGAGCAAAGCGTGGCGAGTGGCTTCCAACGAAGTTGGAAAAGAGAGCGATCCATAGAGAGCGAGACAGCCTACGAGCAAAGCGTGGCGAGTGGCTTCCAACGAAGTTGGAAAAGAGAGCGATCCATAGAGAGCGAGACAGCCTACGAGCAAAACGTGGCGAGTGACTTCCAACGAAGTTGGAAAAGAGAGCGATCCATAGAGAGCGAGACAGCCTACGAGCAAAACGTGGCGAGTGACTTCCAACGAAGTTGGAAAAGAGAGCGATCCATAGAGAGCGAGACAGCCTACGAGCAAAGCGTGGCGAGTGGCTTCCAACGAAGTTGGAAAAGAGAGCGATCTTCCGTAAAATGTGGGAACTCCCACAAAGTTCGGTGAAACCGGGTCCGGGGAAAACACGCAAGAATTTCCCGAGGAAGGCGTGAGACGCGATTTTTCCAAGGGGGAAACTTCCCTTTTTGCTTCAATTTCTTTCATAAAAATCCTTATTGCAAAAGTAATCCGTACGAAACGATACAAGCCATTTTATCGTCAATTTCGCAAGGAATAGTCGATTTCATTTCCTTTCGTAAAACACGTTCTTTTTCCAGGAATTTTCCCAGCTCAATTCCAATTGCTGAAATACAGTTTTTTTCAAATCCATTATAGAAACAAGAATAGTCCGCTTGCCTCTCGCTTCCACAACGGTCGGGATTTGTCTCGGAGTAGATTTTTGATCCCATCGGATATCCAAAATCACAAGAAACAATAGAACGCAGAAATAAAACGAAAAGAGTACTGTTTTAAAAAAATTTTCCAAGATTCTCTCCCAATGCATCGTAGAGAGTAAGCGTCGATTTCAACTTCTTTCTCAAAATAGGTTCGAGCATCTCATTGCAAATTCTGTCCAGGTCCAAGATGTTTTCAACGGATATTTTTCTCTCCTTTAAATCCCGAAATCGAAGCATCAAAAATGTCTGTATCCACTGCGCCAAACCCAAATCGTTCCTATCCCCATGAAGACAATTTCCGCATATAAGCTCTAAAGGAGAAGTCTGCAAAGTGACGGATACCATCTTTTTCAACTCCGTTCCGCAGGAATGACAAACAAGTTCCTTGGAAAGAAAACCTCCGGAAACGAGAAGGCGTAATTTAAAAAAAGGAAGAATCAATCCGGAAGGACCATTTTCTTCCAATTCCTCCAATGCCCCGAAAAGAAGTCGAAACTCGCCCGGATGCTCCGCTCCGTCCGGAGTGAAAGAGGAAACGAGTTCCACAAGATACGACACGAGCACCGCCGCGAAATATCCCGACTTAGCCCTGTCAAACCGATTGATAAGCGAAATCTCTTTGACGTTATACGTCTCTTTGTTTTTGGAATGATAATAGTCCACGTCGGAAAGAGAACCGGGTTCCACTGACGCGATCGGCCTGGTTTTACTTTTTCTAATTCCGCGCACGCGAAAATTTTCCACCTGTCCAATCTCGGGAAGAAGACGAATGAGGGCGTCTCCTTCTTGAATCGTTCTGGACTCCAGGACAATTCCGCGTATTTTTTTCAAAGCTCCCGGAGAATTTCCAGACATTCATCCTCCTTTAATTTCATGATCCGTTCCTCTTCCTCTCCACGTTCGTGATCATAACCGAGAAGATGTAAAAAACCGTGAACCAAAAGACGGTAAAACTCGTCCTTAGCAGAATGTCCGATTTCTATGGCTTGTTTTTCAAGAGTATCTACGGAGATCACAATTTCGCCTAATGCGATCGGAGATAACGAATTCGAATCAAAACCCCTTCGTTTTTGAAGAACGTTTTGTAAAGGCGAACTGCCGAACTCCAACGGAAAGGAAAGTACATCCGTCGTTTTGTCCTTTCCGCGACGCAAACGATTGATTTCCCTCATATCGGAATCGCCGACGAGCAAAAGACCGAGTTCGCATCGAAAATCCTTTAGTTCCTTACGGAAAAGAATTCCACAATTGAAAATTACCTCCGTTTCGTTCCACCAGGAAATATCCCCGTAGTCGTTGGAAATGGAGACCGAATCTGCAATCAGTTTGTTCTCCCCGAAGCGGCCTTGGTCTGCTTGTATCCGTTCATGGAATTTAACGCATTCTTTTTTTCCAATGCTTTGGTGGCTTCCATACTCGGATATTTTGGTCTGGAATGAAGACTGGACAACAATACTTCCTTAAACGAAGCTTTGATTACTTCCAGATCGCCTAACGTAAGTCCGCATTCGTCCAATTGATTCTCGGCGAGTTTGATCCCGATAATTTTGGTGATGAGATTGTCCAAAGACTCAGGAGTAATCTCCTCCAAGGAACGAGACGCGGCTTCGAGAGAATCCGCAATCATTACGATAGCAGTTTCTTTTCTCTGAGGTTTAGGACCGGGATACTGAAAGTCCTGTTTTTTCAGTTTCTTTTTCTGAGTCGGAGAAAGTTCGGACAATGCCTTGTGATAAAAAAACGCCATCGTTGAAGTTCCATGGTGCTCGGGGATGAAGTCAATTACCTCTCTCGGAAGTCTGGCTTTCTTCGCCATTTCAATTCCATCTAACACATGGTCGATGACGATCTTAGCCGCAAGCGCCGGGTTGTTTTTGTCAATATTCTCTTTTTTCGGGATCAAATGCTGATTTTCCACAAAGAACCCGGCATTCGGGATCTTACCGATATCGTGAAAATACACTCCTACTCTTGTCAAAAGCCAATCCAAACCCAGATTTTGACAGGCGCGTTCCGAAAGAGCCGCAACTAAAAACGTATGTGTGTAGGTGGAAGGCGCTTTGGTCAGAAGATCCTGCAATAGAGGATGACCAGTGTCCGCAAGTTCCATCAGTTTAAAACGAGTCGGAACGTTGAATAGATATTCATAAATCGGAAGCAGAAACTGCGCCGCGGTGGAACAAGCAAATCCGTTAATCAGACAAAGAACATACAATTTGAATATATTCGACTCGACCAAATCCTTGACCCAAGATCCGCTCGGAATCGCCACCCAATAATTACGAGAATCGAACAAATAACCGCTGGAAGCGATGACGATCTGAACCCCCGCGATGTACAAACCCGCTTTGATAAAGTCGATTCGTTTTTTTAGATTTCTTCCATAACTCGCAGAAACGATGCAAGATACGAACCCGAGCATAAACGAAGTCGGATTGTAGTGAGAGGCCATAAAGACGAAAAAGGAAAGATAAAATCCGATCGCGATAGAAAGTTGTTCGTCGTAGATAAAACTGACGATCAAACAGAC
>NZ_CP040840.1:2802500-2832500 GCF_006874765.1 Leptospira weilii
AGAATTTTGGCGTATGTTCTCCGTTCGGAAAAACGTTTGATCCGAGCGGCATAATACGCAAGTGGCTGGGTGACTACCGTATCGCGGTAGAGAGAATAGATATAATTAAATTCCTTTTCTTCGTCTTTGAGAAGGGAATTTTCTTTCAGGAAGTTCAGAACGGAAACCGGATCGATGGTGATCCGCTTGTCGACAAGATCACCAATCGCCCGATAAACCCTTCTGTGAAGATCCACATAAAAGTCTTCGGGAGCGACTGGAATATCGATCAGGTTGTCCGTCCCTTTGAGAAGCAGAAATCCTAAAAAGGCCCTTTCGGATTCCGGTTCGTATAAGGAGTCGGACTGCATGGTCCCCTTAATAAAGAAAAATCACTCTTCTTCTTTTTTAACGTGAAGTGTAACTACAGGCTGAATTCCTTCCGCAAGACGAATCTTGATTTTGTAGGAACCCAGATTGCGGATCGGCTCGGCGATTTCGATCTTTCTTTTATCCAACTCAAAGCCGTTTTTCTTCAAGATAGAAGCCACGTCGATCGGAGTCACCGCCCCGAATAACTTCTCGCCCCCTCCGGTTTTTACAAGAATATCATATTCTTTCCCGTTCAGGCTTGTCGCCAAGGCTTCCATAGCTTTTTTACGTTTTTCTTTTTTTAATTCGCCCAATTTCTTTTGATGAAAAGCGGCTTTGGTATTTCCTTCGTTGGCACGGACCGCAAGTCGTTTGGGAAAAAGAAAGTTTCTCGCGTAACCGTCGGCCACTTCCCTTAGATCTCCAGCGTCTCCTAGATTGATGACGTCTTTTTGTAGAATCACTCTCATGTCAGTTCACCTTATAAGGAAGAAGCCCGATGCTTCTCGCTTTGCGAATTTCGCGAGCGAGAACTCTCTGATAGCGAGCGCTGGTTCCAGTGATTCTTCTAGGAATGATCTTTCCACGATTTGTGATAAATCTTTCCAAAAGTTCGATGTTCTTATAATTGATTTGTTTTGCAAGTTCCGGATCGGCCGTAAAACGACAGACTTTCTTCTTGTATTTATTTTGTTTTCTTTGCGGCTTACCTTCCATTTCCGTGGAAGTATCGGCTTGTTCCATCTTTTCGGAACGTTCTTCTTTGATTTCATTCTCGCTCATAAATGTACCTCATTAAAACGGTATATCGTCGTCCCCATCCGGCGCGGGAGGGTTGTAGTATTCCGGAGAGGACGGATACGAATTTCCTCCGGATGTTGAAGATCCGCCGGAAGAAGATCCGCTCATCGAATTAGAATCGTCTTTGGAGCCTAAAAGTTGAAAATTCTCCACGACGATCCGAATTCGAGACGCTTTTTTACCTTCCGGTGTTTCCCATGTGTCCTGCTTTAATCTTCCTTCAATGGCAATCTGTTTTCCCTTTTTGCAATATTGTTGAATGATATCGGCCGGTTTTCCCCAGACCTCACAATCGAAAAAATGAGACTCCTCTCTTTTTTCTCCGTTAGACACATAGGTCCTACCATTGGCCAGGGAAAAATTTACAAGAGAAGTACCATTGATCGATTTGAACTCCGGGTCCCGCGTTAAGCGACCGACCAGAGTCACTCTATTGATATCATTAGCCATTGAGGCGAACGACCATGGAACGAAGAACGTTCTGGTTGATTAAAAATTCCTTTTCCACTTTTTCAATGGCACTCGGCTCGGCGCTGCATTTGTAATGATGGAAAATTCCCTGTTCTTCGTGTTTGATCGGATGCCAGAGTTTTCTTTGGCCCCAATCTTCGTCGGCGGTAACGCTCACGGAAAATTTCTTCAAAGTATCCTGAATTTCGGACTTTGCAATTTCCCGAGAGCTCACACGTGTAATAGTGGTGAGTTCGTAATTTCTCAAAAGTTTCTCCTATGGTTATAAGCCCGCCTACGGTTTGCGACGAGCAGAAGAACCGATAATTAGCCTATTTTTTGCGCCGAAAGACCGGGGTCAAGGGAGAATTTGTCGGAAGATCTAGAAACGCTCGGTCTCCCTCGATTCGGAATCGAGTACCGAATTCCGCGGAAAGAACCGCAATTTCATGTAAGAACTCCTGTGCTTCCTGACCTATTACCGGTCGGATCCTATGATCTTCTTTTTGAAATTTTCCGAAAATCGGAACGAGCTCCACCCGCTCCAAACGGTTACGACGGATATGGAAAATTGCAACTAAGTTGTGATTGAGATAAGAATTTCTGCTTCCGAAAATCAAATTTCCCAAAGAATAGAGAATCACCCCACCTTTGTAAATCTCGACACCCTGAGGAATGTGAGGATGATGACCGATCACGATCTTTACGCCAGAGTCAATCAAAGTCCTTGCGATTTTTCTCTGGTCGGAGGTCGGAAAGGGAGAATATTCAATCCCCCAATGCAAGGAAACAATCCGGATCGGAGAAGAATGATTTTTAAAACGGGAAGGATGTTTTTCAAAAAACGCCGCCTGTAAAGAGGGAAGCAGAAAAGGAGCCACACCCGACCTCGTGGGAGTCGCATAGTGAGACGGTTCGGCGATCGCGGTCACGGAATGAATGCGTAGGTCCGAACCTTTCAAACTTAAATTTAGAGGATTCAGAACCTGCGGAAGCTTTTTTCCCGCACCCACGTTAAGAATATTATTTTTATTTAATATACTAAGAGTCTCATCCATTCCTCTTTGACCGTGATCGAAGGAATGATTATTTCCGAGAAAAACCATATCGACTCCCAAAAATTTAAGAGAATCCAAATCCTTCTCATGAGCGGTAAAAATATAAGCTTTTTCAGATTCTTCCGTTTTGGAGGCGACGACCGGAGTTTCCAGGTTGACCATTCTAAAGTCGACTTCGTTAAAAAGGGATTTTAGACCTTTTACGGGCGCAATCTCTCCGTGTTTTTGAATCGTATCCCGGATCCCCCAATTGAACATAACGTCTCCTCCCGCGAGGACTTTGAGCAATTCCGGATCGTGATTATGCTCTGGATGTAAAACGGAATCGATTTTATCTTGAAAAACCGCAAGAGCAGACGGGGAATTTGTCTCGGAATTTTGGGAGGAAGAATCCTTTAAAATTTCGGGAGAACAAGAAATAAATAAAAAGAAAAGTATTAAACTCCGTCCTAATAAAGAAAACTTAGGAGTCTCTCTCATTGCCGCAACTCGGATCGTAGAATGCGAAACGAGAACATGCTGAATAATATTTGGAAATTTCCGACAATTTATAGAACGCTGTAGAGCGTCCTTGCATTTGAAAATCCAGGCTTTCCAAAAAATTAAAAAAGCTGAGAAAAAAATTCCTAACGTAAGTTCTGACAGGAAACAGTAAAGTTTTCCATTTGATGCCCAAAAAAGACGAACCAAACTCTTCGAAAAATAAAACCGATTTCGGCTTTTTCGATTTCGAACCCTTAATGCTGAATTTTTAAAAATTTCAAGAATCTGAAAAAGAGAAAAAAACACTGAGGATAAACTATCAATTTCATTCAAGATTGGAAAGATTTTTTTTAGAATCGAAATCGAATGCGAGACACTTTTGAATCCGCCCTTTCAAATCAAATAAATTCAATCGTATATTCGTAGATCGCTTCCATCAAGAATTTATGACTTCTTTTCCGTAAAATTTTTCTTTTACAAAAGTTTAGACCAATCTTCAAAAAAAAAATCTAAATTTTTTCAGGTAATTTATCCTCATATCGAAATCTCTAAAATGAGATTTTATCTTTAAATGAAAGAACGTATTTTAAAAACTCGATTTGACTACTCGGACGTATGAAAATGGTACCAAAAATTAAAGTACAGTTTTTGCAAAGATATAGAAGCGCTCACAAATTGCGCCGAATCCAGAATTGTTGTTTTTTTGAAAAAGATCTAACATTCTAAATTTTGAAACAAACTGATTACAGTATTCTTTTCATGCGTCCGAGTAATACGCCAATAAAAAACAGAACCGCTTGTTTAGACAAAATAATTCGAAATCAATTTCCTAATTCATAAAACAAAACGTTTCTTTTCGTTCTAACATCTCCAAAACCACTTTCCAAGTTTTTTATCTCTTCACATCATAAATTCAAACAAGAACCACGTAACGTTCTCTTCCCCGAGCCAAGGATTCGAAAAACTTTTTCCTATCTGAGCTTTGATTCAGAATTTTTTCAGATTTCTACCGAGAGAATTTTCGATCCCTAAGATTGTTTTCGCGAAGTTCTAAGATCAAAAAACGATAAATTTAGAAGCAGATTTTTATTCAAACTTAACGAAATCTAAGGCCCCAATCGATGATTCTTTTTTAACTAAGAACCGGTCTCAAAACTCCTTGTACTTTGAGAGTGTAATACTATAATTGTGAAATGGACAAATATTATTCAGAGATTCCCGAGGGACTTTGGAAACAAATAGCCCCTTTGATCCCAAAAGAGAAGTCAAAGCCGAAAGGTGGTCGCAATCGCGTTCCAACAAGAGTCGTAATGGCAGGTATCATCTATCGAATGAAAACAGGCTGTCAGTGGCGTGCAATTCCGAATGACTTTGGATCGGGTCAAACTTGTCACAGAAGATTTCAAGAATGGGAACGAGCGGGAGTATTCAAAAAGATTTATAAATCTATTTTAAAATATTATGATGTGAAGAATAAGATAGCTTGGGATTGGGCTTCGATGGATTCCACAATGGTCAAGGCTCCCAAAGGGGGAGTTTAACCGGGAAAAATCCTACAGACCGTGCCAAATTGGGAGTTAAACGGCATATTCTTACGGATGGAAACGGAATTCCATTGGCAATTACATTGAGTGGAGCGAACGTTCATGATAAACGCAATGTAAAAGATACATTGAATTCCATCTTGGTTTTTTCCGGAAGAAAAAGAAAAAAACCAAAACACCTTTGTTTAGATAAAGGTTATGACTTCAAAGATATAGAAGCATTGATCAAAAGAAGAAACATTCGACCTCATATTCGGAAAAAAGGTGAAAAACCTCTTATTGGTAAATACAAAGGAAAACCGAGGCGTTGGGTCGTTGAAAGAACAAACAGCTGGCACAATCGATTCAGAGCCATTTTGATTCGTTGGGATAGAAAAGCGGAAAATTATCTGGCTTCGCTTTATCTCGCAAGCTCCATCATTGCTTTTAACTTTTTTAATAGATAGTTTTGAGACCGGCTCTAAGGAATGATTACCCTTACAGGAATTGAACAACGAAAAACCGTTACTGATCTCTACATAATAGAGTGTCTAAAATTCTGCGTCTAAACCCGCGGGATTTGTGCTCAAATTAACGGTACTCTATTTTATAGGAATCAGTAGAAAGCGCATAAAAATACGCAAGGAGACGCAATCTGTGGGAACTACCGCGCTCTTCGCACAACTTACTGCAAAGATTATAACCGATTTATTTTAAGATTTTGAAATAGGTTTCAAACTTTCCATCCTCTTCAAAATAAAAGGAAGAAATTAGTCAAAAAGTTCTTTCATAAAGATTAGAAAGTTACGTTGGAATCAACTCCAAATGTTCTTTTCCCCGGTTGATCGCATCGTAAGGAATTTTAGAATCGAAGGTGGCGAATTTTACCTTATGGTTGGCGCTCAAAGCCAAAAGATAAATATCCGTAAGTTGCTTGGAACTCACGAAAACGATGTTGAGATAAAACAAAGGAGAATCGATCGAAACATTATCCGGAATAAATCGATGACCTTTTACTTTTAAGAGAGAATGTAAAATCGCCGAAGCGACTTCGACCCCTCCCGGACTTCCCGGATAGGAGGAATGACTCATAATTCGAACCAAAGCGTTTTGAGTGATCGGACAAGTGGCCCAACCGTTCTTCGCCTTTCGATCGAACCATTTCCAAGCCTTTTCATGAAAGGTATGATTGGAGTCGCTCAACGCGATCAAAACGTTTACACCCAAAAGATATTCCATTCTAATTTTCTTCCTCCATGATTGAATCGATGATTTCGTTGGTTACTTTTATTCCTTTCTTTTTGGAAAGCACGGGCCATCCGAAACTGTTGGTTGTAAGCTTAGACGCAACCTTTTCTCTTTTGACCGCCTCTTCCACTTTTAGATTGTGTTCCAAAGCCTCAATAAACAAGGCTCTCATGGAGATTCCCCTTTCTGCGGCCTTTATCTTCGCTTTCTTATACAATAGATCCGGTATTTCCAACGTAGTTTTCATTACACCTTTATTGTCCCATAAATATGGGATTTTTCAAGCAAATTTTAAAGTCTCATAGATCCTTTTTCAGATCTGACTTTTAAAAAACTTTAACTTAAAAAAATCGATTATAAGATAGAATCCGCAATCGATTTTGAAAAACTTTACCAAGGGGAGGAGCTTAGGGAGTGTGTAACAAATTAAAGAAATATAAAATTATAAAAATGCAAAATAGGCAGATAAAACAACAATCAAACCGAAAATTCCGACCGGCAAACCTGCACGAATCATATCCTTAATTTCAAATCCCCCGACCGAATATGCGATCGCATTGGGAGGAGTGCTTACAGGAAGAGACATGGCCAGGGAAGCAGTAAGAGCAATCCCCAAACATATTTCCAAAAGATACGCGTTTGATCCGGGAAAAAGTGCCGCAGAAAGGGGAAACGCAAACGGAACCAGAAGATTTGTCGCGGCGGTGTTCGACATAAAAGTGCTCAACAAAAGAGTCAGAACACAAAGAAAAAACAATACATTTACCGCATATTCCGGTTTTGTAATGGGCTTTAGGATTCCCGAAAACCAAGGGCCCATTCCACTCTGCTGAAAACCTACTCCGATACCGATTCCACCCGCAATCAGAATTAAAACGGACCAATCCAAAGAGTTTATATCTTTCTCGTTCAAAATTCCGAATGTAGGAAATAGAATCAAAGGAAGAAGTGCGACAACTCCCGCTGAAACTCCGTGTAAATTTTCGGTAAACCAAAGGACGACTGTTCCCAAAAAAATTATCGAAGTAACTCTGAACGAAAAGGACTTCGCTCCCCCTTCCGGTTCTTGAAACTCCACTACTAAGTCCAAGGAATCCTTCTGCGGAAATAACTTCAAAAGAAGGAACCAAGCGAATAAAATTAAAACGACTACGAGAGGAACCGCAAAAAGCATCCAAGTTCCAAAGGGGATAATAATACCTTGTTGTCTAAGGATTCCCATCGCGATAATATTCGGAGGGGATCCGATCGGAGTCCCCACTCCTCCTATGTTCGCCGCAAATGGAATTCCCAGGATCAATGCTTTTCGAAACGGTTCCTTTTCCGGTAAAATCTGTAGCAAAGGAAAAGAAAGAGCGATCATCATAGAAGTGGTCGCCGTATTGCTCATCCACATTGATATAAATCCGGTTGTGAACATAAAACCGAGAAGCACCTGATGACTCTTCACCCCAAATTTACGAATGATTCGGTTGGCAAAAAAACGATCCAAACCCGTCTTTACGCAAGCTTTTGCTAATACGAAACCGCCCAAGAATAGTATAATCGAAGAATCCGCCAAAGAAGAAAGAAAGATTGCAATGGACGGATTTTTATTTTGAGAAAATGCAAAACCCGGAATGCCGATGGGATTTGCAAAAAAGATAATTTCCAAAAAGATAACGAGAATCGAAGTGGCGTATCCGGGAATCGGCTCGGCCACCCAAAAAACAGCGGCCAAAACGAAAATACAGATCATAATGGCTACGCTTAAAGGAAATTCAAAACGGACCTGAACAAAAAATAAAATTCCGACTAAGAGCAAAGTTCCAATAATCAAAATTAAGTTCCGCTTCATTTGGATATTTAAAAGACAAAAATAGAATTTTATAATGTTCTAAATAAACTTCCAGCCGAATTTCATAAAAAATCGGCACGCGGAAACAATAAAAAGTCTAATGTGCAAAAAGCCTTTCTTGGAAGAGTTTCCGCCCTTGTGAAAAATTTGAACCTTCGGAAAGTAATCCTTACGGCTCAAACGCATCGAAAGATCAAAATCCTCGAAATACAAAAAAAATCTTTCGTCAAATCCGCCGATTCTCCGTAAAGATTCGGTCCTTGCAAAGATAAAACAACCGCTTATAAGAGGTACAAATTTCTGCACTCGTTCCCAATCCTTCTCCTTAAGATCATATCGATCCAAATATTTACGAAACAATTTTCTAAAAATACTTGGAGCAAAGGATCTCAGAAATAAAACGAAAACGGTAGGATAAGATTTTATTAAAAACTGCATCTTACGTTCCCCATTCTGATCGTTCTCCCAATCCCAAACGGATGGAACCACAGCATCGCATTCCGGATGCTCGCTCAGATAACGAACGCATAACGCCAATGTTTCCGGAATCATCTTAATATCCGGATTGAGAACCAAATGAAATTTTGTATCCGATTTTAAAATGGAACGATTGTTCGCCACTCCATAACCCGGATTTTCGGGGAAATGAACGTATCGAAATTCGACTCGATTCCTCAACAAAGGTTCCTTCGCAAAGCCGTCCAAAATCGCTTTTACTTCCTCGCCCCATAGGGGAGAATTATCCAATACGTCGATTTTATATCGAATCGTTTTTGAAGTATGGGAGATTTGATATGTAACTGAGTTTAGAAGGGAAGAAAACGATTCTTTAAAAATAGATAAATTCGGTTTATATAATACGATAGAAACGGTAATTCCAAAATCCAAAATTCAATCCTCAAGGAAATTTTATCAGTTTAAAATTCTTCTTTTGCGCCTTTTCCAAAACAAACCTGAAGCAAAAATCAACGCCATATTATAACGAAACAATTGAGAACTTTTAATTTTTTTGAAATTCCTATACAAAATTTCATTCAAAACAATAAGAAACTTTTCAAGCGAACCAACAATAACCTTATACGTCCTTCTTGTATTCGCATGAATAAAAATTAAATCCCTATTTTTTAAATCATTCGCTTTCAATTCAAAGCTTATCAGTTCGTTTTGACTTTCAAAATCTAAGAGCCGAAGAAATTCACACAAATTACGTTTTCAGAGTGAAACTTGAAAAAACTGTAAGGTTCTCGCGCGAAAATTACAAAGGCTTACTCTATGAAAAAATTTTCGCTTCTTAGACATGGCATCAGATCAGAACAAAAATCGTCATAGTCCGATCTGAGCCTTTCTAGCCTATTTCGAATTTCCTAAAAATTTTTCCAAAACGCACATTCGACGCCAGCATCAACAAGATTGAAATCATTTGTATATTAGTATATTCAATTGTTTTAAACAATAATCGCTTAGAACTCGCCCAAAGCACAAAAAAAATGAAAACGATTCCGCAAATTTCTAAAAATACGGGAGTTTCACAGATTAGGTCGCATTGAAAGTTCATACCGCTCCTGTGCGATTTTTTCCCGTCGTTTAAAATTGTAGGAGTTCCCACATTCTAAGAGCCATCACCAACCCCACAAATTAAGAAGGCTTTTGGGATCATAAGGATCAAAAACTGATATTTTTCAAGTGTTCCGACAAGAATGAGGCTTTTTACTTGCAAAAAGTATGATTTTCTGATAGAGAAAAATCCCCCGAACCTTTCCACCTCCAAACTCAGCGCCTCGCTCTTCAGCAGAGCTCGTCATCCCACCCAAAAATAAGGGAAACTCAGGCACAACGCTTCCTAAGGGGCGCGTTGAAGGAACGAAGTTTCAGAGAGGATTTGTCGTAATTCCGACAGATTTATCTTCGGGATCCAAATACTTGTGGGTAAGATTATGTCTAAGAGCGTGTCGCAAAACCATTCGATCTTATCGGAATCCCTGCGGATCGCTGCAATTGTTCCTACGTTTTGGGAAAGACTCTAAGGTTTTGAAAAATGCGAAAGCGATTGTGGCGGAAATTCCGAAGGAATTGAAGCATTATGTTGTGACCGTAGGCAGCAACATTGAGTTAAAGCGCGGTCGCGCGAGCCATTTTATCTATGAAACTCGCGAGCTGCGACGACAACCTGCAGAACGACCCTTAGGAAAGCTCTGCGCCTGAGTTCAGGGAGTCGTTGCACTTTAGTTTCTTATTCGCCCAAACTTTCTTACGACCCTGCTCACGTTACTTATCTTTACATAATAGAGTGTACAAAATTCTGCATCTAAACGCGGGATTTATACTCAAATTAACGGTATTCTATTTTATAGAGCTGAGTAATGTACGAATTTTCAAGCCAGTGATTTATAATTCAAAAGCCAATCAAAAAACGATAAGTCGGATTTATCATCGACCTAATTTTGGGAGATTCTACCGATAAGATGTTTATAAAAAGACGATTGCTTTTTCGTAATCCCATCACAGATTCCCCATAGAATATGACGATACGTCTGATATTTCGAATTTGAAAAAATTGGTAGAATCAAAAAACGAAAGATCGCTTTAAAAACCACCTCTAATTTAAACCGAAATGGAATATGAGACATTCTACATATATACATTCCGTTTCTATATAGAAAATACCACCGAAAAGGAGAATGAATCGCTACTTTAAAAAGTCCCAAAATGCTTCTGGAATCGTTTCCTATGGAATGGTTCATTCTCGCTTTGGAAACGATTTTATGAACGTATCCTTTATAATTCGCCCGAAAGCACCACTCGTAATCCAAATAGTCTATAAAGAATTCATGATAGATCAAACCCACGTCTTTAAAGACATCCAAGGAATAAAAACTTCCCGAAGTGATTAGAAACTCCGCGTTCAGAATTTCGGGTTCGTTCTCCCGAATTCCGTAAATATTACGATTTTTGATTGTATCAAAAACATTAGGGCCGAAAGACGCGACTTTCTCGTTCCGGGACTTTTGTATCCCATATTCCTTGACTTTTTGCAGAAAAGTTCGAATCGCCGACGTTTCCAAAAAGCTATCCTGATCAAACAACCAAACATGTGTATATCGATTCGTTTGTGCGTATTCGATTCCTCGATTTAAAGCGAACCCTAAACCTAGATTGGATTCGTTTTCTATAAGTACGTTTTGTTTTCCAATTTTGGAACGAATTGAAGATACGTTTTCGGATCGGTTATCTACGACTAAAACCGGAACGGAATTCGAATTTAAGTTTTGGATATTTTTACGGGTAAAATTAAAATCGGGATTGAAAGTGACTATAACGGCTAACGGAGAAAATTTTTCTAACATACATTTTATTTTTTACGAAAAGGAGCAAACCACTTACGGTTCATCCACCTTAAAGTTTCGTTAAACCGACCGTCGTTCATTTTACGTATTTCCGACCTTTTACGAATCAATCCGGGGATCATTCGTAAAAAGCCGAACGGCACTCCCAATATTTTCGGACTGGTAAAGAAGGCATGAAAACAAATACTCACTCCGAAAAAAAGTATATGGTGAAATATATAACGTAGAGCATAAGACAAAGGCATATTCTTCCAATAAACGACTAACGCGTTTCTTAAACCGTAATAGAGGGAAAACGCACTTTTCTCTTCCGTGGACCCAAATCCGTGATGATAGACTTTGATATTCGGACTAAAAAGAACCCGTTCTCCTATTAGTCTCGCGCGAAAACTTAAGTCAATATCTTCCATGTAACAAAAAAAATCAGCATCGAACCCGCCCAATCTTTCATAAACTTCCGTCCGAACGGCCATCGCGCCTCCGCATGCGGAAAAAATCTCCGCTTCTCTCAAATACTCTTCGGAGAGAACTCGATTATATCCCCTTCTCCATGCGGCCCCCGAGACGTGATAGATATCACCCGCCCCGTCGATTAGTTCCCTCCGATTTTCCTTGAGCATCAAAAAAGAAACGATGGAATATTCTCTTCCTTTGGACTCAAGCGTTCTTTCGCATTCCAAAAAGAAATCGTCACTCAAACGAGAATCCGGATTGATAAATAAAGTCCAATCCGATTTCGGTGCGGCCTTGATCGCTTCGTTATTTCCCCCCGCAAAACCCAAATTTTTGGAACTAAAATGGACCAATCTTCTATCTTTTTTGGAAAGCCGTTTGAGTTGTTCCTGCGTATCGTCCTTGGAATCGTTGTCCCAAATCACCCAGGTCCAATTGGGAGGCAATTTCATGGAATCGTTTAATGCGGAAACGTATTTTCCGGAATCGTATGTAACTGTTATAATATTATAATATTGCATTCAAAAACTTAAATCAATTCTGCAAAAATTAGCATCTGCGCATACAGAGTTATTGAAAAATCAAATCTTGTATCACTTCTTTTATATTCAAACGAATCACTGGAACCGTTTTGTTAATCGGAGAGGCAAAATTATCAATAATCCTGATAAAAATGAAAACCTTTAGAAAAACGATCTGAGAATTCGCCCAAAAATCCGAAAGAGAAAGCGGATAAATCATTCGACAAATTCGTAATAAAACTTCTCACGGATTTTCGGAGTTTGTAGATTTTATTATATAGAGATTCGTAACGATCAATATGTCGGTATCAAACTCAAAGACGAATAACTTCGCGGAGTTTTTACAAACTCAGTAGATCTTTTCGCGAAGCACTTTCGTAAGATATTCCCCATAACCCGTTTTTTTGAGAGGGGATATCAGCCGTTCGAGTTGCGATCCGTCAATAAAGCCTTTCCTAAAAGCAATTTCCTCCGGACAGGCGACTTTAAGACCCTGTCTTTTTTCGATCGTCTCTATAAACACTGATGCCTCTAAAAGAGATTCGTGAGTTCCCGTATCCAACCAAGCGTATCCGCGCCCCATCACTTGAACGCTCAATGTTCCTCGTTCCAAATAGACTTTGTTTACATCGGTAATTTCCAATTCTCCCCTTGCGGAAGGTTTGATGGACTTGGCGATATTTACCACGTCCTCGTCATAAAAATACAATCCTGTGACCGCGTAATTGGACTTCGGTTTAACAGGTTTTTCTTCGATCGAAATCGCACGCCTCGCCGAATCAAATTCCACCACTCCATATCTTTCCGGATCTTGGACTGGGTATGCAAATACAGTCGAACCGCTCGTCGTTTTTGAAGCGTTTTCCAAAAGAGCGAAAAGATCATGGCCGAAGTAAATATTATCTCCGAGAATCAAAACGGAAGGATTTTCTTTGACGAAATTCTCTCCGATCCAATATGCTTGCGCCAATCCTCCCGGTTCGGGCTGAACCGCATATTCGATGGAAATTCCCCATTGTTTTCCGTCTCCTAAAAGTTCTCGATACATTGGAGTTGCCTGAGGCGTGGAAATCAAGAGTATCTCTCGAATGCCCGCCAACATAAGCGTTGTTAGTGGATAATAAATCATCGGCTTATCGTAAACCGGTAAAAGTTGTTTGGAAACGACGTATGTGACCGGATAAAGCCTTGTTCCGGAACCGCCTGCGAGTATGATTCCTTTTCTTGATTTCATCTAACGTTTCTCGTACTGATTTTCATAATATTCTTTATATTGACCGGAAAGAATTTCCTTCCACCAAGACTCGTTGTCTAAATACCACCGGACCGTTTCTCTAAGGGCCGATTCAAATCCGAACTTAGGCTTCCATCCTAACTCTTTTTCGATTTTGGAAGGATCGATAGCGTAACGAAAATCGTGCCCAGGTCTATCCTTGACATATTGGATCAATCTATAATGAGGAACTCCGGAGGGATGCAACTCGTCCATGATCGAACAGATGGAGTTCACTATGTCTATGTTTTTTTTCTCATTCCTAGTTCCTATGTTATAAGTCTCTCCCGGCAATCCTTGGAACAAGGCAAGACGTAACGCTTCGCAATGATCTTTAACGTATAACCAATCTCTAATATTCTTTCCGTCTCCGTAAACGGGAAGAGGTTTCCCTTGTAGACAATTCAAAATTATCAAAGGAATCAATTTCTCCGGAAAATGATAGGGACCATAGTTATTAGAACAATTTGTAGTCACGACCGGCATATGATACGTATGAAAGTAAGATCTTACGATATGATCCGAACCAGCTTTAGAGGCCGAATAAGGTGAGTTAGGCGCATAAGGGGTTTCTTCGGTAAAGTATCCAATATCTCCTAAAGTCCCGAACACTTCGTCCGTCGATACGTGAAGAAATTTTTTTCCTTCATAAGATTCCTTCCATTGTAACCGAGCGGCATCCAAAAGATAAAAAGTGCCCAGCACATTCGTTTTGATAAACTCTTCCGGACCCAAAATGGAACGGTCCACATGACTTTCCGCTGCAAAGTGTGCAACGTAATCAAATCTATGCTCTTGAAAGATCGAAAATACCTCTTCCTTGTTTGCGATGTCTGCCTTTACAAAAATAAATCGAGAATCCTTTCTCCAAGATTCCAAACTTTTGAGATTTCCCGCATAAGTCAGTTTATCTAAGACAACTACCTGATATTCTTTGGTATCGTTTAAAATGAGATTCACAAAATTAGAACCTATGAAACCGGCTCCGCCTGTGACTAAAATTTTTTTCATACTTTTTTTCCGGAAATCTCGGCGAGTTCTTTCAGACAGAGAGTTAAATCCTCTTTCCAATGCGGAACAGTACCGAAAATTTTTCGAGTTTCATCCAAATCTAAAATTGAGTATCTAGGTCTCGGAGCGGGCGTAGGATAACTTTCCGTAGGAATCGGGAAAATCGGTTTTAAATTTTCTATCAATGAAAAAGAATGTGAGACATCTCGAATTGCAACCGCAAAATCGTACCAACTCGCGATTCCGGAATTGGAAAAATGCAAAACCTTCGGATACTCACTTCCCTTTAGAATTCCATAAATTAAGAATATTATAAAATCAGAAAGCCTTCCTGCCCACGTAGGTCTTCCCAACTGATCCTCGATCACTTTTAATTCAGTGCGATTTGGATCTTGCAAAAGTTTCAGAATCGTTTTCGGAAAATTATTTCCGTGCGAGGAATACACCCAACTGGTACGGACAATATTGGCTTGCTTAGAATTTGCAAATGTATTTCGGACCCATCCTTCCCCTTCCGCTTTCGATAATCCGTAAATCCCTTTCGGCGAAAGAGTCGAATCCGGTTTCCAAAAGCGAATCGTATCTCGAACCGTTTCTGAATTTGCATCGAAGACAAAGTCCGTGGATATATAAATCAAATGAATCTTTTTTTTCAGACATTCTTCGGAAATTCTTTTTACCGATAAGGAATTGATTTTGTAAGCTTTTTCCGAATCCGATTCCGCCTTATCCACAGCGGTATAAGCTCCGCAATGGATTAAAATCCGCGGAGAATCCTTCAAAATTCGTTCGACCGAACTAAGATCCGTTAGATCCCATTCCTCCCTTCCGAATCCGATCGATTCCAAACCTTCGGTTTTGAATCTTTTGGACAATTCCCAGCCCAATTGACCGTTTTTTCCTGTATAATAAATCATATTCTAATATACGAATGGACTTTTGAAATCAACGAAAAAGGGAGTTCCCTGATCTCTGGGAGATACGGTAAATTCAGAATCAGGTAACCATGTTTTCCAAGGAATGCCTAACGCAGGATCATCCCAACGAATTCCCACCTCGTTTTGTGGGCTATATTCCTTCGTCACCTTATATAAAAAATCGGTCTTGTCTTCCAAGGTTAAAAATCCATGAGCAAACCCGGGAGGAACCCAAAAGATATTTTTATTTTCCTCGGATAATTCCACGGAAAGCCATTTTCTGTAACTTGGAGAACCTACTCGAACGTCCACTACCACATCGACGACTTTGCCTCTTACGACACGCACTAACTTACCCTGTTCGTAAGGAGGAACTTGCAGATGCATTCCTCTCAATACTCCACGAGAAGATCTAGAATGGTTATCTTGAGAGAAGTGAGTCGGTATATTCTCACTTTCGAATAACGATGTCTTAAAAGTCTCAAAGAAAAAACCTCGTTCATCTCCGAAAACCTTGGGTTCAATTAAAACGGGACCTTCTATGGGAAATCTTTTGAATTGCATATAAATTAACTTGTTTCAGACAATAGAATCGTTTCAAAAACTATGGCAAAAACACTTCGTCTTCGAATAAAAATATTTTGAGACTATGGTAAATTATTTTTGAGATAGTTATAGTTTCACAAAACCTTTCAATCTACATCTCAGGATTACCACAAAATCCTAATTGCTTGAGATCGCGATCAAAATTTTCATCTTTCTCATTCGCAGAAAATATGAATTTATTCCCGACGATTTTTTGGGAATTCTAAACGTTGGGCAGAAAGTAAGTTTTAAATCGATCTTTTATATTCGCTTCTCAGTTTAGGCCCCATTTTCTTCTGCAAATTCTATATTGCAAACTATGAAAAAAATTTCTAGGATACATATCAGTTCCTAATAAGTCACTATGAGGGGAATAAAATCTGTCGGCTTTCAACGAGCCTCCCCATTTTCTGATTAGTAGTTTTTGATCCGATCTGCCAATTTTATATTCGGGATCATACTCTCGAAAAGACCTCTTAAGTGTATAAGAAGATATAAAACTTGAGAAAGGATTACTTACGATTCTAAGGTTTTTTTCAAGGAGCCTTAGAGAAAAATCCACGTCCCAATAATCTCTTTGGAAAGATTCGTCAAGACCGTTTAATAAGTCCCAATTCTTTCGAGACACCAGAAACACGTTACGAGAAATTGCGGAAACGTTCTTCTCGATAAATTCTCCGGACCAAATTTTAGCTTCCGCCGTCGTAATTCCGTTACCCGCAACGCCAATAAATCCTTTTTTCCCGAGAAGCAAAGAAGAATAAATGAGTTCGTTCCTCCGATTGAAAATAATCGGACAAACTGCGCCTATTCCCGAAGATTGCGCATGCTGTAGCAACTCATACAACCAATCCTCGTTCTTCGGTTTAAAGCAAGGATTCCAAAATAAAATATAAGAACCTTGTGCATCGGAAACAATTGAATTGATATTTTTAGCGGAAAAATCCGAGTCGGAAAACTCAAGTATTTTAAATCGAACTCGATCTTGAAATTCTTTCAAAACAGATTGGGGGATTTCGAATTTCGTTCGATTTTTTCCGACGCTTAGAAAAATTTCTAAGTGAAAATCAGAAGGGGTCAATCCAATCATTTCATAAATATCTTGAAAACCATTGCCCAGTATAGCTTCTATATCGAGAACAACAATCGAGATCAGTTTGACCAACCTTAGCCTACGGATTGGATGATAGGTAAATGGATAATATCCTGGAACGATTTTTTCCACTTTTTCCTTTTTTTCTTTATAATATTCTAATATGGCTTTTTTAGAACTTTCTTCACAGATTTCTGCTTTTTTTCTTGAAAAACTTTCTCTGTGAAGACGCCATACGTATAAAAAATATGGGAGTCTTCTAATCCGATTTGTATGTCTACACGCACGAAGCGCAAATTCATGATCCTGGCTTCCGTCGTAACCTTCCCGAATTCCGCCCATTCGATAAATTAAGTTTTTTGAAACCACCACGAAATGGCAGATATAGTTATAGGATATTAATCTTTCAGGCGAGAACTCCGATTTTGTAGATAAGGAAAATACTCCGGAAATCTTTGACTGAAAAATTTCGTCAGAATAAAGGAACTCAGGTCGTCCATCATCGTTTTGTAATGAATCTACAACCGTCATCAGAGCGTC
Organism: Leptospira weilii; assembly: GCF_006874765.1. Taxonomy (NCBI): domain Bacteria; kingdom Pseudomonadati; phylum Spirochaetota; class Leptospiria; order Leptospirales; family Leptospiraceae; genus Leptospira; species Leptospira weilii. Next base: position 2,819,989 of record NZ_CP040840.1, read on the forward strand.
TTTCATAAGTTTATCGTCGTGGTCTAAAAAAGCGATGTAATCTCCGACGGAGTATTCCAAAGCCATACTCGTGGCGACACTGATCCCGCCATTTTTTTCGACTCGAAAATAACGAATTCTAGAATTTGTCCTACCTTTCTCTTTTAAAAAATTACCGGGTTCAGACTTCGGAGAAGCGTCATCAAGAAGAATTAATTCCCAATTTTCGTAAGTTTGCATCTCAACGGAGCGAACCATTTTCTTTAGATACTTTCTTTTTGTATTATAAATGGGTACAAGTATGCTAATCAAAGGTCGATAAGAGTATTCTGATTTATGAATATTTTTATTCTTAGAATAAAGGAAAAAATAATATTGATACTGCCTTAGCAAATAGAAGATTTTCCGTACCCAGGCCTTCATGCAAATCTCATCGACGATGCTATAGATCGCCTAAAAATACCTTTAGCCAAAAAAAGACACTCATTGAACATCAACATTTAATATTTTTTAAGCGAGTAAAGAGTCGATGCTAACCTAACAACATCCCGATCTAAAGTCATTCGGAATTGCACGCCACTGACAACCCGTTTTCATTCGATAAATGATACCAGCCATTACGACTCCCTTTTTCCAAAGCTACGAAAATTCGATTTCAAAACCCTCTTCTAGACTTTACCGAGATCTTTCTATCATTTACAGTTAATCTTACATTTTATTTTGAATTAAATATTTAAGAATTTTCTTTTTAATAGGGAAAAATATTTTAGAAAGGTTATCAGCATCTTTATAAACGAATAAACAAATGGATTTTTAGTCAAAATTGAAAATTCCTCTTCTAGTCGCTTCGCCTCTAAATGCCTCTTAAATAAAAGGTGAATATTCTCCAAATATAATTCTTTATGATTTTCATATAGCTGCATATATAACGAAAGGAAACGGTCGAGAGATCTTTGCGAACGGGATGCATGCCCAATCCTATAATAAAATAAAACTCTCGGGATTCTATAAATCCTCCCTCCTTTTTCAATCAGCGAAAGCCAAAAATCATAATCTTCCCATTCGTTTTTCATATTTTCATTAAATCCGCCGACGTCCTTCCAATCCGACTTTCTAAATACTGCGGATACGAATATACAATTGTCCAAAAGTATATCCGGAAAACGATATTCGGGAAGATTCCATTTTCCTTTTATAGATCCGAAAAACTCCGCTTCGCAATACACAATTCCTAAAGACGGTTTTTTTTCGTAAGCAGACATCGCCTCCAAGAGATAATCTTCGTGGATCATATCGTCCGAATCCAAAGGAAGTATGAACTCTCCTCTAGCTGCGGCAATCCCCACATTTCTGGCCACGGCCGGACCCGATCGATCAATCTTAATTACGGTATATATTTTTTTGAGCTTTTCAAGTTCTTCGATTGTATATTCGTCGTCAGAACCGTCGTCCACGACAATTATTTCCCAATTCTTATAATTTTGCTCGATAACACTTTTGATAGTTTGGTAGATATATCTTCCATAATTATAACAGGGAATCACGATAGAAACTAGAGGATTCATTTAGTATAAAATCATATTCTTTTAATATTTTTTTTAAGGGTCGTCAAAGGAATTCAACTTATAGATCTTTTACTTTAGACTTGTTCAAAAACAAATCCTGTAAAAAATAAGATTCAAACAAGCCTAAATCTATTCACCGCAATAAATCAGAAAATGTCTAATTTCAATCGGGAAGTTATCTGAAAAACATGTTTCAACACAAATATAGCAGTATCCTCGAAAACAATTCTAAGAAAAAATTCTGATTCTTCAGACGTAGAACTCAACCTTATCAATTGAATTTTAAGAATGCCACGGGAATATATTTAGAGATGCGCTAAAACTTTAAAATTGCGGAAACTCAGACAGTTGCTTAACGATTTTAAAATTATAAAACGTAGCCTGTAAAAATTGCTACATCTCACTATCGACGACTTAGAAATCATGGTTGCAATTCCCTTTTCAAACTTTTAAACGAGTTCCTGATAAAATAAGGACTTTTCTTAGAAAAAATCTTCCCAACGAAAATAAAAATCGGATTACCTCCGGAAGATCTCTATATAAAAATAAAGTTATACGATCAAAATAAAGCGACTGTGCGCTCTTTCTTTCCTGAAGAAGAAAACTCTGATTTTGCGGTGCAGAACTTAACCCTTGCAAATTGAATTGTGAGAATACTACTGGAATATATTTTGTTGAAACACCTGCTGAAAAAACCTTCAGCCAAAATTCGTAATCTGCAGCAATTCTAAAATTAAGATCATACAACCCGTATCGCTCAAACAACTTTCTTTTTATTAAGCACGCTGGATGCCAAATTGTATCGAGTAGAAGATGACTTAACGTCATCACAGGAGGCTGCCTACCCAAACGTAGATTCCCTTCCTTGGACTCAATAAGCATATCTCCATAAATCAAATCGGAACTCAGCTCGAATGAAAGTATCTCAGAAAGTGTATTCTCATTTGCAAGAGCATCGCCCGAATTTAAAAAAAGAATATATTCTCCTTTAGAATTTAAGATTCCCTTATTTTGACCATCGTAGATACCAAAATCCGGCTCACTGAGCCAAAATGAAAATAGATCGTTATACCTTTGAATTACACTCAAACTCCCATCTTTAGAAGCCGCATCTATTATAATATATTCAATCTGGTTCAAACATATCTGATTACTCACGGATAAAACGGTTTTTTCTAAACCGACATGGTCATTATAGTTAATAGTGACAATCGAAATCTTAGGTTTCTTTTCAATCATTTATAGAAATTCACCACAAAACATCTTTTGAAGTCATTTCATAGGATAGAGCTGTTGAAAAATTAATTTCTCTATCCATTTCTGCTTCATTGAAATGAACGTTTGAAGCGGTCTTGTTAATCTGAATCATGGAATTTTCAACAACTCTAATATTCAAAGCCCGGTCGTTTTTCGCTTTTATGATAATCTTAGATAGGAATTAAACACAATACCTTATCAAAAACAGATCATTTGCCTTTTTCGTTTTTAAAAAGCATTAATCTCTAAAATCACTTTTTATTTTGTAACGCGACATCCCAGGCTCCATCCAAAGCTTTCTCAAAATCCATTCATAATTTCCACAACTTTACAAATATCATCTTCGGTATGAAAAGTTGAAATCGGAAGACTTAACGTGGTGCGATGAATTTCCTCCGAAATCGCAAACTCGCCGTCTGCGTATGGAAGTACGCCCCTCATTGCAACTTGTTTATGAGGAGGAATCGGATAATGAATTTCGGTCTTTACTCCGTTTTTCAATAGATACTCTCGTAACTCATCACGTCTTGTATGGCGAATATTAAAGATATGGTATACGTCGTAGATTTTTTCGTCGACTATCGGTTTTATAAAATCGTCTTTTAGATTTTCCAGATAAATTTTGGCTAAACTTCTTTTATGTTCGTTCATTACATCCAAATGTTTCAACTTGATATTTAAGATTATAGCTTGCAATTCATCTAAACGAGAATTATATCCGAGCAAATCATTCTTGTATTTGATCGAAGAACCATAATTTCTCAGCTTCCTAATTTTCTCGTAATATAATTCGTTATCCGTCACGACGGCACCCGCATCTCCGATAGCTCCCAAATTTTTAGTGGGATAAAAGCTGAATCCGTTAATTTCTCCAAACGTTCCCGTCTTCTTTCCCTTATATAAAGCGCCATGAGATTGTGCACAATCTTCTACTAAAAATAGATTATTTTTTTTCTTAATCCTCAAAATAGAATCCATCTCGCAAGGCTTACCATACAAATGTACAATCAGAATCCCTTTCGTTTTGGAATTAATTTTTTCCTCTATTCTCTTGGAATCGATATTATAGGTCCCAATATCCGGCTCAACTAAGATAGGTTTCAGACCTGCATGCAAAATTGCTAAAATAGAAGCTATATAAGTGTTCGAAGGAACTATAATCTCGGAGTCTTTTTCTACGCTTAACGCTTTCAAGGCGAGTATAAGCGCATCCAGACCATTTCCTACTCCAATACAATATCGGTTTTCATTGTATTGGGCGAATTGATTCTCAAAGTTAGAAACTTCTTTTCCTAATATATACCACCCACTTTCTATGGTTTCAGAAAGTTTAATTTTATATTCTTCAAAAAAGCGCTCATTGACTAAGCGCAAATTTTCATATTCGATCATATCTAACTTTTCCCGGCCAATCGGATAAAATCCGAATAATTTCTTATATAATCGTCTTCTCTATAATAATCCGAAGCGACAACAAGAAGGATACAACCGGAAGAAAAATTTTCCATAGTGTGCCAAAGCATCTTTCCCAAAAGAACTCCAACGTTATCCTTATTCATTAAGATCGCCTGCTTTGCCTTTCCATCGTCTAATTTCAACGTAAAGCTTCCGCTGACACAAAAGATCACTTGTTCAATCTCTTTATGAGCGTGCTGGCCTCTTACACTCACTGAATTTTCCAAATTATTAATATAATAAATTCGTTTTATTTCAAAAGGTACATCTTTCGCGCCCTCCAAAATGATCAAATTCCCGTCCCTATCGTCTCTGACTTTTTTTAGATATATGTAACCCGAATTCTTAACTATAATTTCATCCATAATCTCAATAGCACATTTCTTAAATTATATAAAACTAAAATGAACGTTTTAATCCGTATTACCGATCTCTATATAATAGAGTTTCCAAAATTTCGCTTCTAAACCGGGATTTGTATTTAAACTGACGGTATTTCTTTATGTAGAGTAGAATATGAATTTAACAAAAAAATCGTTCGAAAATCTACCAACCTATCCGGCAAAAATTAATCCACGAAAATCGTTACGGACTTGTTATTTAACGTGAGTTCGATGTAAGAAAATTTGGGCGAATAAGAAACTCAATGCAACGACTCCCTATGAGTCGTCGTCGCAGCTCGCGAGTTTCATAGATAAAATGGCTCGCGACCGCTCTTAAACTCAATGTTGCTGTCTACGGTCGCAACATAATGCTCCAATTCCTGCGGAATTTCCGCTACAATCGCTTTCGCATTTTTGTTACACCGAACTCACGTTATTTACGGTTGTCATTCGATTTGGACGGCGTATTACTGATCCCTATATAATAGAGTGTCCAAAATTCTGCGTCTAAACACGGATTTGTGCTCAAATTAACGGTATTCTATTTTATAGGGATGAGTAGAAACTACTCAAAAGACCATCATCCGCTCAATCGATGGCACCTATGAAAACCGTTTCATTTATCGAAAGATTCAGATCAATTCTTTAAAACGTTGGGATAAATTTTTAAAAGAAAACTCCATCCAATTTTTAGAATCCTTTTTAAAACCACAAAACCGTAAAGCAAAACGTTCCAAAAAACTTTCTTTAAAAAGGAATACGAATAAAAATTCCTTTTTTCCATCATGACACACATTTCCCAAATATTCAAACTTCTTAATTTCAGATTAAAACGGGAAACCACATCGCTCAATTGTTTCACGTAAACATCATAAATAACCTTTAACACCTTGTAATTCAATCTGTAATCGGAAATCCCGGTCCCGTAGATATCCCCTTCGTAAAATTTAAACATATGAAAATGATAAAATATGAGAGGGCTTTCGTTGATCAAAATTTCTTCGTCTTTCAATCGAATCTTGTATCTTTCCGCGTTCCAAAGTGCAACACCAGCTTGTTCATTTTTTAATACACATATGTTTTTATAAGTTTGCGGCCATACGTCCAAATATTTTTGATCTCCCAGTCGACCATCTTCCAATCGATTATAACACCATTCCAAACACTGTTCTCTCCAACGACCGAGACATTTCATTCCTATCTCGTCTCGTTTAAAATATACCATTTGTACATTGTAAATTCCGTTGGCTTCGAGATGTTTTAGACGATTCGGAAAACGATGAGGTATGATCATCACGGATTGTTTTCCGATTTCATCATAAACCGGTTCCACATTGGAAAAAAAATATATGTCCGAATCCAAATAAGTAATGTGATCTATGTTCGGATTTTTAGCCAACACATAAGAAGGTAAAACCGGCGAAAGAGTCCAACAATACTCCTGCCAAGTTCGATTCCATTTTGCCGTCAAAACGTCTTCGGACTCGATATCGCGTAACGAAAGTATTGTGACATGATCAAATGAATTCTCCTTAAAAAAAGTATAAGTTTTATCATCCATTGCAAGCACCCAAAGATGAAAGTCTCCGAAATGACGCATAACTGATTCATATAAAGACAATCCCAAAGGTAGGTAATTAAAATCGAAAAGTGTGCAAAGATACTTCATTGTCAGTTTTTTAAACTATATAAGATAAATATAAATTCAGCAAAATCTACTTCTAAAAATTATCTCAAAAAGATTTTTAATTCTGTATATTAAAGTTGTTGAAAAATTAATTTCTCTATCCATTTCTGCTTCATTGAAATGGACGTTTGAAGCGGTTTTGTTAATCTGAATCATAGAATTTTTTAACAACTCTATTGAGTTACCGATAGATAGAAAATTTTTGAAATATATTCTATTCGAGCACAAACGTTACCGATTAATCTCTTTAAATTTTGAGTCCATTCCAAAATCGTAAAAGAAATTAGCCACTATCCTTGGGCAAATCGCAACAAAATACAGCAATATAGAGTCCGCATACCTTAAGATTTTAAGATAGACTTCTATAAAGATTTTCTGAATTCAAAAATCATTCCCATTTCCCGGGTCGATATTCCTTCCAAGATATCCGTGACTTGCAAATAACTATTAAAATCTGCAATTAAATCATATTTAACTTGAAACAAAGAAACGAATTCTTCCGAATTAAAAAACCAAGCGGGGTAAGAAACATCGTAAATTTCAGGAGAAACACGTTGCACGGACACGATAGAATTCGGCAAGTCTATAAAATAGGTCCTATCTATTATAATATAAGGAAAATTGTAATTGATTATTTTTTTGATTAATGCAAAAGGATCTTTCACATATGGAAGGGAGCTGGATGCTAAAAATACATTAATTTTTCGATCTTTATCGTTAATACAGGATTCGATGGAATCATAAAAACTTAGGATATCGTCTTCGAAGTGTTTTTTACCAACTTGAACAAAATTAGATTGTTCTACTATATTCCAAGATAATCTTTGTATTCCTTGTAAAAAGTTTCTATTCTGATAATAACTACTTCCTAAGGATCCTCCAAAATCTAAAACATCCAACCCTGAATTGGACTTAGTCGCCGAATAAAGCAAACCAGCAAGCAACGGCCAAGAATATTGAATTTTGTTGAATAATACAGAATCTCTTTCGTAAACTGCTTCTCCTTGTTTCACTTTCAACAGTGATTGTTTGCACTTTTCGATAATCTGCCCTGAATCGTAAGATCCACACAATGCCGCTGCCTCATCCCAAGTTTTATACAGTCCGTTGAAACCGTTGCGAAGAATTCCACCTCGTATTTTGAATTTAACTCGTTTATAAAATTTTCTCTTTCCGAAAGTTAACAAATCCCAAATAATAGGAGGTAAAAGTTTATATGCTATTTTCTTTATATGACTTCGCAAACCCATTTCCTCATCTTCAACAATAATTCACATTCGAACTTCAAACTTTAATATTTGTTAAACTCAATTGAAGAAACCTCCAAAAGATCAAACAAATTTTAACTAAGTGAGATATGATAAACATGTTCAGAGTCTAAACGACAGTTTTGCCTCAGATTTACGACAATCCCATTCCGTAGAACCATGATAAAAGGATTAACGTAAGGCTCATTTTATTTGGTTCTAATTTCAGAACTTGTCCACAAATCTTGATGGAAATATCATCGTGAATTTTTCACAAAACGAAGTTCCCACAGAAATCGTCCCTTTGACATTCATTTGCTTTCAAATAGACTTTATCGTTGAAACACTCCCGTAGGAGTTCCTACATTTTTGTAAAACCCGGGCGTGTCTCACGCCTATTGCGCTCGGCGGATTTTGGAAGTGAAAAAATTCGATTAGAACAGCCCCGTAAGAATCTTCGTTTCGAGCTTTTTACGACCTAAGGCCTAAGTTTTTTTGAACTTTTGGTGTGATAGTTCACTCAGTTTACTACATATATATTAATTTTATAGAATATACAAAACAGATTCATAACAAAAGACAATCAATAATAAGAATTTTTAAAAAACGTCTTAAATCTTAGACAAATCAGGATTTTAATATCCGATCTTCAGCCAAATCGTTTTATAAAACGCATCGCCCGATCGAAAATCCTGTCTTTAAGACTCGCTCGATTAAGTTTACGAAAATAGTCTCGATACAAATTCCTTACTTTAACGTCCTCTTCGATTTTAATTTTTTCGATTCGGATCGGCGACAAACTCAAATCAACGTCATATTCATTCGTTACATCGCAATGTGTCCCGGAAGCATCCAACCCGATGTTAAATACTAGAGATCTTGCGGGATACAACGTTAATTTATTTTGTAAAAAGGTGGATGCATACCATCGGATCGCCCAGGAATCGTTCTTGCCCGCAATCTGATCCTTTAACATTATAGTATAAGGATACGATCCTTGCATATCAAATTCATATATTAGATTTTCCGAAATTAATTTATTTAAAAGTTTTCGCCCGTCGGCTTCGAATAAATCCCATCCTCTTTTCCAAGTCGCCCATCCCCAACAATCGGCCCCCCTTAAAAAATACGTCTCGGGCGTTTCTGCTACGAACGGCAGGCGATAAGCGTGTATCGAAACCACGCGATCTACATTTTTATAATATTCCAATCCATGATTTAAATAAGTTAAAAAATATTTCGAAGTAACCATATCGTCTTCTAAAACGATAACTTCTCCATACTTTTCTACGAGTTCAGTCACTCCTGATATAATGGATTTGGATAATCCGGCATTTGTTTCCTTTTCATAGACGAAGACTTTTTTGAAACCTGCGACTTTTTTGACAATTGACCTGACTTCTTTGATCTTATCCATATTCGAATTGGACTTAGGCCCATCACAAAATACGAATAGCTCCGACTGATCTGCATTGTCATTTCTTGATAAAGAATCAATGGTTCTTTTTGTATGTTCCGGTCTATTATAAACAAACAGTGCGATCGGGGCTAATTTCATCGCTCAACCATCCTTAAGTAACCGATTTCTAAGATGATTGAGGCGACTGAGCGTTTTCCAAAAGAAAACTGATTTTAATTGGATAAAAAATATTTCGCGAGTACGTTTGAATAGAAGATTAAATAAAGTGCTAGCTACAAATTGGGAAATTACGGTAGCGATGGCGGCTCCCTTAATTCCGTAGAGTGGAATCAAAAAATAATTTAGAATTATATTCGTCAAACAGCCAGATATACTTTTATACAATTCACCTTTTGGTAAATTTTCCGTTAAATAATATCGACTGCTTGCTACTCCTAAAAAAACAAAAATTCCAGCCCAAATATGAATCGCCAATATGGTTCCTGCTTCCAAAAATTTCTCTCCGAAAAATAGACGTATAATCGGATCCGATAAAAATGTCATCGGGATTGCTATCATCAAGGCCAGTAAAAACATAAACGAATGCAAAAGACCTAATCTTTCCAAATATAACTTTTGACTGAATTCTTTTGCTTTTAATATTGCGGGAAATATCGATGACGCGACCGTCATAGGAATAAAATACCAAACTTCGCTAATTTTAACCGCCGCGGTATATACTCCGACCGCTTCGTCTCCCATCATTTGACCAATCATAATCTGATCGATCCGCATATATACGATTACGGCAAGTCCGGATAGCAATAACATCCAACTGTCTCTCAATAATGCGCGCGCTCTTCTCCAATTCGCATGGAGTACAGATAAGGATCCATTATGATATTTATATAATAAAGAATAACCGAATAAGCTAATAAATGATTCAATTAGTCCGACCCAAATGAACGCAAATATTCCCAAATCGTTCAAAATCAACAAAATCCTTATTCCGGAAAATACGACAAACAACCCGTTGTCAAGCCACACAAAATATTTGGACAGCACTTGCGCTTCGTACCAATACTTTACGACACCGACGGCCCGAAAAATTAAAGTTAGTCCGATAAGAAATACCATCCAAAATAGATCCGACTCATCGGGTCTAAGAAGGGGTATGAATAAAATTGCTCCCGCAAATGCAATTATTCCAGCGATAAGTTGTAGTAAAAACGAGGTTGAAATGATCTCTTCTTTATGGGCTTTTTCCTTAATGAGCTCCCTTACAACAACCCCATCGAGTCCTAAATTTGTAAAACTGCCGATCAACGCGATATATGCGATTACATAATTTAACTTTCCATAACTATCAGGTCCTAGATAACGGGCGATCCAAACTCCCAAGAACATTCCCATGCCCATTCTGAAAATTTTATCGAAAAACAGCCAACCACTGTTGTGTAGAATTTTTTCCAGATTGGGATAATGGGAGTAAAGCTTTTGTAACATTACTTCTCAATACTTAGAGCACGTCTCAAAGCCTACTTGTACTGGGGAATGGTAAGACAATACTTAAGGAAATGGACAAATATTATTCAGAAATGCCGAATGGGATGCCCTATGGAACAAAATAGAACCTTTACTCCCAAAGAATAGACGAAATCCGAAAGAAAACCGCAATCGTGTTCCTGCAAGAGTTATAAAATCCTAAAATCAGGTTTATAAAAATTAGGCTACTTGATAAATAAAATTAGGAGTTAAGAAACCTAAATGTTGATGAACCCGAACATTGTTGTAAAGAAAAACGGCTTGCTTGAGAGCGATTTGAGCTTCTTTAAAACAATCAAAAGTATTATATAATCAGAATTCGAATTTAAGAGTTTTGTTGATTCTTTCAGCGACAGAGTTTTCATAACAGTGATTCTCTTCGGTCATGCTGATTCTGTGGCCTGCGTTGATTAGAATATCGGTGTAATCTCTCGAACAAAATTGAATACCTCGATCGAAACGATGGATAATCTTTTTGCCCTTTGGTATTTGTGCAAGGGCATATTCAAAGCATGGATACAACCTTCCGTTTCAAGAGAGTGATGAAGCTTGAAACCTACAATCTTTCTTGAATATAAATCCATTATCAAAGAAGAGATATGCAAATCCGTCTTTAATTTTGATGTAAATAGTCGTCCCTGAAAAAGTGAGCCCATAAATTTACTAGTTGTGAAAAAATGAAATTTGATAAATGTGCGCGCGAAAAAATGTAAATCGATCCAGAAACAAAAAGAAAGCTCGAAATAGCTTTCTGAAATTACACCCGGCAGCGGCTAAAACAGCATTGATCCGGTCTCCTTCTTTGCCTTTGAGAAAATTCCGGATCATATTGTGATCGTGCTTGAGATGAGAAATGATCGGTTCAATGGCGGATCTTCTATCCATCCACATCCTTTGCCAGCGACTCATTTTCTTTCTACTTTTATTGGAAAGGTGAACTTGAACATCCTCAGGATGATGATCTTTACCTTTGCAACCCGTCGAGCGCCAATAGAAGCGAGACGTTTGAATTTCAAGAATAGTTGAGTTTATACAAAGAAAGATCCTTCGAAAAACGTTTGGATTTGTCAAAAAAAGGACTTTTATGGGAACCCTACTTAAATTCAGGCTGAGTCTTCGAAATTTTAAAACGTCCACATAGATTTCTTTCGGTCGAAAGCCGGTTATCTTTTCCATCTGGTCGATGGCGCTCTTCAAAGTATGACCGTCATACGGATTACCGTGCAAGGCTTGAATTCCTACAATCCAATTGGACTTACTCGTGGTCACTAAACTACCTTACAACCGAACTCATATTTCTTATAAGATTTTCCTTTAGAAATAATTCCACTTCCGGGGCGTGAATGCTGTAGATTTTATTTTTGCTATTTTTACTTTGTGTTAAGATTCGTTCGGAGATTTCTAAAAGGGATTTAAGTCGTTGATTCGGATTTTCTACTTTTCGCTCTATATCCCGTTTTACGCAGCCAAAATACGTTTTTAAGCGTTTCGTCTCTTTATGCGCACCTTTGCCTTGTTTTGCATGAAAGTAGCGGCCTTGTTTGATTAACGCTAATTTACTCTTTCGTTTACAGCGTATCCCAAAACTTAATTGCACTTTACAGAAAAATCAAGCTGCAAGGTTCCGTCCGGGGGACAGACGGGTTCTTATAACTTTGCCTTAATTTGATATTCTCTTTTGATGCTTCTTTCACTAACGCTTGTCGCATTTTATGATACAGTCTCGCATCCGTTGGAAATGCGACCGCTTTCTCCTGGACCGTCGTGTCCACATTCACCCTTGTGAATTCTTGATCTTTAATTTGGCCTTCTCGCTGTCCTAACAAGATTGTCTCTTCTAATAATTTCCCTAAGCCATCACTACCGATTCTCTTTCTCCACTTCACTAAACTCGTCGGGCACAAGGATGATCATGTGCGAAATATTCATTCCCGCACAAATATTGCCAATACGGATTCTCTAAATACCCTTCTACTATTCTTTCATCAGATACGT
>NZ_CP040840.1:2837500-2917500 GCF_006874765.1 Leptospira weilii
TTTAAAAATACCAAAAATTCCGATAAAAAATAAAGAAGCCAAAAGAGAAACATAATATGGATTAAGCGAAATAAATGACTTTGAAAATTTAGCCACGCAAAATCCAAAGAGAATTCCCATCCCAATAATAAAAGGAATCCCCCCATCCTTATAAAGAGTGAAAAGTACAGAGCCGAAGGCATTATATTCTTTAGGTCTTCCGTCTTTCGAGTATCCTATAATCCTATTTTTATTTAAATACCCTCCAATCAAATCGCTCTGTGCTTGTATACGTAGTGGTATGCGAAAAAATGCTAAGGCAACCGAAAAGCTACTTTCTAGAGTCCCTAACGAAGCTCTTCCATACGTCCTTTCATGTAGCAGTGATTTTTCGTCCCTCAACTCGCTATCGAATATGGAAAAAGACTCTGTGTGATAATCGATAATATAGATATTTAAAAATTCGCGGAAATCAAATTGCTGATTCGAATTTCTTAGAGCACTTATAAAAAAAACTCCAAACAAGATACATGTAGCAATGAAAATATAAATTAAACTGATAGAGTTCAACAAGCTTTTACAATTTCTAAAAACTTTAATCATCAAAACCAAAATCAGAACAATTAGAACGTAATAAAATCCAAAGCGACCCAAAAACATCAATGTTTCCATTATCGTAAGAATCGCGCCTAAAATCAAAATTCGCATTTTTTTTAATCGTAAATAAAACGCCGCACCTAAAAACAAAGATGCAAAAATAATTGGAGTTACTACTAAAGAATAATAATATAAATATTTATTCTTCCCGAACAAAATCGACTCGCCGTAGACTCCGTATGCATAATCTCTAAATATGGACGAATGCATTGTATCCGATTTCAAGTTGATATAAATTGATTTTGATAAAAAAAACAAAACGATCGGAAATATAAAAATCAGAATAAAGTAAAAATAATATTTCTCCTTACCTTTTGTGAGCAGACCAAACAAAGAACGAGGCATAAGGCGAGTTTTATTCTGCGTCTTTATATCCCAAAATTTCGCAACACCAGCTCCCGCTGTCACCGAAGATAAAAGTATGATGTAAAGAGAATATGTGTAATCGGAAGGGATAAAAAGTCCAGTTAAAGAAAACGAAGACAAAAACATCCAAAAAAACCAATAGGCTTGGATTAAAAGAAGAATCCAGCTTGTTTTTTTCAAGAACAGATAAGAAAATGCCAAATTTAAAACGCCAAGCACAAATATAATAAGCGACATCGATTCAATCGTACCCAATTCAATATTTTATCTTTAACTTTCTACCTAGCTCCAAAGCCCGTCAAAATCGTCTTAACTGTTTTAAACGTGACCAAGATGTCGAGCCAAAATGAAAAATTCTTTATATAATAAAAATCATACTCTAACTTTACGTTCATTCCGTCCACTTCTGCGGCGTATCCTTGCTCCACCTGCGCCCATCCCGAAATTCCTGGGCGAACCACGTGCCTATAAGCAAAAAAAGGAACGTCTTTTTCATACCATTCCGAAAGTTCCATAGACTCCGGCCGCGGACCGATAAAACTCATATCGCCTAATAAAACGTTAAAAATCTGAGGAAGTTCGTCGATTCTATATTTCCTCAGATACTTACCCAACTTAGTGATACGTGGATCGTTTTCCCCTTCCGTAAATCCTTTTCCCTTTATATCTTGGGACATCGTCCTGAATTTTATGACCGTAAACGGTCTACCGCGAAACCCCATACGTTTTTGAAGAAAAAATGCCGGGCCTCTACTTTCTATACGAATCAAAACGGAAGTGATCAAAAGTATGGGAGTTAAAAAAGGAATTAAAACGACCGCCATAAGAAAATCAATGAAACGTTTTATTCTTTCATAAAAAATGGACGGCAAAAGAGTTCCTAACTCATTTTCCGAAAGATGATTGATTTTCACTCTTCCGGTTAACGATTCTATAATCTGTTTCGTATGATAAACCGGAATTCTAGAAAGTGTACACTTGGCCAAAAACTTTTCCCAATCCGGAGTTAAACCTTCGGACAGTAAATCGGCAACCACTCCGTCAAATCGTTGTTTTTCGAGGTCCGGCTTTTGTAAAAAAACGAACTCCGTTCCGTGAAGACTAGGAAAATCAAGCGCCTCTCCGAATGGGATCAAGGCAAATCTCTGTTTTCTATATCGATGACCTAAGAAATATCCAATATAACACCAAACAAGAGTTACTACAGCTCCGAGAATCATCCCTTGGATGCTATAATCCAAACGCATCAGTAAATAGATCAACATCATGAGGCCATAAATTATCGCGACGGAAGGGAGGATATATGCGGAAGATTGCGCCCCTGGATATTTAAACAACTTCCGAAGAGAAGTCGCCATAATGGAAAAAGAAATCAATACTCCGATGAGAGTATTAGAACTATTCGTATCGATATGTTTCCAAAATTCCAATCCCCATCTTGGAATCACCGTGATCACTAAAATCAAAACGGCCCCGGTCAAAAGCTGGAAAGTATTACTAAGTAATACTTGTTCATGAATCCTAGAATGACGCCTAACGTACATAACTAATACAATTCTCAATTAATAATGGAGCTAACAAAACTCGATTTTGTATACGTATCCCATTTGATTGGGAAGATACTACCGCGTGACGTTTATAATCTTGCAGCAATTCTAATATGATTTTTCGTACGAACTTAGGATCATATCCGCTGCGGAATTTACGGAAAATTTTTGTTTCAATAAACTTTCAGAGTTTTTTCCGCATTCTTTACGAACTTTCGGATTCAAAAATTTGAATGCATTTTCATAGAACAGTTTCTCCTGTCCTGATATGGAGACAAAACCCGCTCCTGCAGAATGAATAACCTCTTGCAAATCATTCCCAGGATTTACGGATCCTAAAATCGGCTTTCTTTGACGCATATATTCGAGTATTTTACCCGGAAAGTTGTGGGTTTGATGTTTTGCACTAAGAGTAAACAGACCCACGTCGAATTCCGATAGCATTTTCTTATATTCTTCTTGAGAAACGGAATCGAGCAAAGTCATATTCGAAATACTTTCTGAATACAACGTTTTCTTCACCAAATCGAATTCATCCCCGGCACCGACCAACAGAAAATGCGCTTCCGAATGAAATTGCATTCGTTTTGCAAGACGCAGAATATTCCTCATATCCTGCGCTTGGCCGATATTTCCACCGTAAAAAAAAACGACCTTATCTTCTAAATTCAATCTTTTGCGATAAAAATTTCCTTGATTCAATACCAAGTTTGAGTCGGTGGCCCAATTGTAGAGAAGTTGAATATTTTTAAATTCCGGAAACTTTTTAGCGAACCATTCCATGTTTGCGGGAGATTGAATACCTATTCTATTTGCGGCTCTATAATTTAATTTTTCATAATATTCAAAAAAATACGCTATTAAAGATTTTTCACGAATCAAACCGTTGTCAATGATCCATTGTGGAAAAAAATCTCTTAGTATTAAATAAGAAGGAACTCTCCAAAGCCTTTTCAGCCGAAACGTCAAATTTCCCCAAAAAATGGAAGGAGAATAATAGATTATATAATCTTGTGGATTTGAGATAAGATAATTCTTTAATGATTTCCAAGATCTCTTAGAAAGTAAAACTTCGTTTATCAATCTTTTGAATTTCGAAATATTCTTAATCGGACCAGAACGAAAACGCAGAACTTTGACTCGATCCAATTCGTCCAGACGAAACGGAACAGATAGATCAGCCCCCGGAGTGACGACGGTAACTTCATGATTTCTCGAAACAAACTCCAGCGCCAGTTCATGCATCATCTTCGCAGCGACCTTGACACTACCCGGAAGATAATCATCTATGACGATGCAAATTCTCATAGAAAATACTTAACTTTTATGCCATACGGTTCGATTGATATAATCCGTATAACTTAAAATGATTCGAACCACTTTTTCAGAGACATTCGGCATACTGTAATCGCTAACGTTCCTTATAATTCGATCGTCTCCGCGCGATTGGAATTCCAGAACTTCGAGAGCTTGTAGGATCCTTTCTTTTTCCAAACCCACCATCATAACAACCGATTCCTCCATACCTTCCGGGCGTTCATGCGCCTCCCGAATATTCAGCGCAGGAAAATTGAGGATTGCGGATTCCTCCGTAATCGTACCGCTGTCGGAAAGGACCGCTTTTGAAAAAATCTGCAAGTGATTATAATCTTTAAATCCCATAGGTTTCAATAAACGAATATGGGAGTGAAATGCGATTTTTAACGCATCGATTCTCTTCTGCGTCCTAGGATGAGTGGATACTACGACCGGTAGTTGATACTCTTCTGCAATTGAATTCAAAACTTCGACTAACTTTAAAAAATTCTTATCCGAATCGATATTCTCTTCCCGATGCGCGCTGATTACAAAATAATTATACCGGAGTAAATTCAGTTTTTCTAAAATGTTAGAACTTAAAATCCCTTCCTTGTAATAATTTAAAACTTCAAACATAGGACTTCCCGTCTTAATCACGGCTTCGGGTGGTAGACCTTCTCTCAAAAGATATTCTCTGGCTATACTGCTATAAGTCAGATTGATATCGGCGGTATGATCGACTATACGTCTGTTGATTTCTTCCGGCACTCGTTGGTCGAAACAGCGATTTCCCGCCTCCATATGGAAAATAGGTATTTTTCTTCTTTTAGCGGGAATCACCGCCATACAGCTGTTCGTATCTCCTAAAACTAGTATAGCGTCCGGACGAACCTCAGAAAGTAACTCGTCGACTTTAATGATCACATTTCCAATCGTTGCGGCTCCCGTTACGCCCGCAGCATTTAGAAAATGATCCGGCTTTCTAATTTCCAAATCTTGGAAAAAGATCTCATTGAGTTCGTAGTCGTAATTTTGACCGGTATGAATGATCGTATGATCGCAGTATTGATCCAGTTTTGCAAGAACCCGCGATAGACGGATGATTTCCGGCCTTGTGCCTATGATTGTGGAAACTTTTAATTTTTTCATGAATCGATTTTACAAGAATACGTATCCGGCTTGGATCTGTCGAAAATCTCGCTTGCCCAAAGCATTACCACCATCTCATCCTTTCCTACATTCGTTATGTCGTGCGTCCACCCGGGAATGGATTCCACAACTTGTGGAAAATTCCCTTCCGTAAAAATCTCAAAATATTCGTTTGTTAGAATATGCCGAAAGCGGAATTTCGCTTTTCCGGTAATTACGAGAAATTTCTCAATTTTACTATGGTGATAGTGTTCCCCACGGGTGATTCCGGGGTGCGCCGTAAAAAAAGAAAACTGACCGGAATCTTGAGTTTTAAGCATTTCTACAAAAACTCCTCTTGGATCCTTATACTGAGGGATAGAATATGAAAAAGAATTCGTATCCAAGTAACTGGTATAAGTCGCATACAGAGCGCGCATCAAACCGGTTCCGACATTTGGAATCGTTAAATCTTGGCGACTCCGTTTAAAAGAACACACCATCTCATAGAGTTGGTTTAAGGTTATTTCATAAGAAATAATGTTAGAATCGTAATTTTGGGGAAGATTTCTTAAAATACTTAAAAATTCATCTATTACGTCATCAATATATACTAAAGTTAGTTCAGTATCCGGATTGTTGATTTTTACCGGCAGATCCCTAACAATGTTGTAGCAAAAAGTAGCGACTACGGAATTGTAATTGGGGCGGCTCCATTTTCCAAAAACATTAGGTAAACGTAATATAAAAACCGGATTTCCGTTTTCGGATTGCAGCCCCTCCAGTATATGTTCGGCCTCCAATTTGCTTTTTCCATATTCATTATCCATTATGGCCTGAATCGAAGACGAAAAAAGGATAGGAGTTTTTTTCTTTTTCTTTTTTAATAAATTACAGATATATCCGGTCAAATCCGTATTTACTGTTTTGAACTCTAACGGGTCCTTGGGACGATTCACTCCCGCTAAGTGAAAAATGAAGTCCGCCTCGAAAATAAATTGAGACAATTCCTCTTCCGTAGATTCTTTTGTGTAAGAAAGAATCTTAAACTCTTTTTTTTCAATCAGTTGAGAAGTTAAATTTTTCCCAATGAAACCGTTCGCTCCCGTTATTAAAACATTCATAATTCAATCGGTTATCTCAGCCGGTCTTCCTTCTATTATATTCCTAATAAACTGCAGTTTTAATAACATATCCTTCATCCCATCCAGATTCAGTCTCTCTGTGTTATGCGAATTGTAATCTTCCAAGGATGAGATTTTTTTCTCGCCCTGATCGATAAACTTTCCATAATTTAAATCTCTTAAATCGGGAGGAATTCTATAATAATCCGTCATATCCTCTACATTCGCCATTTCTTCGCGGCTTAAGAGAGTTTCATAGAGTTTTTCCCCATGACGAGTCCCTATGACCTCAACGGGATGATTCACTTTTTTGAATAATTCCAATAACGCTTTCGACAAAGTAGAAATGGTCGCAGCGGGCGCTTTTTGAACAAAAATGTCGCCGTTATTTCCATTTTGAAACGCGTACAATACGAGTTCCACCGCATCCTCTAAAGACATCATAAATCGAGTCATATTCGGATCCGTTATAGTAAGCGGTTTATTATTTTGGATTTGTTCTATAAAAAGTGGAATCACGGACCCGCGGGAAGCCATCACGTTTCCGTAACGAGTTCCGCAGACGATCATATCCGAGTTTTCGATGCTTCTAGACTTAGCGACCATGACTTTTTCCATCATGGCTTTTGATATGCCCATTGCATTGATGGGATAAACCGCCTTATCGGTGCTCAAACAAACTACTTTTTTGACACTGCATTGAATGGCGGCCTCTATTACATTTTCAGTTCCGAGTACATTTGTTTTGACGGCTTCTAAAGGATGAAATTCGCAGGACGGGACTTGCTTCAATGCGGCAGCGTGAAATACATAGTCAACTCCCCGGAAGGCGCTGCGAACCGAATCCAAATCCCTGACGTCTCCGATAAAAAATTTCAGTTTGGAATGATTATATCTCTTTCTTAAATCGTCCTGTTTCTTTTCGTCTCTACTGAAGATTCTAATTTCGTTAATATCGCTCTGTAAAAATCGATCAAGAACCGCTTTTCCGAAGGAACCGGTTCCACCCGTTATTAAAAGAGATTTGCTTTTAAACATTTACTCAAAACTCCAGCGTTAATTTAAAACGTCATGAAAAAATTCGAAAGTGGAATCTGCGGTCTTTTTCCAGTTATAAATTTTACTTCTTTTATATGCATTTAGAGCGGATTTCATTCTTAGATCAGGAGACTCTATCAACTTACGCAAAGATTCGGCTATACTAACCGGTTCTTCGAGATTAAAATACAGAGTGCTATTAATAGCAGGATCACTGCCTAAAGAACTGAACTTCAAATTCGGCACTCTCGGATAAAACGCGAAACACTGCGTTTCCCAACATTCCCGATACACCTAAAACCAGTATTTTTTTCTGAGACAACATGATACGATTCAAATTTCCTAATTCGGTCGTTTTGTTTAAAAATCAGAGAACTTTCAATATTTCGGCCAACCCGTTTCGAAATGACCAAATCGGTTCCCATCCTAACACTTCTTTTGCTTTGGAAATGTCGGCTACGACATTGGAAATTTCCTCCTTTCTTTCCTTGAATTCCGATAAAACCGGTAAATTAGTATGAGCTATCTCCTGAGCGATGGAAATGACTTCCTGCACCGAATAAGAAACTCCAGAACCGATATTGAATGTGTGAAAACCGGTAATAGGAAATAAAGCGGAGGAAATCGAACTCAAGACGTCCTCCAAATAAATAAAATCCCTTTTAGGTGTTAGATCCAAAACACGAACTTCCTTCTTGGTTTTAACCTGTTTAAGAATTGTCGGGATCAAAAAATCCTCCCTTTGTCCCGAACCATAAACATTAAATAATCTTAAAACCTTAATATTCATATTTTTAAATTTAGAATAAAACTCGCAGACTTGCTCCGCCAGATATTTGGACAAAGCATACGGATTGTTCGGCGCGATTCTATGAGTTTCGGAAATCGGAATTTTTTCGGGTTTTCCATACAAATAGGCGCTGATAAATACGAATTGTGCATCGTATTTAAGGGCATAATCCAACGCATTTTGTGTACCCATTACGTTAGAATTGATAAACGAACGACTGTCTTTCCAACTGTCGGGCACATAGGTTTGGCCCGCCAAATGAACGACGGATTTTGTTTCAGGCAATTTTGACCAAGTCAAAGGATCGCTCACGTCCCCCATCTTTCGATCAAGCGCGCAAACGGATAAACTCTGATTTCGAAATTTTTCGACCAAAGGTTTACCGATAAATCCGGAAGCACCGGAAACCAATACATCAATCATGAAATAAGGTATCTTTCATTGTTTCAAATTCATCGATGGCTTTTTCATAATCGTCCGGACGTCCGATATCCAACCAATATCCTTCATGCGGCAGAACCGAAATCGGTCTATTGATTTCGATCAGTTTGAGCATTAGATGATCAAAACCGAATATGCTGTTCTTCGGAATAAAATCCAAGGCCGCTTGATTCACCATATAAACGCCCATACTCACTTCGTAGTCTTGAGCCGGTTTTTCTCGAAATCCGATAAGAAGTCCCCGACCATCCGTTTCCAAAACTCCGTAGTCGATCAATTGTTTTCTTTTCTTCGAGGAAATTGTAAAAATCGATTTTGATTCCACATGTATTTTATAAAAAGCGGAAAAATCGATATCCGTAAGAACGTCTCCGTTCATCACTAAAAAGTCACTGGGCAAATCGGATACCAGTTTCAAAGGCCCCATCGTGCCGAGTGGTTTATCTTCCAAGGAATAATCAATCTTTGTATTCCATTTACTTCCGTCCTGAAAAAAGGCTTGAATGAGTTGTGCTTGGTGATTTACGGCCATTGTGATGTGAGTAAATCCGGAGCTTACAAGTTGTTTTACAATCACTTCCAAAATGGGATATTCTCCAATGGGCATCAAAGGTTTAGGAAGTACGGTAGTATAAGGGCGCAATCGAGTCCCCTTACCTCCCGCTAATATGATCGCTCTCTTAGACATTGTATACCTCTACCTTATAACCTTTCAAATTTTCCGGTTTTTTAAACCATTCGATGGTTTCCTCAAGACCTTTCCTAAATCCTTGCAAACCGTTATACGCAGGTTGCCAGTTCAATAAATCCTTCGCTTTTTGGTTAGAAGCCCAGAGACGTTCCACTTCGCTTTTCTCGGGACGAATCCGATTGCTATCGGAAACGATCTCAACTTCCTTCCCAATAATGTTTGCGATGAGTTTTACCGTATCACCGACGGAAATTTCAAATCCGTTCCCGATATTGATCACCTCCCCAAAACCTTGTTTAGATTTTAAGGCGTTGATAAAACCGTTCACGGTATCCGTTACAAAATTAAAATCACGGGTCGGGCTCGTAGAACCCAGTTGAACCTTCGTCTTTCCACTGAGTAACTGAGTAATAACCGTTGGAATGATCGCTCTCGCCGACTGCCTGGGACCGTACGTATTGAACGGACGAACTGTAATCACGGGTGTTGAAAAAGAAGAATAAAACGAATAGGCCAATTGATCGGCACCGATTTTACTAGCGGAATACGGAGACTGTCCCTTCAAAGGATGCTCTTCTGTAATGGGAACAAACTGAGCCGTGCCGTAAACTTCGCTCGTGGAAGTATGAATGACTTTGCTTAAATTCAGATCCCTTGCGGCTTGCAGAACATTCAATGTTCCTTTAATATTCGTATCGATATACGTGTCCGGAGAATGATAGGAATAAGGGATACCGATGAGAGCCGCCAAATGTAAAACGGCGTCGGTTCCTTTCATCGCAGTTCTGACTCCGTTTGGATCCCGAACGTCGCCCGTAAAAACTTCAAATTTACCCCTAACGTCGTCGGAACAATAATCCAACCAACCCCAAGTGTTAAAAGAATTATAATAAACGAATGCTTTTACTTCGAACCCCGATCTAACCAAAGCTTCGGTTAGATGCGAGCCTATAAAACCGTCTGCACCGGTAACTAAAATTTTTTTCAAAGGAAGAACCTCTTCATTTTATTCGTAAATGAATGTAAGTTTGGATTTAGAAAAACGGATCACAAACCGATCACATTCTTAAGGTTGGAAGTATAAGTAGCGACTCTGTATTTTTCAACGGCCAATCGATTGTTATACAAAGCGATTTTTAAAAGACTATTTTGCTTTACGAGCAAATCCGAAAGAATTTTCATAATCGACTCGGATGAATTTTCCCGAATTTGAAATCCGTTTACTTGATCCGTAAAAATATCCAAAATTCCACTCTGGCCGGTTGTAATCACCACACAACCCGCAGCATACGCTTCTAAAATGGAAATCGGCTGACCTTCAAAGAACATGGTGGGAAGACAAAAAATATGGGCTTTTTCGAATAATTCCTTTTTCTTAGTATCATCAATCAAACCGTGATACCGAATGTTTTTTTTTCCTTTAATTTTTTCTTCAAAAATCGATCTTTCTTCTTCGGTATTAAATCTCCCAGCAAACTCAAGCACGTATTTTTTTTGAAGATCGGCTTTCAACGCCAGAAAACCTTCGAGCAATATCAAATATCCTTTTAACGGAATCATATTACTGATAAATAATAATCGAATGAAACTCAGTTGATCGAATTTCCGTCGAATCGTTTTTTCTGAAAGAAATAAATAATCCTGAGCGAAATTAGGGATGATTGAAATTTTTTTCTGATCCACATAGTCTCGGAAAATTTCCAAATGGGAATCCCCGGAAAGAATCACTCCCCCCACTCTTTTGATAAAAAATCGATTGAGTATAAATACCCAAGGATATTTATCAAACAAAAGTCTTTTTAAACTCCCACCGTGAAGATGAATATACATCTTCGGAAGCAGATTAAAACAGATCATATAAATCAAAACATCCTTTAAGTTTCCCGCAAGAGATTCAGAAATTGTAAAGTATACGGCGTCCGTTTTTGACTTTTTAAAAAAGGTTCGAACTAAAACCTTTAAAATTTCAACAACCCTTTGTATGGAATCCATTCCTTCCTTCAGACTTTGTTTCCTAAGATTGATCACTTCGACGTTATGTTCGGAAATAATACTGTCGTAAAATTCCTTACTGACCAAGGAATGACCGTTGATCGGAGGCGGTAAAGGAGCAATATATAAAACTTTCATAGTAAATTCGCTTTTTTAAGAGAACAATGTTTCTTTATCCGTGCCGTTCGGATAGTTGATTAAAACCGCTTTATGCACTCCTTTATAAATAAAAAGACTGCCCGCGGCAACGCCGATAATTCCAAGTTCCTGAATTAGATTTTTGATATGATCCAGCGATCCCGCTCCGCCTAAGACAGTAATCGGAATCTTACAGATACTTTGAATCTTTTTGACGATCTCGATCTCATAACCGGTCATAGTTCCGTCGCGATCGATGGAATTGAGTATGATTTCACCCGCACCCAATTCGATAACTTCTTTCACCAAATCCTCGAGATGTTTTCCGGTTTTTTTAGTTCCGTTATGAATCATCACTTCGTATTTTCTCGATAACGTCACTTTTTTAAAGTCGATTGCTACGACCACACTCTGACTTCCCAAGTAAGAGGCCATAGTGGAGATCATTTTCGGATTTTCGATTGCGAGTGAACTTACGATGATTTTTTCCACACCAAAACCTAAAATTCGATTCGCCTGGTCCAAATCCTTAATTCCACCGCCGTAACACAAAGGCATTCTACATTCATTCGCCAAACGTTCTACCAGGCGATAATTCGGTTCCTTTCCTTCTTTGCTGGCGGAAATATCCAAAACCGCAAGTTCATCGGCTTCTTTTTCATTAAAAATTCTTACTGCGTTTAATGGATCACCGATATATCTTTCGTCTCCGAATTGGATCGTTTTGACCAATCCGTTCTCTTGTAGCAACAATACGGGTATGATTCTGGGTCTTAACATAGATTATAAATTTGCAAAATTACGGATCAAAGCGACTCCGTTATGATGACTTTTCTCGGGATGAAACTGAGTTCCGTAGATATTTTCGCGATTCACCGCACACGCAAAATCCCCTCCATAGTCCGCCATCGCGATCACATCTTTCTTGTCCTCGCATTCCATATAATACGAATGTAAGAAATAGAAACGAGAATTCTTCTCCAAATTTTTCAGTAACGTATTTTCTCTCGTAGGGCTAACTTCGTTCCAACCTATTTGAGGAATGGTAAGAAAAGAATCGGATCGATCAAAGTTGAATTTTTTCACTCTTCCTCGAATCCACCCTAACCCCGATTTACTACCTTCTTCGCTGGATGAGGCTAAAATTTGCATTCCCACACAAACGCCCAGAACGGGAACTTTTTTGTTGATTATTAAATCGGAAAGTACATCCTGAATACCCGATTCGATCAACTTATCCATCACGCTATCAAACGAACCTACACCCGGCATAATGATTTTTGTGCAACTCTTGAGCTCCTGTTCGGTTTTAACGATTTGATGATGAAAATTCAGGCCTTTGAGAACGTTCGCAAAGGCCTTTAAATTCCCGACTCCATAATCTAAAATTCCAATCACTGAATGACCCTTTTTTCAATCCCAAGCATTCTAAAAATTTTAGTTCCAAGACTAATCAAACCGCTTGTGGATTTATAGTCTCTATAGGATTTATTTTCCAACTTTTCCAATCTCTCTAATTCCTCTCTTGTGATATCCAATTTGGAAGCGATATAGTCGAAGTCCTTCGAGATAGAAAGTTGATCATACGGCTTTTGACCGATTTCTTTCAAAGCGTCTTCCCGCGTTTTTTGATTGGTCAAAATCAGACTTGAATAATGGGCTTTTCTTTTATCGTATCCGAACTTATTCGGCAGCCAGTATCCTTCATAAAATTTCGTGAATCTGGATTCGTAGTGTTTATGGCTGTATCTCTGCCAACCAAATTTGGTTTCAAGTTCTCGAATGGCTTCTTCTTTGGTATAGGGAATGTAATTCAACGGCTGAACAACTTTCAATCTTTTGAATATTCCATAATATACTTTATATTTGAATATTCCCGTTAGAGGAAAAGTTTTTAATTTTCTTTTTCCGAATTTCCGATGAATATCCTTCAACTGTTTTAAATCCGACGCATGATAGTGCCATTCCAAGGGTTCTCGTATACATTCGGTCGAATAATTTCCGCCGTTTAAAATATAATGAAATCCGTGTTTTGCACAATAGTTATAAAGTGAGGCGAAAAAAACGTGGTCTTGAGGAGTGTCCAAATGAGGAACTCCCGCTTTAAAAAAGGACAACTGTAGATCCTTCATCTCTTCCCAATTTATCACTTCCGTTATCAAATCTAACTTCAATCCGTCGACTATCTTCTCGATATTATTGACCGCCTCCTGGGAGTTCCAACCTGCGTCCACATGAAATAAAAGAGGCCTTAAACCGAATTTCTCCTTTGCTAAGTAGGCCAGATAAGAACTGTCCACACCTCCGCTGATTCCAAGAATACAATCGTAATCCTTTCCTTTTCCCGCATGTTTCATCTTCCGTATCATTTCCTGAAGTAAGGAAGGAGTGTTCAGTTTTTTTTCCCATTCCGGTTTAATATTTTGAAAATAGTTCAAACAATGATTACAAACACCCTTTTCGTTGAATGTTATATTTGGATCGGTAGTGTCCATTACGCAGCTAGTACACACTCGAATCTCTTTTGAATTTTGCATTTTACCTCTTAATGATTGATGATTTAAAATTCGAACAAGAAAGCGTTTATTGAAATCGAAAAAAACCTAATAAATTCTTGAGTCGAAATAAGATTATGTATTTCCATTTGATTCGAAACGGCGCCTCTTGCAGAAACGCAATTTCATTCTTTGCGTCCTGCAAATTACCTAAAGATAGATGAACCAAGAATCTAGTTTTATAAAACCACCACGGGGTTTTACCACGATTCGAAACGTATCTATCAAAATCCGATTGATATTTTTTCTGCAAAGTGCGTAGTATATTCAAAGACCGTGTTGGATTTGTCAAATTACCACCTCCAGTCCAATAGTATCCAAGGGTTTTCGGGATCTGATAAAACTTATCTGTGATTTTCGAAACTCTGATCCAATAATCATAGTCTTCACCTGCGATTAATTCCGGATTCTCATCCAAACTTCCGACTTGGTCTACAACGGATTTACGTACAACCACACTGGAATTATTAATTCCATTTCCATTTACAATTAGGTCCTGTAAAATAGGCGTTTTCAGCATTCTTGTTTTTTCTTTTTTCCAATATAGAAATTGTGAAGTTGAATTTATTTTATATAAATCGTGATAGACTAAATCGATATTTTTAGATTCCAAAATGGAAACGGACACTTCCAACTTTTTCGGAGTCCACCAGTCATCTGAATCCAATAAAGCAATGTATTTGCCTTTTGCTTTCTGGATTCCAAAATTTCTTGGCCTGGACGGCCCCCCAAAATTCTCCAAATGATAATAATTGATTTTAAGAGAAAACTGAAATTCCTTTATAACGACCTCGGAATCATCCGTCGATCCATCATCGCAAACGATCACTTCAAAATTCCGATATGTTTGAGAAACCAAGCTAAAAAGACATCGCCTTAAATCATTTGCCCTATTGTAAGTTGGAATCACGATGCTTACTATGATATCTTTCATAATCTGATTTTGGTCATATAATTAAAAATTTTCCAACTCAATCAATTGCCAAAAGTTTTTTCCATTTGGGCAAATTCGGATCTATACAAAATAAAGAGTTTTCTTTTCCTACTAATACTTCGAAGTCACTCTCTAACGCGTTTGATAACTCATTTGCGGTCGAGACAAAAACAACGTCATTCACGCCAAGAAGAGGACTCATATTCAGGGAAGTTCCATCTAACACGGAAATTACGGGAACTCCAGAACAATAAACGTCAATCGCTGCAGAAGTGATATTGCTTGTATAAGCAATATCCACTTCCTCCAATAAATCCGTAATTGGTTCATGACGAACTTTCAGTCGCAAAGAAGGGAATTCACGTTCTTGGACCGGGCAAGCAGGATGAGATTTTAGAATAAATGTATAATCACGACCCAAAAATGGAATTGCATCGACTAACATCTGCATTTGTAATCTTGTAACCGACTCTACATAATCCGTCAAAATGAGAACTTTTACTTTAGAAGAATGAATTCTGAGTAATTTTTTTTTTGTAATTATTTCAGAATTGATTTTTAAATAACGCAACGCTTCTACCTCGACCATTTGGCCTTCCGGATATTTTCCCTCTCTATAGGCGTTCCAGGAAGCGTTTCCGTTGATTGCGACCACATCTGGCATCGGTAAAGAATTTTCACTTTTTTGAATGTAATTTCTATAATCGGAAAAATATCGTAGATCCCAAAATCGGACGGTTGAGTGAGGTACCCCGGTTAAAGGACCTATATTCTTAGATTTCCAAGTATAAATGAGCGCTCTTTCCCAAGCTTGATTTTCCTGGAGATATATTCCTTTTTTGGGACCGGAAATTTTTTCGAAATTTTTCTGGATGAGATTGAACAAAAATAAATTTTGAATCGACATTGATCCACCCAAGGAATCTAAAAAGTCTCTTTTTAGTATCGGCCAAAGATCGAAAAATAAAATTTCAGTTTTACAAAATAACCTAAAATCCCGGATGAACAATCGAATCCATTGGATTTTTAAGTAATCCTTAACGGTTTTTAACAATACAACAAGATCAATTCGTCCTTCCAAAAATCCATGGATTTCAGTTTCGTTTTGATTTAAATCACTTAATATATCAACACCTTCTTTGGAATTCGGAACTATACTATGAGGAATGAATATGTGCGACCAAAACGTTTTAACCTTCGCTTTTCGCAAAGTGTCGACTAAATCCGTCCAATAATTCGATCCGAACGACTTAACATTTTTCGAATTCGATCGCAAATGGAAGAAATAATCGAAAACGATCAGATCCGAATCTTGTACTTTTTTCTCGGGAATATTTTGTTTTCGTAATCCCCAAACCAAACTCAAATAACGCAGAAAAGCGACACTTGCTTTCAAAAAATAAGGCAGATGATTGTAGATCCTTCTGAGATTGAAAATTTCTCTGATCCCAAGACTCTTTTTCGGCAAAAAAAAGAATGGAACCTTCATTTCCTTACAAAACTTGCGAATCACATTTTGCAAATTACGATCCGAAGAATGAAGAAAGATCTCTGAAATATCCTTTTGATCTAGAATCTCCTCAAGAGCCAATAATTTAATCACACTGATCATAAAAGTGGACTTGCCATAATTGCTTTCCACAATCAACGTCATCCACCAATAACTAAAACCAGGTCGAATTTGTAACCAATCTACAATTCTTTTGTTCCTGAGACGTATTTCTCCTAATTGAAAAAGAATAGAATTGTATCGCTCTCTCAAGCGAATTCGATTTTGATCGATATATTTTGGAATCGAAAATCGAGCTTTAGAAGGATCTTCTGAATAATCCCTCCAAAGATAGATTCGACCAGAAAAATCGGGCAAATTTCGATCCACTGAATGATCCCAAATTAAGATAGAATTTTGATGAGGACTCTGGTTAAACAATCTGATTTTGATATTCTTCTTCGGGCACCGGATTGAGCAAACTCAGACCTTGAAAAAAACGAACTATCTCTTGCGCTGAGCCTTTTTCCATTAAAAGCCGACAGTCATAGGAACAAGATCCCATATGTTCTGTAAGTATAATATTATCCAAGTCGATTAGATTTCCTTTATATGGTTCCTGTTCAAAAACGTCAATTGCAGCCCCTGCAATCCGATTAAACTTTAACGCGTTGTATAGATCACTTTCGTTGACAATCCCTCCCCTAGCAGTGTTGATCAAAAAAGTATCTTTAGAAAAAGTGTTGAATTCTTTTTCTCCGATTAGATTTCTAGTTTTATTCGTCAAAGGAACATGCAAAGAAACAATATCAGAAGTCGCATAGATCTCTTCTTTACTGACAAGTTTAAAATTAACGTTTTTACCTTTCAATACCTCTAAGATTTCTTTTGCTTTTGCTTTCAGATCATTGATCAAAATCATTTTAGGCTTGAATTCGGACAAGATACGAATTACGTTCAGTCCGACTCTACCAGCGCCAATAATTCCAATTGTAGATTCGCCCAATCGTTTTCCAGTGAATCTAGACCAACCCCCAACTTTCAATTCCTGATGTGCCGAAAGAACTTTTCTTGTGAGGGAAACCATTAAGCCAATCGTTAATTCCACTACTGCCATAGTGACCGCATCTGGAGTGTAGGCGACTGCAATTCCTCGCTCCTTACATAGCTTTAATGGAACAGAATCCAAACCTATCCCAACTCGAGAAATAATCTTTAAATTTTCGTTCTTATAAATCAGAGGAGTCAAGTCTTCTGTTCCTGCGATGATACCGTCCACGTCTTTTGCAAACTCAGAGACTTCAATAGAAGTCAACTTTCGTTTTAAAGGATTGGTAAAAATTTCCCAACCAGTTTCATGGAGAATTTCCAAAGGTTCAGAATTATAAAAACCGAATGGGTATGTGGAAATAAATATTTTTTTTGATTTCATAAGCGATCTAGGAAAATTAAAATTTAATAATGCTTAGGGTAAATTATTTTTTAGCAAAAACCCAAATGTGTGAACTCAATTGGTATTTTTTAAGAAAAGATTGAAATTCGGAAATTGCATCAGTTCCCCTTTCTTTTAATACGCGAATGAATTCGTTTTCATAACCGCTATTCAACACGATGTCCAAGTCCAACTCGCCAGGAGTAAGAATTTCTACTTCAGAAAATCCTGCATTCTTAAAAGCGATTTCAAACCCATGAACACTCATAAAATTAAGATGATGGGGAGGGAAAACGCTATTCGACTTTTCCTGAAGAGTCAAAATATCAAAACCTTCATACCCTAATCCAGTTAGAAGACAATATCCATAAATTAAAAACTGAACTTATGAATCTTGAAGTGGAAAAAACGTGTTCAATCACTTCAGAGGAGATTACTAAATCAAACTTGTTAGACCATTCTGCAGAGTTCTCCGCAGTCGTGTTTAAAGTATCAATCTTTTTATTTCGAGAAATTTCCGCCATCTCTAAGGATGGTTCGATACCGAAAACCTCAGACCCGGTAAAAAACCGAAGTATTTCCTCTAAAAATATACCATACCCGGAACCGACGTCACAAATCTTTGCGGGATGAAATTTCTTTTCTTTAAAGTATTTGAATATTCGTTCGGCTTTTGGTCGGAATAATTTTTCTCGCCTAGACTCGGCAACGGTAGGAAAAAATACGTCCGACCAAAACTGAGACGATTCCGCAGCTCTATAAAACTCTTCTAAAATTTCCTCAGACGGCCTTGGATTACAAAATAAGCTCCCGCACTCATTACACAAAACATAATTATATTCATTTTTATAAATATGTTTTGTATAATTTTCTGAGTTGCATGCAGGACAGGGAATTTCCAAGAATTTAGCTTTATCTAATTTTTTGGAGTCTGATTCCACTAAATTCAAATACTTGAGTAATAAATCTTTGGGACGGATTTCATTTTCTTTCATTTTAGAATATAGTTTTCAATTTAAATGTTTTTTCACAAAAACAGAATAGATCATTCTTACAATTAATTAAAAATTAACTTTTATATTTACAGATTTCCTAAATTTTTATCTGAACCTGAATACCATTCATGTTCTTCAAAAATATTTGTAATTTTTTGTAAAATATTACGTAAACGTCCTTTTCCACGAAACCTAGGAATAATTTGCCACTTTTTCTGCTTTGCAATTAATTTATTAATCAAATTATAAGTAGCATTATCAAATCTCTTTTTAAAGTCACCTTCATTGAATAAAACCTGAGCTAAATCAGTATAACCATAAACAAGATAGATACAAATTGTCCGAACCAATTTCTCATTACTTAAATTTGCAGCTGATAAAATAGATTCAGGAGTTTTAAAATAAAGGGTGTCGCAAAAAATTAATTGCCCTTTGTCAATTCCTGTGGCAAAGCTATTCTTACGTTTCCAATAATAACGTTGCAAATCAAAAAGAGTAAATCCTTGTGTTCGAATATACTCGTCAACCTCAGGAAACAATGGTTGATTCAAATACATTGGAACAAATTCTATTTCAATCTGTAAACCAATTGTATCATTTAAATAATGAGAAGCACCTTTCAAAATAGATAATTCTAATCCTTGAGTATCAACTTTTAAAAAATCTATATACTTAACTTCTTTATCCTTTAAAAGAGAATCAATACAATCTGTTTTAATCTTAATCGCCCTTTCTACATCGTATCTTTCTGCATCAGGAAATGCTTTTAAAAACTTTAGATTTGGCAAGTAAGCAGAAGAAACTTGTTGTCTTTTACATAAATTAAATGAAATTTCCTGTTTTGAATCCGAGAGCGCAGTACCAATCACTAATATCCTAGTATCTTTTTGCTTTACTAATTGCTCATATTCTCTAGGATCTGGTTCAAAAAGTATCCCTTTGTAAAAAGAAGTAAACTTTTCCCATCTGGGATGTATCCCCCCACTTGCTCCAACATCCGCTATTATTAGAGGGTTGGTTTTTAATAATTTATCAGTTATCATCAAACTTTTCCTAAATTTTATAAATTCTTAACATCTTATAATAAAACATCTTACGCCTAAATCCCTTCTCTCCATATTTTAGAAGTTATATAGACACTTACTATAAATTTTTTATAGGAACATTATGAAAACGTTTCCTCATGATTCACTTTGCAAGAACGTTTATAGCTAAAAAAATATCCCAAAAGAATGTAGTGAATCGGAAAAAGATAACGAGAATGAACAATTGGAGAAAGAGCGATGATAAAAACAAAAGTCGTAATAAACAGTAGAACGTCTCCATTTTTACGATTCAGAAGAACATTATAATTTAATAAGACTTTGAGTACCACAGGAATGAACCCAAGAAATAAAATTGCAAAAGGAAGTTCTTTCAAGTAATATAGATTTAGTTTTGCAGTTTTATAAAATTCGAAACCTACTTTCACATTATCAAAAAAATATTGAAAGACTTTTGGAATCGCAAAAATAAGACTTCCGATACCTGACTCTTTATTGAGAGAATAGACTACAGAGGTAAAACCTAAATTTATCTGAGAATCCACAAAAAGATAATCTTGGTCGCGAAAAATAAAGTTTTGAACGATCAAAAATAAGATTACATAAATAAGAGTAATCGCGTATGTTTTCTTAACATGAAAACCTCCAAGAAAACAAAGCATCAATAAACAACCATAGTGAACTCTTACCACACTTAGGATGAGAATACACATTCCCATCCAAACCCACCTTTTTTTACAAAAATAATAAAAACTTCCAAAGACTAGAAATAGAGAGATTGGCTCTTTATTCATCATCTGCGAATAATAAATCACGGCCGGATTAAGGAAAAAAAAAGCGGGATGGATTTTGAAACCAAAGATCTCAATAAATATTTTATCTAAGAATCGAAAAGCACCTAAATAAACGCATGAATTAAACAAATAACTAATATAAACTATGGAAACTTCATTAATCTCTAAACTAAATACTTTTATGAGAAGAAAATAAATAAAAGGCAAGCCATTGTCATTAATACCAGTTCCCCAGCGAAACGAATAATTTGTGCCAAACAACATGGCAATCAAGTTGGGATAATATGCTTTGGCATGATCTAAAGCCAAAGGATAAAAGCAATGACTCACAGGCAGAAATCTACTATACCACCCTAACCAATCCAGACCGAATGCATTCAAGTAAAGATAGGAAAGTATAAAATACAAACCGATAGAAATTATAAGACTTAGAGAGTTCATACGTAGTTTCATAATATTTTATAATTTCATTGAAAAAATAATAGACCTAACTATTACAAATAATAATTTTATAGCATACAAATAATCCGTCTCGAAAACCCATTTGCATTTTTGCTAAGAAAGAATGATTCTACCCCTTGAATTAGAATCAATTTGACTCCTGTAGTTTTTTTCGAACGCTCAAAAAAAACTCGAAACAAATCACGAAAAAACATCCGGCGATAAATCCAAAAACAATCCCTGCTCCGACAATTAGGACAGGATTCTTTACTACAGGAACCGGTAGAGGACTTTTGATCGCTATCGCATCAATCTGGGAAGAAGGAATATTTCCTAAAGATCGAATCCCATTGAGAAGATAGACATGATTTACTTGTGCTCTATGCAATTGATATAAATTTTCTAAAATCTCTTTATGAACCTTTTGAATTTCAGATTCATCTTCTGAGCCACTATTGCTAGTTAAAATAATTAGATTCGTATTGCTCGGTTGAGAAACGGACACCGAAACCGATTTCTGTCCCGCTTTGGAACGAGTCTCGTACATTTGGGGGATATAAATTGAATTTAATTTCTCCACAACAGTTTGAGGAGTTTCCACATATTGTACCATCCCAAATTCATTTTTACCAATTACACCTAAGCTAAAAATGGATTTAAATTCAAAAGTGATCTTTGTAGAATTACTACTCTTCTGTCTCAACGCATATAAACATGCTATTGTTAAAACAAATACGAAAACGCATAAGAATAGAACTTTTCTGCGAATTATCAGTATAACAAAATCTAAAACTGTAATTTCCGTTTCTTGTTTCAAAATTTAACTCCTACGGTTTTTTAATCAATATAAACTTTACATTCATTTTCGACCCACTCAAAAGACGATTTTAGCAAATCACAATCTGATTTATTACAAATTCTCACAAAATATAAACAGAATATTTTTCATCCGATTGAGTTATTTACGAATTCTTTCCAGACGCACCAATCGCATCTAACTGAACTAGACGACTGAATCGTGAAATTTCATTGATTAGAATTTGATTTGATTTTTTCCAAGGAAATTCAAAAAAACGATTGGGAACCTCATTTTGAATTCTTGTGTATGGGTCACGTCCCATTGGAATTTTCTCGATTCTGTTTGAAGTGAAAAAATATCCATTCTTTTTCGTTACATTTTGTATCAAGTCAAAGTATATGGAAATTTGTTTTGGTTTCATTTCCTGAAAGGAATGGCAATTGATCGAAAGGTCTATATAATTCTTTGGTAATAAATTAATGTTTGTCGTTGTCAAAAATAAGAAATCATAATCTTTAGAAAGAGTTTTATTAACTTCATTTGGTAATACGATTTTCGCTTCTGGAAATATTTTAGAAAGATACGCCGCGCAAATAGGAATCATTTCAGGTAAATCGACGATAACGCATTGAATCGGGGATAAACTATTGTATAAAATAGAAGAAAAATTTCCATTTCCACTTCCGATTTCAAGAACTCTCCTTATCTCTCCTTTTTTATATAACCTTTTAATAAATTTAGATAATAATAATTAAGATATATATTAGGGGAAGCTAAATGGCCAGACCAAGAACTATAATGTTTGGATACAGACTTTGCATCTGGAAAAATTTCCGAATTTTTCTTAAGTTCTAAGTGATTGATACGGTATGGAGATAGATCAGGATCGGAAATAACAGCATGACTGCATCAAATGCAGATTTGTAGGATAGCAGTTTTGTCTGATTAAAATATTTAGCTACAATTAATTCTGGTAAATCACTTATATTCAATAACACTTTATTGATTTTACTAAACAAGCGAATTATCATGGAATTCGATGAAGGCACATAATAACCCGAGTCCCTCCTATAATAACCGAATCTTCAGTTAAAACGGACGTCAACTCCTTAACTTGATCCTGCCAATAATCGGATTTCGAAATGACACTATCAGTAAGATAAACTTTTGAATTTTTAAATTCTTTCAGTCTACTGATCAGATTTTTATTTAGAAAAATCTTATTCCTTGTTTTATATCCCATTACAAATCCTTTTACATTTACACTTTCAAGATATCCCTACGCCAATGAACTCATTTTTTCCAAAAAATCTCATAGACTTCCATTTGTCGCCCGAACATCGTATGTATATTGCGAAACCAAAGTTTTATAAAAAGTGACATTTCCGCCAGCTCCTAAGACAACTGGAATCCCTCCACCCACATCCCAAATCTGAATATTGGTTTCCTTATAAATTTCCGCAGCTCCGGATGCAACCATACAAAGAGATAAAGAAGCAGAACCAAGCAATCGTACTTTTTTGTATTTCTGAAACTCGGAAACAAAAGAGTTTAAAGTTTTTGTTGAAAAGTTATTTTTAACGGGTATACCAGTACACAAAACCGAATCGAATTCTGCACGAACCTGGCTAACTCTAATTTTTCTCCGATTTTTCCAAGAAGCGTCACCGACAATTCCGGAATACAAATCACCTCTAAAAATATCGTAAACAACACCTAAAATAGGAATTTCTGCATCCCAAAGCCCAATCGAAACCCCACACATTGGAATTCCTTTTGTATAATTCAAACTTCCATCTAGAGGATCTACAATCCATCGCAGCTCGGAATCCGTTTGAGAGGAAGATGCATTTTTAATTTCTCCTGACTCTTCGCTTAGAATTGGAAGCTGAGAATTTTTAGAAAGATATTGAATGATTTTACGTTCCGCTTTTAAATCCGCTTCAATCTTTACGTCATGAATTTCAGAAGCATGAATACGCAACGAAGAGGGATTTTTTTTTTGCAATGTTTGCCCCACTTCGGAAGCAATTTCTTGTGCGAACCGTAAAAACTGTATCTTCGATTTTATATTCATGAATGAAAAAGAGATTAAAATTCGATTTGATACCTTTCTCTCCAAACAGGATCTGCATGGTAAATTTGATATACTAGTTTCATAGTTTGATACGCATCCAAACTGGAACCGGTTCGTATCGACTCGTCTTTTAAGATATGATCTGTGAATTCGTTGATTTCATCTCTCCAAGAATTATCTTCCAAATAATTAATCGTTTCCATTCTTGGATTTCCACCTGACTCCAAATCCTTAGGATAAATGGTTAACGTCTCTTGCCCATACGATTTCGAACCGGAAAGAATTCCCGAAAGCACAAGACTACCTTCTCCCATATTAATCTGTAGATTAAATCTATGTCGCCATTCGGTTGCCGTAGATTGAAACTGAACAATCACTCCAGATTCAGACTTCATCAAAGCAAACGCATTATCTTCTACATCTAAATTCCAATAACTATTGGAAACATAACTTTTGATTTCGCTCATTTCCCCTGCAAAAAGACGAATCAAATCCACCATATGAATTCCTTGGTCCAAAAGAATTCCACCACCCGCAATTTCACGGTTGGCCCTCCATCCATCTGCAACATTTACAATAGCAGACTTTCCGTAAATTCCTCGAATGTTAATAACTTTTCCCATCTTACCGGAAGCTACAATTTTTAAAGCCTCTCGAATGGAATCATGATACCTGTGATTGAATCCGTATTTTAATTTTAGAGACGGGAATTGTCTTTCAACTTCACGAACTTCACTTATTTCTTGAACATTTCTACCGGGTGGTTTTTCACAAAAAACATGTAGTCCTTTTTTTAAGCCAAGAATCGTAGCCTCGGCCGCCACATCGTTGGTCAAACAGACAAACAGTATATCCAATTCTTCTTTTTGAATTAAATCTTGAAATTTTTGATAAACATTTAAATTCTCAAATGCGTTTCTTCCGTCCTGTAAACTCTTATCACAAATTGCAGTAACCATTAAATTAGGATTTTGTTTTATATATTGGTGCCTGCGTTTTCCTACGACCCCATATCCTGTAATACCAACTTTAAGCTTCTTCATACTGATGATAAATACTTCGATAGCAACAAGTCCGTTTTAAAGACAGACTCTACTCTGGAAACGTCTCCTGGAACATCCACTCCAATCATAATTCCTTCAGTAAGAACCATTCTCACCTTATAGCCATGTTCTACCGCACGATTCATATCTACAGATTCAATAATTTCCAGAGGTGTTGGCGCAAGGGCGGCAAACGTTTGCAAAAAATCATTTCGAAACGCAATCACTCCTAGTTGCTTGAGCTTTAAATAATCCTCATTCGGATATTTTTTTCTAGACGGAATCGGTTCTCTCGAAGCGTAAAGTAGATCCCAATTTTTATCCACTACGACTTTAGGAGCATTCGGACTTTGAAACTCTTCTTCATCTACAATTTTTGTAACTAAATTTGTACAATAAATTGAAGAGTCGTTTAACATCGGTTTGACTAAATCATCCAGCATCGCTGGTAAAATCAAGGGCTCGTCTCCTTGGACGACGATAACGATATCTCCTTTTACGTAGAGAGCTGCCTCTGCAACCCGGTCAATACAACCCCTATGAACATCCGAAGTCATCACAGCTTTTCCGCCAAAAGATTCTACTCTTTGTTTGATAATTTCGTCGCAGGTAGCTACAACTACCTCATCAACGGAAGAAGACATTTCTACCCTACGTCTGACGTGTTCTATCATTTCTAATCCAGAGATCTTGACCAACGGTTTATCTGGAAACCTGGAAGATGCCATTCTCGCCGGCAAAACAGCAATCGTTTTCATATTTTATTCCAAAATTAGTAATTAATAATTTTAAACTATTTTAATTCTTCAAAATTCAAACTAGCTTGCGTATTTAACATAATCGCGTCGGTCGAATACACTATAAACTTTTTGCCACTTCGAATTTCATCTTTTACTTTTTGAAAGTCCGCCTGGATCACATGCGTGCCAAGAGGAATTCCATTCCGTTCTGCTGCCTTATGAAGTTCTCCAATTGCGTGTAAAAAATCAGGATGTTCAAATTGGCCTGTCAATCCCATTGAACCGGACAAATCGTAGGGACCGATCATCATGACATCGATTCCTTTTACGGAAAGTATCGAATCAATTTGTTGGATCGCTTTGATATTTTCGATTTGAATGACGCGTATTAAGTTCGAATTGATCTCTTTCGAATAAGAGTCAAAGTATTTTCCGAACAAATTCGCATTCGAATAACCCACTCCCCTTGTTCCATTCGGAGGATAACTACTCCATTTTAGAAAATCCTGCACCTGTTCAGCAGTTTCGATCATAGGAACGATAATCCCTCTAGCCCCTGCGTCTAAAGCTTGTTTGATATCTTTCGGATGGTTTTGAGCTACCCTTGCAAAAGGTAAAGCTCCGTTCTTACTGATGGCTCTAAAAAGATCCGGGAGAAGATTTAAACTAAAAGCACCGTGTTCTAAATCCAAAGTAATCCAATCAAAACCGGCGCTTCCTAAAATTTCCGCGATCGAAGTATTTGGAATTTGCATCCAGGATCCAACTGTAAACTTTCCGGACTTTAGTTTCTCTTTTACGGAATTCATATATATTATTTTTCTAATAGAACGGCGAATTCATAGAGCAAATGATGAATGACTTCATGAACTCCTTCCACGATTCCATACTTCCCTTTTTCAGAAGGGATAAATAAGACCATATCGGCGATTTTTAAAGCCTGCCCCCCGTCAAATCCGACCATTGCGATGGTTTTTGCTCCTTTTTCTTTAGCGAATAACAATGCATTAATCACATTGGGACTATTCCCAGAGCTGGAAATGCCGAATGCGATGTCCCCGGAATTGATAAAGTTTTCCATTTGTCCAACAAAAACTCCGTCATATCCGTGCGTATAAGTTCCTGGATAATTTCCAAGAATAAATGGTTCCTTGCCGTCATTTGCTTGTGCGGTCAACCACGCAGCGTTATCCAATCCAAAAACTTTATAGTATTTCTGATCTTTACGTACGGAGTTTTTAGTTCCTTTGCCAAAATCACAGGCTAAATGAGACGCAATCCCATGACTTCCTCCATTGCCGAAGAAAAATATGTTCTTAGCGTTTTCTTTTGCCTCATACAAAGTAACCGCAACCTGTGCAATCGCATCTAAATCCAAATTTTGAATCGCTTCGATGGATTCTTGTTGAAACGATTTGGAGAAAGCTTTAGCCTTTTCTAATAGATTCATAACTTTATTTACCTTTTTTAGAATTAACTGCTAAAACAAAATACGCGGTGACACTCAATGTCTTCGAACCAAATTTGATTGTACGTATTTTGAAATGAACCTGTATTCGAAACTGCGGAACCTTTTTTATTTTTTAAAACGAAACCTGCTGTTTCTAAGATGGTTCGACTCATTTCATATTGTTCATTAAAATCCTCGTTGACCTCGACGAGGATTTCTTTGACTTTCTTGAGAATTTTCTTTCCGCCTTTCAAGATAATATGCTCGATTCCGTCCACATCTATTTTGATATAATCAGGCGCGGGAATACTCAATTCGTGAATTGCATTCTCCATCGATAGGCCAATCAAAGCGTATTCGAAAACTCGGTCCAAAGGCTTACCGTCATGACCAAACAATTCTCCGAAAGAAGAAAGAGCGCCTCCCCATTCCATACTTGTCATCTG
The DNA here is from genome assembly GCF_006874765.1 of Leptospira weilii. Lineage (NCBI taxonomy): Bacteria > Pseudomonadati > Spirochaetota > Leptospiria > Leptospirales > Leptospiraceae > Leptospira > Leptospira weilii. The sequence continues at coordinate 2,864,929 of NZ_CP040840.1, forward strand.
TAGCTTATTGATTGAAAGTCGATCTGACAAAGGCAAAGGAACGATAACGACTTGATCCGAGACACGATTTAAAAAGGTGTTCCTTGCAAGCAGTTCTAAGTTAAAAACGGAAGGTTCGAAGGAGAAAACCTTTGCATTTTTTTGTTTTGCTGCATAGATGGAATATAAACCGACATTTGCTCCTATATCCCAAAACACAGCGCTTTCCGCAATTTGATCAATCCACTCCAACGTATCTGGCTCCTTAATGGAAAACGTCGTTGCCCTAAATCGATTCAGGTCATTCGGTGCAGTAAAGAACATCTTTCCTTTGTGATCTACTTCGATCACATGATTCATCAAATTATGGATGACAACTTCCAAAATAAATCTTCCAATTGATGCTTTTCTCAAGAGGAAAATAATAAAAGAAGCTACTTTAATAATATAATTTTTGACAATCCTTTTCATTTAAAAATCCTTTCTATTTAACGAAAACGGTCAGTCGTAAAAATAACAGAGTTCAATTGACTTTTTAGGAAAAAGAGAAGTGACTGGTAAAGTTTCGCCCATCTTTATTCTTTCAATAATTTCCTTTTTCTTTCTTCCTTTTGCGATAATTAAAATACAATCTGATGAATTAATTTTTCTTAAAGATAAACTGATTCTTTCTTTTGGAGATTTAGGAGAATCGTAAATTTCAATTGTATCTTTTTCTTCAGACAAATCCATACCTGGAAATAAACTCGCAATGTGACCATCCTCACCTAAACCCAAAAGGACCAAATCAAAAGAAGGAATTAATTGAATAGATTTTGAATATTCCAAAGCACCTTTTTTTGCTCCAAGATAACCCGGAATCATAAAGATTTGTTTCTCATTCACAGGCAGAAATTCGAACAGATTTTTTTGAACCATTAGACTATTCAAATCGACGTGGTTTTCCGGCACACATCGCTCATCTCCGAAATAAAAAAACCACTTTGACCAATCTGTTTTCAAATGTTTTAATTCTCCGTAAAGTAACTGAGCAGTTTCCCCTCCTGTGAGCACAACATGGAAAGCATTTTTGATCCGAATCCGTTCCTCTGAAATTTCTTTTATCCTATTCAAACAATGAGTAAGAAATTCCTTTTCATTAGAAAATTCAACTATTTGCATTAGAATGTGCAAAAGATCTAAAAAGCGGGGTGAAGCAACTGATCACTAAATGATTTCCAAGCAACAAACCAATTTTCATTAACTCTACCGTATTCAGATAGGAAATCTTGTATTCTATTTTGAACTTCTTCAGAAGCCCACCAATCCTCAATTTTATGATAATTTTCATTTAAAAATCGGACAGCAGAAAAAGAATCCTCGTGATAAATGCCGACTTCTTTTAAACTCATTAAATAAGGTTTAAATTTAGCGGAATACCCAAACATTTCTTCTTTAAAATATAAAATAGTTGGTATATTTAAGGCAAAAGACTCCATATAGGAAGTCGCAAGATGGTCAACCACAACCAACCTTGCTTTAAGAATTCGAGAAAAAATATCTTCATTTATAGAAGAAATAGTTTTAGGTAAACTATCCTCTCTCTTTAAATATTCTAAATTGTTCCATCCAAATTGGATTGATGCACGAAATACAAAATCTTTACTTACTTCTTCGGATAAATTCGCAATAAAGTTAGCTTGCTCTTTTAGATAAGAGAACTGTAATTCTGGTCTAAGTGTACTATGCAAACGAAGAAAATATGCAAAATGTTCTGTAGAAATATATAAAATCTGTTTTTTTTGTCTATAATCGACATTCATTTTTCTAAGATTTACTAAATGAGGTGATGGCAAAAATGTAAGTTTGCTTGAATTCTTAGAAGCCCAGCCCCACGAAATAAACCCATCACTGGATTCATACTCAATCTTCTCATGAGGAAAAACTAAATATTGCTCATACCCTCCGCCATGTTGAACCGAATACCATTTTCCATTTTTACCAGAGGTATATCTAGAAATTAAATCTGCTTTTTTAGAATTGTATATATCAAATCCAATCCATATACCTTCTTCCGCAAAGGAAGGTTCTTTCGTAAATACTAATTCTGGTATATGTTTGATTATGTTCTCAGAAACGCAATTTTCGAATTCGTTATTAGAAACAAAATAATCAGAGAAATTAATTCTTTTATGAGTATTAATAGAGTTAAATTCTTTTTTCCGTATTTTTATTTTCCTCAATATAACAGACCAGAATCTCTGAATCGAAAAGCTTTTAAGTGAAAGTCTAATTTTATAAAAAAAAGATACTCCTTTACATTCCCCAAAAAAAAGACCAAAAAAAACCAAAAAAAATTGATAATTCAAAAAAAAATGTATTTTAGATTTTAGAGTTTGCTTTTGCTTTCGAAAAACTCGGAAAAGTTCGACACTTTCTTTTTTAAGAACGATCGAAGGAGGTTTTAAAAAGTTCAGTAATTCTGAATAAATAATTAAATTATATTCATGCTCTTTTAGTTGTTCTAAAGAATCTTCACAGCTTTTCGGACGAAAATCAACCTTGCTGTGATCAGTCATCACAATAGAAACAGTTAAAGGGCCCTCTTTCTTTATACTTTTTATATTCAAATAACGATCATAATAAGAGCATAACCAATGAACAAGCCAATAGGAAACTCGAATTCTCCAAAACTTTTCAGACTCTTGCAAGCCACAAAAATCGTTCAGATACTTGCTTAGAGCTTTAATGATTCTATCATGTAACTTAGATATATAAATCCAATGTAGCTCAACATCCTTCCAATCTTTATAAGGCGAAGAAGCCATTTTAAAATCATCTTGTTCAAAAAATTTACGAAATTGATTACGACTAAAACACCAAGGACCCAAATATAAGGCATTTTTTTCCTCATTCTCGGCTTTCGGCCAAAGATCAGGATGTCCGGTAAGAACTAGTAAACGGGAACTTTCTTTCATTCAACAATATTATTAAAATCTTATTTATTTGCGTTTCCAAAAGGAATCACTGTACCCAGTTAACGTTCCAAATGGGGTAAGTGATTTTTCGATTTTTACAAGTTTGAATTTTTTCAAATTATTTTGATAATCTTTTAAAGTGGTTGCTTTCAAGACCCCGTGTTCACCCTTTTTTACGGCCTCCTCCTTGCCTTCCATTGTCTGCTGTAAAAAAATAGCCTTAGCAGATTCGTTTACAATGCTAAGATAGTTGGAAACAACATCAGGTTCCATTTCTTGAAAACTCGCGGCGTTCCAAAACAAATCGATTTTCATATTTTTTAAAATTGGGAATTTCCAATTCCCAAAAAAATAAATCTTTCCTTTTTTCGAAAAATCAATTGTTTCCATATCCAACGTTTCTTTAAAAGTCACCACATCCTTAGGAAAAACAGAAGACAGATAACTTTCTGAAACATAAAGCTGCGGTGGAATATCAAATAATAAAAAAATAATATCCGGATATAACTTTTTCAAAACCTCAACTTGTTTACCCGACCCACACCCTAATTCTGTAATAACTTTAACTTTTGAGAAGTCCAGATTTTTCTGACAAAATAAATAACGAAGATAATAATATAAAATAGTTAAAGTATAATTTTTGCCATCTACGATAAATGCATCTTCCGGATTTCCAATTAAAGAAGCTGAGAAAGAACTGAGAGGTTTCGCTTTTGAAGCTTTTGCGAGTAAATTCACTCTCTCATATAAAATCTCCTTTAATTCCATAAAGTTAATATTATAGGGCGGTATGATCGGAAAATACTGATTGAGTTTCTTATTTAAAAAAGAAATAACTGAATCCCAAAAAGGAAGAGCTCTCACATACCGATTATTAAAATATTTATTACTTTTTAGATCAATTTGGCCATATTTAAAATCTAAATCCGTTGCTCCAAATGTTTCTAAAATTGAGTATTTTCTTTTACGAAAATCTTTCAGGCCAATTTTGTTCAGTTCTTTGATAAAAACTTGCTGATGTAAATACCAATAATTAGTCGGTTTATAAATATCAGGAGCTTTTTCTAACTCTCCTAACATTAGCTTTAAGATTTCAGGTCTATCAGTAATTTGCATTTTTACCTACATATAACGATTATAATTTATTCTTTATTCAAAATTCTATGATCGAATCCGCATACTTTAATGTTTCTTTTCTATGAGTCACATAAATTAATCCAATCTGGCCCTTAAGCTTGGCCAAATTTTCCATAAATTGCTGCTCCGTAGACGCATCCAACGCAGAAGTAGGTTCGTCCATTAAGATAAAATCAAATTTACCGAGCAGAACTCTTGCAATTGAAATCCTTTGTTTTTGACCACCAGATAAATTTGCACCGCTTTGAAATAACTCTTCATGGATGTTACGTGTAGAAATGAATTCTTTTGCTTGAGACAACACTAACGCATCTTCCAACTCTTCCTCGGAAACACCTACATCAAGTCCCCATATTAAATTTTCATAAATAGATCCGTTTAAGATTAAATTCTCCTGGGTGAGATATCCAAGTCTTTTATGAATTTCTTTAATATCATAAGATCCTAATGAAACTTGATTTATTTTAACTTTGCCAGAAAGCGGCTTTAAAATTCCGCTAATTAAATCTAATAGAGTCGATTTTCCTGCACCTGTCTGGCCAGTAATCGCATAAAACTTCCCTTTCTCAAATTCATAATTGAAATTTTTAAGAAGTGAACTCTCCGAACTATATCCAAATTCGACATTATCTAGCGAAATATTTTTAATTTCGTTATTATCCAAAGAAACAGATGGAGCTTGCTTTTCTCCGTATTCAGAAGCAGAAACAGTATCCAACATCGACTCAATCGCAATCCTAGAAACTGAGGAATGAACAGCCCTATTTATATTATCGGTAAGAAGTTTTACCTCTGGTAAAGTACGTATTAAGATTGCAAAAATTACGGTCAAATTCTCTAAAGGTGTTTGAAATGCTACAACACTTAAATAAATAATAAGTGCAAAAGTGATTACTATCAGAACCTCTGAAAATCTAGCCGTAAAATCCGAAAGAATCATTGATTTAAAATAAAACTTAGGAAGAGAAACAATATATCGATCTAAATAAGAAAGAACCTTATTTTCATTGGAACTTGTTTTGATGTACTTAAAGGCTTTCGCTATTTCTATTAAATTAGAATTATATAATGAAAACTCTTTTACATTTTTTTGTCCTAGTGCCATTATAATTTTATAAAAAGGAAAAAATACAAGGGAATTTAAAGCTACTAGCCCAACGGTTACAGAAATTACTTTCCAATCCACCAAAAGCGAAAACAATAGAAAAAAGATAATATTAATCAAGTTAGCCAAAATCATAAAATCATACTTTATTAAAACTTTATAATTTTCTATCTCTCGAGCCCCTATGCTGACAAATTCTCCGTGATTTAATTTCGAAAGAGCACCCCAAGATGAATTTAAAACTTTTTGAAAAAAATCTCTTCGTAGCTTTATATCTAATTTTCTTAAGAAATTATGTTGATAGTACTGAGCAAAAAGTAAAAATATTGAGGAAAGGATTACAGAAATTATAATTCCTAAGATTACATTAGTTAGATTCAACTGAATGTCAAAAAAAGTAAAGACTGACTCAATCTTATTGAGTATCGGATTTTGTTCTTTATTTTGAGAATGGTTTAAAGCCATCATTGTAGCCGGATAGATAAGACCAAACCCGATTAATTGAACACTACCAGAAAGTAATATTCCCAATAAAAAGATAAACGAGCTGATCGGATGCTTTTGAACAAGATAGAAAAATTCTAATAAAATCTGTTTATAATTCGCTTTTTGAATCATTTCTATTTTTTAAAATATCCGAATACTTTTTTAATTCCACTTACGACATCTTCAATATCCTGTGTCGACATACTTGTAGACAATGGAATCGAAAAGATCCTCTTGGAAATCATTTCACAATTAGGAAAATTACTTGGGACGAGGCCATACTTCTCTTTATAGAACTGTTGTTCATAGATAGCTCGATAATGGGTCGCTACACCAATATTTTCTTGGATCAAGGCGGTCATGATTTCTTCTCTATTTCCCTTTAAAACTTCCGGGTTAATCAAGATTGGAAAAATATGCCAAGTGCATAAGTCTCCTTCATTTTGTTCAATCAATGCATGAGGCAATTTAAGACCATTTTCGTCAGCCAAACGCTCAAAATAAGTCTCTGCGATCGCTTTTCTTTTTTTAGTAAATATTTCTAATTTTTTTAACTGTTCAATCGCCATTGCAGCATTCATATCAGGCATATTATATTTATATCCAGGAACTACTATATCATAATGAATTTGCGAATTTTTTGAATAACGCTGCCAAGCACCTCTACTCATTCCATGGAGTCCGTAAATACGGATTTTCTCTGCAAGCTCATCACTATTCGTAGTCAGGACTCCTCCTTCCCCTGCAGCAATATTTTTCGTTACGTACAAACTAAATGAAGTAAGATTCTGGCCATCTCCGATCAAAGTCCCCTTATACTTTGCACCAATTGCATGTGCTGCATCTTCAATAACAACTAAGTTATATTCCTTTGCAATCGCGTTAATTTCATCCATTTGACAGGGGGAACCTGCATAATGAACCGGCATGATAGCTTTAGTCTTAGGTGTAATTTTGGATTTGATAGATTGAGGATCTATATGAAAACTTTTAGGTAATAAGTCTGCCAAAATTGGTTTAGCACCTACATGCTCTATCACATTTACTGTCGCACCAAAGGTCATAGGGGTAGTGATTACTTCATCACCTGGACCTATATTATGAGCAATTAAACTAAGATGAAGCAAAGCAGTACAACTATTTGCAGCTACAGCATGTTTTGCACCGGTGTAGTTCTTAATATCGGCCTCAAATTTTTGTACATTCGGCCCTGTACTGAGCCAGCCAGTTTTTATGCAATTGACGACCGCCTGAATCTCTTCATCTCCGATATCAGGAGCACCGTAGACTAAAAAGGATTTACGAACCGGCTCCCCGCCGTGAATGGCAAGTTTAGACATTTGTTTTATTCCTTAAATATATATTTACGGCTTTCAAAACCGCAGTTAAATAAAAGATCTAATATACTGACATTACCTACAAAATCACCATATAACTGAGGATAACTCGGATAATCATATTCTTGGTAGAGTAAAGTAATATGGTCTTTTTCAAAATTTTCAGGAACAATATAGCTTTTAGCACTTGGCCCGGAAATGTAGGTTGTAATTCCTACTTCTTTGCAAATACTGATTAATTTTTCCTGTCGCTGCCCTTCATTAAAGATTTCTGATGAACGAATGAATTTCGTATTTAATCCCAAATATTTTGAAATCCACTCAACAGATACGATATCCAAATTAGAAAGATTATCAATTTTTCCGGAATATAAGATTTCTAATAATTCATTAAATTCTTTAAAAAAAGGTGCCTTTGAATAATTGCGGGTAATTGCATTTAGATGTTTTTCATACCATTTCGAAGAGTTATCGATTTCTACCTCGTGGATCAATTGGCCAAATTTACTAGTTTGAAATACTGGAATTGTCAACCATTGGAGACCTGTTTGTGTTTTTATTTGATTTCGATTTCTCCAATCTCTGGTTGTATATTGAACGTCATCTAAAAATACGAAAACGTCTGCTTTACCAATTAACTCGAAATAACCTCTCCAAGGGATGTAGTTTGGTTGGAGTATGACACCGATCATTTGTTTACCACGGATTCTATTATATTAATTACTCTGTTCAAACCCAATCCATCGACTAATCTAACTCCCGCTAGACTATATTGTTCTCTTTTTCTCGAATCTTTGATCAATTCTTCTAATGAAGATTGAATATCTCTATCTTCTATTTCATCAAAAACCCCAAGTAACTTAAACATCTCTGAATTTCCAATTGCTTGAGCAGTCTCTTTCTGATGTTTATATTGACAAATCACAATGCACGGAATTCCTTCTGACAAACTTTGAAAAAAAGTCAGCCCACCTGCAACCACTGCGATATCTGATCCGGCCAAGATTTCGTTAAAATTTTTGGGGTTTTCAAAAAGTCGAACGCGAGAATCTTTTTTTATAAACTCTAGAATATCATCTTTTGGAAAAGAGGAACCTATCACTAAATTAATTTTAAAGTCACCCACAACTTTGGATAAAATTTGAAGAACTCGTTTGGAAATTCTTCCAAAATCGTATCCTCCAAAGGATAAAAATATTTCCTGGACAGTTTTTTTTTTGGTAAATCTCAATGGATTTGGAATAACCGTATATTTCAAACCATCGTATTTCCCTCTTCGATCAATGAGCACGGGATTGATTGGAAAATGAGACAACAGTTTTGAGTCGTCAAAATGATCAAAAGTTAAAATCGGAACCTTCTTAAAAACAAACGGCTCCAAAATGGATTTAGAATATTCGTATAAATCTATTACCGCAAAAGCAGGATTAATCTCATTTAATAAAAAATCGACTCGATTATCCTGAATTAAATAGAGATCATATCCACGCTTTCGAATTTCCTGATGGCCTGGACGAAAATCTTCCTGATCCTCAGATATAAATATAATTTTATATTTAGCTTTCAGTTGATCTGCGATCAAACACGACCTATAAATATGCCCCATTGCTATATCCGGTCTAGTCCCTCCATCCACCCGAAATGCAATTACCATTTTTTTACTTTCTTCTAAGACTATCTCTATATTCTATTTCTTCTTGTTCGGAAGCTTGCGGTTCTAACTTTCCATGCCCAAGAATTTTACGAATGCGTTCTGCCTCTGTAACTAATTTAGCAAGTTCCTTAGGTTCCGCAGAGATTTCCCAATCGATTCCTTGTAGAGTTCGATCGACAGTATAATGTTTTTCGATAATCTCTGCCCCGCTTGCAACTGCAAACAAAGGGACTTCAATTCCCTTACTATGATCCGAATATCCAATCGGAAATTCGTATTTAGATTTTAAAGTCTGAATAGCGGATAAATTTGCATCTACTTCATTCATTGGGTAAGAGGATACGCAATGCAATAGAATAAAAGGGGATTTCTTTTTCTTAAAAATAGATACCGCAGCTTCTATTTCAGAAACGGACGCCGTTCCGCGCGAAAGAATTACAAGCAAACCTGAATTGGCAGCAGCCTCTAATAATGTTATATTACAAATATCACAAGAAGCTATCTTTAAAATTTCAACTCCGATTTCTTTGAGCATATTTAAATTTGGAACATCAAATGGTGTAGCAAAAAAAAGAATATCTTTCTTTTGTGCCCTTTCTTTTAATAATAAAAATTCTTTTTTTCCAAATTCTGCTGGTTTGACTAAGCTTATAGCTTCTTTATTTTCACCAAATCGTTCTTCACTGTTGTAAGCTTGAAATTTTATCGCACTTACTTTTGCGTCTGCCGCTTCATCAATCATTCGTAAGGCAAGATTTAAATCTCCACCATGATTCAAACCAGCTTCTGCTATAATAAAAACAGGATTATTACCACCTATTTTAATATTTCCTAAAGTAATTTCTTGACTCATATAAAATTTTCCTTAACTAAAAATCTGACCCACTTGCTGATACGTCCCTAACTCAAAAACGATCTCAAGACTCTTCATCTGCTCTTCTAATTGATCTTGCGTTCTAGCGCCTAAGACAACAGACGTTACTGAATCTAAACCTAAAACCCAAGCGATAGAAACGGCTGATGTAGAATGTCCTAGTTTTTTTGCAAGTCGAGAAAGCCTATCTACTTTCTCAACATTTTCCTTCAACCTTTCACCTGAAAAGTCTTCATTCCCCGAACGGTTGTCGTCAGAAGAAAATTGACTATCAAATTTAAATTTTCCCGTAAGGAGTCCTTTTGACAAAGGACTATAAGCCAAAAATCCTAAATTATTTTCTTTTGCAAATTTTAGATTCGCAGATTCGGCATCTCTGTGAATTAAGCTGAGCTCGTCCTGTAAACAGGAAACATTTATCATCGAATTAAACTGTGCAACGGTTTCTTTTGGAAAATTAGAAAGGCCGATATAGCGAATTTTACCTTGAGCTTTTAATAGTTGCAACGCTTCTATCGTCTCTTCTATATTTGTAATTAGGTCTGGCTCATGTAAGTAATATAAATCAATCTTGTCTAATTTAAGCCTTTGTAAACTTCTTTCTGCCGCCTCGATAAGATGCCTTTTAGATAGATCGATCCTTCTTGTACCATCAGGATTCCAAACAACCCCTACCTTTGTCCCAATCACTAAATGCTCTTTCCTATTTTTCGTCAATCGAGAGACAAATTCCTCTGACCGCCCCTTTCCATAGGCGTCAGCCGTATCGATAAAATTAATTCCAAGATCGAGGGCGGATAAAAAAGTTTTTTCACTTTCCAGATTGTCTACATAACCCCAACGAAGACCTCCAAATAGCCAGGTCCCTATACTCAATCGAGAAACTTTGAGATCGGTTTTGGGAAGAATAATATAATCCTTCTCCTCAATCCCCAATTGTAAACCCCCCGTCGATGAGAAGGTTCTGCCCTGTTACATATTCCGATAAAGAAGAGGTTAAAAAGAAAACACCGCCGACTAGATCAGTTGGATTGCCCATTCTACCAAGAGGAGTTTTATAGATATAATTTTGAATAAAATCAGAACTCTGATTTGCAAAAATTCCCCCAGGGCTAATGCAATTGACTCTGATCCCATAAGGAGCGGCATACCTTGCCAGGTATTTCGTAAAATGTATAATCCCAGCTTTTGTCATTGCATACACTTCAGGACTATTTCTTCCGGAGTCTCCGTAGATTCTCATATCTGCAATCGAAACACCATAGATTGATCCGAAATTCAAAATGATTCCTTTCTTCCCTTTTTCTTTCCAAAGACGGAAAGCATATTGAGAGAGTAAAAAAGTCCCGTTCAAATTTACATGCACCACTTCGTTAAATTCTTCGTCTGTTCTATCCTCAAAAGGAGTAAATACAGAAATCCCGGCACAATTAATTAAGATGTCCGGAATTTTATTTTGATTCACTAGGGATAAAAAAATCTCCTTTATTTCTTTACGATTCGTTATATCTGCCTTGATCCATTCGAACCGATTTGATTTATAATTTATTGAAGGCTGTTCTGGATCCAAGCAGATCACATGAGCAGATACGTTCAAGTATGACTCGACCAGTTCCGACCCTATCTGTCCATTTCCACCCGTAATTAAAACAAGTTTATCTTGAAATTCATCAGAGAAATTTTTCAAAATCATGATTTCGTAATTCCTTCTAATGTATTGAAATGTTCCTCTGCATACATTCTATCTTTTTTGTCCCAGGGCATTAAATGGTAATCATTTAAAGTTTTAAACATTTTCGGTTTCAGGTGTTGCAACACATTGTAGCAAGATCTAGCATAATCTTTAAATCTAGAGAGATTAAAAGATTGATTATTTTTTTTCTTATCTCGAATCAAAGCATCGATTCGTTTTGCCAATATCCAGGAGGAAGGTTCTTCTTTCGGATAGCCATAATAGTCAGAAAGTAGTTTTTTTAATTTAGCCGAACTATTAGGAGAAGCTTTTAAGGGGAGTTTACCCTGATATGCCTTTTTTGCAAGTTCAACGAGCTCTTCAATCGACTTAGGTTTATACGTATAATTGTATAACTCACCGCGAACATCCGCCAGCTCTTTTCTAGGCTGGTGAAATTCTAATCGATCTTCAATGATACCTTGGACACAAATATAAGGAACCCCGCTGATTATCGACTCTATCACGGAACTAGAATAACAAAACACATTTCCATTCTTACCTTGAAGCCATTTTGCAAATGGAGTATCTTTATCTAATTCTAAATAAGGCTTATACTTATTTTTAAAATACTTAATATCATTAAAATTCTCTAAAGTATAAGATCTCAAATATACAGGTAATTTTAAATCAAAACACCATATATCCAAAAATTCCAGATACAATCTCGCAAAAGCCGCCGAAGTCCAAAGAATGTCTTCATAGCCTCCCTTTTTTCCGTAAATAATTCCCCCTAAACCTCGACCTTGGTCCAATAATTGAAATACATTTCTATTGTCAAAAGTCGTAATTCCAGTAAAAGAACTCATCATTCCCAATCCTTGAGATTCCTTCTGATCTTTATTAAGATAAAAGTCATAACGAGGACAACCAATTGATTCCACATCTTCTGATTTATAAAGTTTTGCCTCTGTAATCCAATCCTTTAATAACGTCCCCCAAGTGAAAACTTTACTGATATTTTTACTATAAAAATCACCAATGGAAGCCCCACCCCCTCGCATATGATCAATCATTGCATGCTTAAGCATGCCGGAACTTTCCGGGTGAAGGAGTACAAACGTAGTGTATTTTATAGCTTCCTCCATTTCCTTTGGATTTAAAAGACTGTTCGGATGGGTCAAAAGTACCAATTCAGGTCTAAATATATAATACAGCGACCTTGAGGTCAATCGACTACCTAAAATCACATTATATCCTAATTTTCTAAGATAAAACGCAATTAAAAAGCTCGAACTGGAATCTCTTCTTTTATGATCGCAATGGATCAAAATCGTCTTAGACGAGAATGAATTGAAAACTAAATTATGCATCATTCTGTATATGCCCTATGGTGAACGGTTTGGTTTTTAATGATAGATGGATTTTGTTCAATCATTCGAATCAAATCATTGTAACTAAATTCTTTAGATGAAAAATATGATATACAGAATTTTAAGGTTTCATAGTCTTCTACCGTATCGATAGTCAAACGATACTTCGAATCGTCCCTTTCATTTGGATATTCAAAAAACTTAAATTCTCCGGCATTCTCCTCGATATAGGGAACGATGTGCTCTCTTTCATAAGGAAGATGACAAATCAAATCTAATTTTTCTAATAAAGATAATGTAAAAATTTCAACATCCATCCCTCGAGCAAAAGTCCGTTGAAAACAATTTGTTAAAAACTCAACCCGCCCTTCATTATATAAAAATAAACTGACCATTGAATCCACGATTTTTGAGTCGATTAGAGGGCAGTCTCCTGTCAATCGAACAATAATATCCAGATTGTGTCGTTTGGCTGCCTTCAAATACCTTTGAATCAAATCATTCGAAGATCCACGAAAAACGCTCACTCCATTTTTCTTGGCTATCTCTTCGGTTTTATCATCTATGTTTTCTTCTGTAGTAAGAACGACAACATTCTCCTGAAATTTAGAAAACTTAAGACGTTCTAACATAAAACCCAGGATCGTTGTATCGCCAAATGGAAGTGCGATTTTGCCTGGAAGCCTCGTAGACCCCATTCTTGCTTGAATTAAAATACCTACTTTCAATGCAGTTTTTTTAAATATTTGTAATTTTTCAGAAGATCTAAGAAAAAAGTTAACCCATCTAATAAAGCGTTATTACTTTTATAGTGGTAATCCACTAACCATGAAATTTCATCTATTTCATAACCTAAAGTCAGATAATTTATAGATAACTCACATTTAGCAAAGTATAACGGGTCGATGAATTGAAAATTTAAAAGCCGATTTTTTTCCTCGTCAGAAATAATGGTAAATAATTGATTTCGGTAAAGTGGTCCTAAATACGTTTTTTCAAATTTAGGTGTACCGCCAATTGATTTTTCTTGAAGCGAAATCCCAAAGCTTCTCAAATACAATTGATCCATCAATTGAAAGAGTTGAGTTCTTTCTTTCGAATTTTGAATTTCAGCCTTTCTTTCAAAAAGATTCAAAAAATGGCAAATCATAAAACTATCTTTTTTTAGATGTGGCTTTTCAGAAGATTGAATTTTTTCATTCAAATAGCGAACCAAATCCTTTTGAATGGAAGCAAAATTCAAAAGTACGGATCGTTCTTTGTCTTGATTTAGAGACTTCGCAAAATCGGGAATAGCATGAATCACAGTGGAAAAAAATAAATTTAAAGTATCTTTCGAAATTTTGTCCGGAGTATCTTCCGGTCTATGATAAAAACGATCCGGGTAAGTATTCAAACACGTCGATGGGATTGCGACCGTCGAGTCGTTTAAAATATAATGATCACTTCCACCTGTATAAAAGACTTTTTGAGTTCTCGCCCATAGTATTGGCTCCCCAACCATTCTATAACTTCCAGTGTGCGCAAGCCTTTGCATATGATCATATAAAAATAAATCCAAGTTACTTGTTAGGTGATGCGGAATTTCATCCACAATCATAGTGGATCCTGCCAAATTTTGGTCTCCTCCAACCATATCCAAAGAAATACCGGCAATACAATTCTTTCTTGACTCTAAAAACTTTGAAAAATAAGCAACGGTTCCCCAATATTCAACGGTAAAAAGAAATCGAAGGGAAAGTTCTGGTTTATTTTCAGCAAAGTATCGAATCAATTCGATCAACATCCCAGGTCCAGAAGCATTATCATTGGCGGAAGGTTTAGGATGGCATAAATGGGTAATAAAGAAAATTTCCTTTTCGCTTTCTCCCGAAACAACAACTTCCAGCAATTTTAAATTTCTATTCCTATTAAATTTAACCTGGGTATTTTTTCGACCATCCTTCCAATGAGACGTACCGAGTGGAAGACTCCAATTCCAGTAAGTCGCCTCTCCAGGAAAATCAAGAATTTTATACTGGCAATCTAAAGATCTTATTTGTGTAAGAACATAATCTAATGATAAATCGTATTCTTCAGATCCAGGTAGTCTATCAAATTCACAAAGTGCTACTATGTGTTCATATATTTTATCTATAGATTGAAAATTCATTTTAATTAGATATCTTTTTAGGATTAGACAAATTATTTTGAAAAAATCATTATTTTGTCATACATTTTTACTTACTTTAGAGAATGAATCAAAAGTAATTCATGCAGTTTAATTCTGTTATGCTATGAATTAGCAAATCTTTGAGGTAGGCCAGAAATATTTCATAATTTCAATTTTCTCATAGATCAAAGAACTAAAACTATTCAAAATTGGCTCCTTGAGGAAAATCATGGGTAAAATGCCAGATCGCCCAAATAAAAGAGAATAGAGATGCGAAAGAATTGGAAGTTTTTAAAACCTCTTGTGTTAGATTTGATTTTTTGAATTCCAGAATTAGTATTTTCTGAACCAACGTTGGTAATTCGATAAGAAAAGTAGATAAGAATAAACTTTAAATTTTCCTTAATCATTTTTGCAACTCTGATGATTGGTTTTAACTTAGAATGAGTAGCTAAAGAAATACTAATGTTTGAAAAACTTTTCAGCGTTGCCCTGTAATGGAAAGACCAGAATTTCTTAAAGGCTTCTTTGATCTACCTTCTTTTTTCGCCGTGATTTGTAGAATAGTTCTTCCTCATGAACTTCCCTTAAGAGCCTCAAAATTTTAGTAAAAAAATATCCACTTTATTTTAGAAAATAATAAAGTTCATAAAAAATTTAAAATTTCTAATGCATTAAAAATAAAAAATTAAAGAAACAACAACCAGAGCCAATGAAAACTTTTATTAAGTTTAAAATTCTCCAGAAATTGAAGCTTTAACATGCGATTTAAACGGACTTTGCTGATAAAAATAGTCAATTGGCTTATTTTTAAATATAAGATTAGGTGAAATCCCAAATACAATAGAATTATCAGGAACTTCTTGATCCTTAACTATTGAACCAGAGGAAATAATCACGTTGTTACCAATTTTGGATGAACCAATTACACTTGAATTCGCACACAACCAAACAAAATCTCCAATGACAGGATTTTTTCCTCCATTCTCTCCAACATTGCAGTTTTGTTGAAAAATAAAGTAATTACCAAATAAAGCTCGTCCAATTACACTACCAACAGGGTGAATACAAGCAAAAACTTGAGGAAGTTCAACTTTATAAAAAAGATCAAATGAATTTAACATTTTATTTAAACAATAAACTTTGTCAGCAAGAACAGTATTATTATATTCCTTCCATAATGTTTGCCCAAGAAAATAAAGAAATGTCGCATACTGATCTGAATGAAAAGGACTAAATATTAAGTCTCCTGACTCAGTCCAATAATACTTTTTTACATTTTCCTTAAAACATAACTCAGATCTCGTTAAGGCAGGGACCAAAGCTTGTTTTAAAATATCTTCTTCTAAAATATCACAAAGAAAATTGTTAGAAATCTGACTGATTAAAAGTTTCAGTAATGTATTTTCACCAATAGATATAATCATTTTTCAAAAATTGCAACAGTACGCTTTCTTCCTGCTAAAATTTCTATTGAAATATTAGTTCGAGAAAATAAAGACTTTGATCCAAGTTTTTCAAATTCTTCCGGAGTAAACGGAAAATATTCATAGCTAACTGCGTCAGTGGAAATCTCTTGTACACTTCCTGCTTCTTCATGGAGAGCACATTCAATCAAGGCCTTTCCATTAGGTTTAAGTATTCTATGCATTTCATTCAAAGAACTTATCTGATCTTCAAAAGTAACCATAAAATTAAAGCTGGACCAAACACAGAAACTAAAATGAAAACTTTCTTTTGAAAATGGTAAATTCTTCATGCTACCAACTACAAATGGATCAGACTTGATGCCGCTTTTAGCACATAGAATACGACCATAATCAATAACAATTTCTGAAATATCGATTCCTAAAACTGTATAACCAGCTTGAATTAACGGTATCGTTAAGCGCCCATGACCACAACAAATATCAAGAAGTTCATCTCCTTCGTGAATATAGTTCGCAATTAGAGATAATAAATCTCTTGTATGATCCGGATTTGGTTTGAGCCATTGTCCACCAAAATGTTCAAAGCATTTTTTAACAGCCATTTCATTATCCATCATTGTTACCCTATAATTTATGATTATATATTATTTTATACTAAAAATCACCAAGGTATTATAATAGAGTTGTAGCTGAATTAAATTTTGATGGTTCAGAACGAAAGATGAAAATTCCACAGTCTACATGAGACACGAAAAACAGAATCTGCGAAATTACCCTTAATCCCTCAAAATACAACATCCTATGTGATTCTTATATCGTTACACTTCAGCGAAAACATTTTCAATTTTGACTCGTTTTCTGCTGATTCTATAGTTCCTAAATTTTCAAATAATATTCGGTAGGATTCGTTAACCTTCTGCTCCAAAAAAGAGTGTTACCGTGTGTCTTGCCTGCTACCGTTTCCATTACATATAGAATTTTCTTTTTCCGATCAGTTATTACCAGGTTCTTAACCCTGTGCATCTTTTCTTGCCGAATAAAATTCTTTTTGCTTTTCGCGGCTTTGAGACCTTCTGCGACGGTGTTCGGTTCCGTCTCCGATCACCATTAGACCAAGAAAGGCTTTCATAAATTTACTCTTGCTTTTCTCTTAAAGGATTATTTTGAAAGGGTCCCTACACGTCTCAATGTTTCCATAAGAATCTCGATCAGAGCCTGGACCTGACAAGCACGCAAGGGAGCGATCCATTCAAAAGTTGGATCCTAGAACACCGAATGTCGGGGGCTTTTCAGATAAGAAAGTATGAAAAATAACTTCTCGCGAGCGGTGGGAATCGATGATTTTCCATCTGCTGCCTCCCCACGGGTTTCTTGCTTTATTCACTTGTTTATTACTCCACAGTAAAAGCTCAGAAGCTTTTGAAATTCTCTTGCCCTCATTCCCATATTCGCGCTACAGTTTCGCGGATCACGCAATATCTTCTCTATATTTATGATATCAATCAATATTTCTACAAAAGGAGTACAAGGATTTTTAATTCTGCTACAATTCTAATATTAAAGACTAGAAACCGTGTTCACCAGAACAATTCCCTGTTTTCTGATTTAACGTAACCGAATAAGCATAGTATACAGGTTTCGGGGTCGTTATAACCCACCAAATATAAGATGGTACTTCATCAGATAAACTACCAATTTCATTTGCAAGTTCCTCTTTAATCGATATTCGGACCGCCACGCCATAAGAAATTCTCCATGTTCGACGCGCGATTTCTCCAGTTATATCATAAAAAGTAACTTCTATTAAATCATTGTCTTTAGGGCTTTCAGGCATACCACGATGTATAATACCTAACCATGAATCATAATGAGAACCAATAACCGATTGACCCCATGTAAGTCCATTTCTTCCTGTCGGAACAAATTCTTCAGAATTAACAAGAATTACATTAATAGAAGAAGGAAGGTTACTTTTGCCATAAATTAATTGCTGGCTAATACGAGTTGGAATACGACCTGTATCAGAATAGGCTTTTACTGCAAAAGATCCTATTTCTCTAACAGAAAAACCTAACACTTCTGCAAGTGATGTCACCGAAACATCAATCAACTCTGTTCCTGGAGATGTCAAAGTTCCCACTTCTATTTCGCGTTGTTTTAAGCCATCGACTGACACTACTAATATAGAGATTCTTAAAGTAGATGGAGATGCAATTGGATAAAGACAAACTCGATTTTCTAATTCTTGAAAAAAAGGAAAAAATCGTAAAGAAAGATTGTTATCCCAATATTCATGTGTTTCAGAAGAATCATAGTAACTATGATTAGCACTAAAAGTATCGCTATCACTCATGCATTTTCCAACCATTAATCGTCCATAAAAAAACACTTGAGAAGGTTGTTGAATTTTAAGAACTCCCTTTATATCAGCTGGAAGATTTGGAAAAATCTCACGAATAACTATTTTTTGATTACCAAAGCGTTTTATTTTCAATGGATAAGTAGTTGAATAAACATCAGTAGCAGTAAGTATTTGAAAAACAAGCTCACCTTCACACTCAAATTGACCTGCCGTAAATATAACAAATGTTGAGCTATTTTTATTTAAATCCAAGTCGATTGAAGCCTCGCGAACAGGAACCTTATTAACCACATCTTCTTCAAAGATATCATTTAAAATACGATTATACGCATGGACCTGATTTAGAAAACCGGGTCCCCTATGCATAATCATAACGGCGGGAAAAGGGATAAATAGATTTGCACTAGAGAAAAATTCTACTAGATAAGTAGATACAGAAATATTTACCATTCCAGATAGGGTAAACGTATAAACGCGAGGCTCATCGATTTGATACTGTCTTGATTCAATTCGACGCCCTTCAAGATCAATTGCCGTAATTCGGCATGCTACATACCTGTTGTTACGTTTTATTAAAAAATGATTTAAAAAAGAAATTTCTGCTATAGACCCTGGAATTTCAGGAACCAATAATGAGGAGCGATGGACGCTATTTAGAGTCGGTTCCAAATGATAGCTTCTTCTTGTTTCTTCAACTTCCTTTCTTAGTTTCATTTCAATTTTGCTCCTTATTAGATAGAATTTATTTTACTACTTGCACAATGTGGCTCTTCCGGAAAAATCATGGATAAACGTCCAAACCACCTAAATGAAAGAGAATAGCGACACGGAAGAAATCGAAATTTCTGAATCCTCTTGCGTTAGATTTAATTTTCTGAATACTTGAATTAATACTTTCCGAACCGGCGTTTGTGATCCGATGAGCAAAGTAGGTGAGGATAAATTTTAGATTTTTATTAAGCATCTTAGCGACTTTAATAATAGGTTTAAGTTTAGAATGAGTAGCCCAAAAATACCAACGTTTGAAAAACTTTTTCGCGTTACCCTTATAGCGGAAAGACCAAAATAAACGAAAGACCTCTTTTCTCTGCCATCCTTTCCCGACTTTATACAGATTTACTTTAAGAGAATTGAAAGCTTCCTTTTGCTTATCAGAATGATTTTCCTGATTGGTAAGCCAGAGAAATTTAGTTCCGGAAAGAGTTTCATTGTTTACTCTACGCAGTCTGCGATTCTCATCTTTCCAAATATTAGCCACCGCCTCATTCAGATATTGTGAAATATGAAACTTATCGTGGACTATATCGGCATCCGGCAGATTCTTTTCGATGGCTGTTTTAAAAACAGGATCCATGTCGACAGCGACAGCCTCGCAGGAACGTTTCACCTTTTTGCTTAAAGACGAAAGTAGTTGAGTGACAGCTTCTTTAGATTTTCCTTCTTTAACTTCAATGACCGTTTGGCGCTGTAAATCGTTGAGAACCGTGATGTATTTGCGGCCTCTTCGAAAACTCTTCTCATCAATTCCGAGATACTTTATTTTGTGATCCTTTCTACGGCGAAGACCGCGCTCCACCGCTTTTTTCCGAATCAAGTGGATTTCATCCCAACTCAAGTTCAAAAGCGCTGCGGCATCCGATACGTTCCCGCAAGCTTTGATTACATCGATTGCGAATTTTACAAACAACAACGTAAACCGGGAATACGGTTCTCTCCAAGGTAACTTTACGTTTCTTATACCGTGCTCTTTGCACTCCGCACGTGGAATTCGGGCATGAATCAATGTCTGGAATTGCATCGTATCCAAATGGCGCCAGGTTCTTTTTTCAGTATGATCTTTGCGTGGACATTTTTTTCCACAATCCGGACACTCTACCGCTTCCTTCTCATCGTAATGAGACTTCGATACCTACCTTCTTTGCTGATACATTTAATTCAACGGTTTCAACAGACCAAGGAGATGAGATGCCTAATAGTAGAGAGTAATGTATTTCTAAATTTTCGTTTGGGTTCATTAGAAATAGTATTCATTGGTTATGTTATGATTTTTCAATGACGAAATTTGGCGGAGACTCATTTGACACCTCTTCTCACCGTCATTTATGGAGTAGTTTTTACCCACGAAATTCTCGGAGGGCTACAAAAAATGTATACATGCATTGAAAGCTTTAACTTTAAAACGAAATTTTACAGTCTTATAACTAAGAGATCATCAAATATTACTCCATCAAGTTCTGACCTCTCCAACGTATGAAGAGCATCCTCCGGAGAACATACGATCGGCTCCCCATGTAGATTAAAAGAAGTATTCAAAAGTGCTCCGACCCCAGTATATTTTTCAAAAGCTTTGATTAAAGCGTAATATTCAGGGTTTCTTTCTTCTTTTAAAATTTGAGGGCGAACTGTAAAGTCTGCAGGATGAATTGCAGCCGCCAAATGCTTACGAGCCAATTCTGTAGAATCAAAAGCAACAGTCATGAACGGAGAATCGAAGGGAGAAATTAAATAATCCCCTGCCCTATAATCCAATAAAGATGGAGTAAATGGCATCCAAAAATCCCGACCTTTAATTTTTTGATTGATCTTTCGTAAATTATCATAATTCGAAGGATTAGCAAGAATCGAGCGATTTCCAAGCGCCCTTTGTCCGAACTCCATCCTCCCTGCGCATCGAGCTAAAATTTTATCTTCAGCCAAAAGTTTCGCTACCTCATCGACATGATAAGATTCTATAATTTTAAATTTTTCCTTTGTCTTCCGCTTTGCAATTGAATACTCAACTGCTGTTTTATCATATGACGGCCCTAAATATATGTTCGTAAGAGAATCTGGATTTTTTAATTTATTAAGGTCTTTATAATATTTGTAACAAGCTCCAATACATAAGGACCCATCGCCTGAAATAGGATTTACAAATACGCTCTCTACCTCAGGTAAATCCTTCAAAGCTTTCATTGCTTTAATATTTTGAGCGACTCCTCCACTAAAAACAATATCTCTAATTCCGGTTTCTTTAATATGGTATAAAACCCAAGCACTCAGCCTATCTTCCAGATATCGCTGCAATGCACCTGCAATACCATCAAATCGAAGGCCCTGAAAAGCTTCTATAAAATGAAAATAGCTATCAGGAATTTTACGTCCCTTTACTAAATTTCCATTTTTTACATCCAACAAACCTTCAAACACAGGTAAAACTTTTTGAATTTCATACTCGGATGCGTAAGGGGCTAAACCCATTACTTTATATTCGTGCTGATTAGGTTTCATACCTAAAATTAAAGTAATATATCGATAATAATGTGCCAGATGATTTTCTTTCGTATGCGCAATTTCTACCAATCCATCTGAATCGGCAATACTTACGGTTGAATTCGAATAATCACCTTCCCCTTCACAGGTAAAAACAAGAGCCTTTTTTCGAATATTTGCTCCATAATAACCGTAATAAGAATGACAATGCTCGTGCGTGATAAAATGGATTATCTTTTCCGAAACTCCTAAATCGTTCTTTGCCTTATTAAATCGAACCTTACGAAACTTTTCTTGATCCACTCCATTCGATTCGCTAAAAATACCTTCGTAATTGTAAGAAGTGTCGTGTATATACTTCGGGTTTTCAGCAAATAGCTTAAAATAAGATGGGCTTTCACCTGCAAATTTTTTCTTCCAATATAAATTTTGCTCATCAATCCAATCTTTAATCGAAAATGTAGCTTCTCTCTTAATCCTTATATGAGCCGCAGGACTATCATTTGTTGCAAGAGCCACAGCGTCAAGATCCTGTGGTTGAATTCCCGCAAAATCCAAACAAAAACGAATCGCTTTAGAAGGGTAACCCATATCAGATTTCAATCTAGAAAAACGTTCTTCAGCAGAGGAGGCTATAATCTTTCCGTCAATCATCAAAGCAGCAGCAGCCTCATGTGTATCAGAAATTCCTAATATTTTCATTATATCTATCACCCATTTACTATAATAATTTATTACTCTACAACTTAATCTTTTTAAAAAAATCTTCTGCAAGTACCGCCATCTTGATATCATCATGATAGGCGCCATCGATATAAATTTTTTGGCGACTTACACCTTCGTGTTGAAATTGATTTTTTTCAAACATCTTTACGGCACTAGGATTGAAAGTGCCTATCTCAATTCGATTTAAATTCAAACGGAGAAATCCATACTTAACGATAAGCCCAACCGCCGACGTGCCAAACCCTCTACCCCAGGCGGATTTATCTCCGATTAAAATCCCAAGCTCAGCGCATCGCGCCTGCCAATGAATCGATTTAAGACAAATATTACCAATATGAACTAGATCTTTTTTTCTTCTGATAGAAAATTGCACTTCATCTGAATGATTTGAGATTTCTCTTAAAAATTTTTCTAAAGATTCTTTTGTAATCGGAAAATATCGACGATACGAATATCGATTGACTTCTTCGTCATTTAGCCAATTTAAATAGCTCTCTGAATAATCTTCCACAGTCAGAGGACTAAGAGATACAAGATCCGATTCTAAGAAAACACTTTCCATATTTATTTGGTCTTCATTATCATGAAAACTGAAGCATTGAAGAAATTATTAATACGGAATCCCTATGGCGTAGATAATCTTTATTTAAATAGCTTATATTAGTAGTTAAAATTAAATCCCTTTCTCTTTGAGAAAAGCTCTTCACCCAACCTAAACGTTCACCAATAGATAATTTTCCACCTGCACCGACTGAAAGACTGTATGTAGGCACCTCTAACAAAGAGGATTCAAGTAATAACATGGAATCAATTCCTAAAACGAAAGAAGCAGATTGAACGACTTCGAATCTATCCATCTCTTTCGGAATCGTAGGAATCGATAGAAAATGGTATTTATCTGCATCTTCTCTCGGATGTAACTTAACAAACAATTTGATCTTATTCTCTTCAAGCCAATTCAGATTCGATGTAATAAAGTCAGAAAGGACTTTCCTTTCATCTAACAACGAATCACTATTTTCATCCTGAGAAATCGGCTCTGAAATGAAAACTGCGAACTTCCAACTTGGAGAAATCTCTAACTTATTTAGGATCTTCTTTTTTATTGAATCAGAAATCGGATTTGCACGTATACCGATTTGACCTAAACCAGGATGACCGGAAGTAACTAATCGACTTGGATCAAATCCCAGATCCGTCATTTCATGCCTTGCTAAATCGTCAGGAGTAAAAATTACATCAGGCATTGAATCCAAAGTATTCTCTACTTCTTCATAGCGAGTACGATAATTACACCAATGGTCCACAATTGAATAAGATCGAATTTTATTCTTTCGCGCTTCCCGAACGACCACCTTTTCAAGATTTCCGGATATGCTTGTTCCAGCCAAAATAAATCGATATTGATTCCAATTAAGAATCTGTAGCTCTTCAGAGTTTACAACCTCTGGAAACAGAAATACCTTAGCTCGAGCTTGAAGGTCTTTTTCCAATTCTTCTAAACCACTCGTTATCACAAAGTCTAATTCTAGATCAGAATTTTCGCGTAACAGATGCCTCGCTATTGGAAGAACGACATTCTTTCCTCCGGGATGATTGAATGTAATCAGAGCCTTCAAAAGAATTCTTTTTCTATTTTCTCAAACATAATTGGAAAACATTCCAATACAGAATCATTTAGATCATAAGAACATATTTCGAAAGTAAGACATTCTTGCAGATATAATTTTTCCGCGTTAACGCAACTTCCTTTTTGATAATTATTCTCGTTCTTTTTAGACAATAAGTTAAATGGAAAGTGATCCTTTCCATAACATATCTTGGTTTGATACAAAGATTGCCAATACAACGGCCTATACGAATCAGTAATCGGAAGATTTTCTAAAGCGGTCACTTCTCTCAAAAGATTTAGATCCATTCCATTATTTGACAATTGAAATTGCATCGGATAATCATAATATACGTGGGAACAATTTTTTTCCACAATCGGAGTTCTAATCCATTTAAATCCGGATAAAAGATTGCTTAATTTCGTAGCCTGTTTTTGTTTAATGCCGATCAAAAAATCCATCTTTTTTGTCTGTTCAACGGCAATTGCCGCTTGAAGCTCGGTAAGACGAAAATTCCATCCGATAGTATGGGACAAATCACCAGAAAACCCTTTGACTTCCCCATGATTTCGAATCAGACAAAGCCTTTCTCGTAACTCCTCATCATTAGTAAGGGCAATACCGCCTTCCCCACAATTAATATGTTTATGAAAGTTAAGACTGAAAATACCGATGTCACCGAAGGTTCCAACATTCTTATTATGATATTGCGCTAATGGTGCTTGAGAACAATCTTCAATAATTTTTAAGTTAAATTCATTAGCAATTGCTAAAATTTCGTTCATTCTAGCAGAATGTCCATATAGATGAACGACTACGATTGCTTTTGTTTTTTCGGAAATTCTCTGGCGAACTGAATTTGGATCTAATCCATACGTTTCTTTTTCAACGTCTGCAAATACTGGAATTGCAGAATATGCAAGAGCGCAGGCAGCCGAAGCTGACATAGTTTGTGCGGGTACAATAACCTCATCTCCTACATTTAATCTCAAAGCTCCAATTGCAGCAACCAAACCAGAGGTCGCTGAGTTAAAGGAAATTCCATACTTTGTACCGATTTTCTTTGAGAAAATGGATTCGAACTCTTGAACTTTCTCACCGCCATAAAATCGATGATCACCAGTTGCCACAAAACCCGATAACTTACCAGACTCGAGTACGGCCATAGCCGCATCTTTCTCTTCTTTACCGATTGGATTATAATCGATAAGCTTTCCAGAAAACGCGGGTGATCCACCTTTATAAACTAGTTTTGACATGGAGTCCTCATAATATCGAATAAAATATTCATTGTAGATAAAGTGGCCTTTAAATCCGATTTAAAATAAGATTCATCTCCAGTTCTAATCCCAAGAATCACATCATCAATGACGTTTTTCATACTTTGAAATTGTAGACATTTGATTTCCTCCGCGTTGGAACCAATATATCGGTATCCTTCGATATTCGGATGTTTTACAATCGAAAAGTATTTCATTTTCGAAGTTAACTCATCTATAACAAACTTACCTAAATCTGTATAAATAGAATATTCAAAAATACTAAATTTCTCTTCATCCAAAGCAAAAAAAGAAATTTCAAAACTATCATATACCAAATCAAAATCAAAATTTAAATAACCAAATCCATCAATATGTTCTTTTCTTTTTATTATTTTTTTCGGGTTTCCAAAGAAATATAAGGATAAATCTACAACATGAATCCCGTTATGGAGAAAACCCTTAGCATAAAAAACTACTACTTTCTGAATTTTCTCATGCCTTAATTTTTCTTTAATCGAATTAACTCCTGGCTCCCAACGAAGGATATGATTCACAATGATTTTAGAGTTGGATCTTTTAGAAAGTTCGACAATTTCATTGAGTTCGTTTTCTTTATCGGTGATTGGCTTTTCACACAAAATATAAGGAATATTTTTCTCCATCGCTTTTTTCAGTATTTCAAAATGCGATGCTGTATTTGAACAAATCGACAATAGATCTAGATTTATCTCTGATGTCCAAAATGAATCCAAATCAACAAAAGATATCGGCTCGAAACCCCATTTCATTTTAAAATTTTGAATTTTCGATATATCTGGGTCGGCAATCGCCACAATTTCAACAAACTCATTTTTAAGAAACGCTTTCGTATGACTATTGATCTCAATACCGTCGATACCAGAATCATAGTCACTTGCTATTTTTCCAAGACCGACAAGACCAACACTTAGCTTACGGATATCTTTCTTTTTTCTTTTGATCTCTGAATTGATTGCAGAAACTTCTTTGTACTGATCTAAAAATTGAATTATATCTCTTAGATTAAAATCGTTTTTTTTCGTGTATAAAGAATCAACGATAGAACTCAATGTAGAGTAGTCTTCTTTCGTATCCAAAGTCAGTTGAAGGTCCGGACGATCCCGTTCTCTATCTGCTCGGACATTCAACAATTTATAACGAATCGGCCTTTCTACTATATAAGTAGTTACATGCTCTTTGTCCATCTGCGTAAGATCCTTTTCCAAATATGTTTCTTTTAATAAGGATAAGGAAAAAACAGCAACATCCATTCCAATCGGATAAGTCCGCACTAATTCGTTTGCAACGTAATCGTAACCACCATCTAAATATTTATTCACGCATTCATCAACCAACTCAGGGTCCATCAAGGGACAATCTCCCGTCAATTGAACGATAATATCAGCTTTCCTAGAATCCGCCGCGCCGATCACACGACTCAAAACATCATCTTCACTTCCACGAAAACAATAAATCCCGATCTCCTTAGTCAGACTTTCAATTGCATCATTTTCAATATTAGAAGAGGTCGCAATTACGATTTCATCTATAAACTTCGAACGCTTGAGTCTTTCGACCAAAAATTGAAGAACAGGTTTCCCGCCTAAAGGCAGTAAAACTTTTCCGGGTAATCTAGTGCTTGCTAGCCTGGCCTCTATTGTGGCGATAATCTTCTTGGTTACCATATTTACTCATATCAATATCAGTCTTTTTTACAATATAATCTTCCAATACTAACGCATCAATATTGGTTCCCAAAAAACAACGTACCGCATCTTCAGGATTACACACGATCGGCTCGTCTTTGATATTGAACGATGTATTCATAATTACCGGAACGTTAGTAATCTTATAAAACTCTTCAATAATATTATAATATCTTGGATTAATTTCCTTTTCTACCGTCTGTACCCTTCCCGTTCCGTCCTGATGCACGACTGCAGGAATTTTATCTTTGGCAAACGGTTTTGCTTTGTAAACAAGCAGCATATAGGGAGAGGTATAATCATTTTCAAAATAGTCCTTGCAATGATCTGCTAAAATGGCCGGTGCAAATGGTCGGTAGGCTTCTCTAAACTTTACTTTTTCATTTACAATGTCTTTCATTTCTTCAAACCGGGGATCCGCAATGATACTTCGATTTCCTAAAGCCCTAGGACCAAATTCCATTCGCCCTTGATACAACCCGATCACATTTTTATTTGTCAACATCACTGCGGCTTCTTTAGCGACAGAATCTGATTTATAAATAGGTAAATTATATTTCTTTAAAGCATTAATAATATCTTGCTCTGGATATTTTGGACCTAGATAGGTATCCCTTTCCACAAACACTCTTTTTTGTTTCTTTAGAGTGTTATATACATAAAAAGCCGCGCCGACGGGAAGGCCATTATCCCCACTTGCAGGTTGGATAAAAATATCCTTAAACAAACCTTGTTCAACGATTTTTCCATTTGCAACACTATTCAGCGCCACCCCACCGGCCAAACAAATCGCCTTCATTTTGGTTTTATTATATAGCGATTCAGAAATATGCAATACCGTGTCTTCCAAAACCTTTTGGGCAGCAGCAGCTACATTGATATAACGCGAAGTCATTTCTTCATTTTTGGCACGCCTCGGACCAAAAACTTTATAAAATTTATCGCTTACCCAGGTATCTCTTTTTTTATGATATTCGAAATAAGATAAATCTAATTGAAAGGTTCCATCTTTTTTTAGTTTAACGAGCTTCTTAAAATCATTATAGTATTCCGAAGCATCTCCATATGCTGCAAGCCCCATAACTTTTCCCTCGTCCAATTCTGCCGTATATCCGACAAAATGCGAAATACAAGCATACATTGACCCAAGTGAATTTGGAAAAAGAATATGATCCAATCTTTTGATCGACGTTCCTTTACCGACAGCTTGTACACTAGTCTCATATTCACCCAATCCATCCAATGTCAAGATGGCCGCTTCTTCAAACGGAGAAACAAGAAATGTACTTCCCATATGCGCATCATGATGTTTCAATAATATAATCGGCTTATTCGTTTTTAGTTCTTTTTGAATATTGGATTTCAAAAACATAAACTTTGAAATCATACGCTTCACATACTTAAGTTCCCCCAAAGCCTGAGGAAAAAAGCGCAATTGATGATACAAAAATCTGTGGGTCAACCAAAGATATGGTTGATACGCATAAGTAATATAGTCGACATCTTCAAATTTAATATTCGCTTCTTTTAAACAATACTCTATCGATAGATTAGGGAAAGCGCGAGTGCTTTTTTCTCGATTCAACCGTTCCTCTTCTACCGCCGCAATCAATTTCCCATCGATAACGAGAGCAGCTGACGTATCATGTCCGAATGCATTAATACCTAATATCTTCATTCTTAATTACCTTTAAACACCTTAATCATGGCAGAATTCACTTTATCCAAGACTTGATCTTGCATCTTTACTTGAATTGGGATGGCTACGCTTCTATCCAATAATTCTAAAGAGCGTGGAAAAGCTTCGAACAAATTAGGATATTGACGAACAAGTTCGGGAATATGATTCCAAGTTCCAGCAAAATGCCAAGAAATAGCTTCGGGAAGTATTTTAGTACCAAGACCTTCCTCGAGCATCGCTGACCGAAAAGCACGGGCCAATTTTGGAGTCTTTGTAAAAAAGACCAAAGCGTCAGCAGTTTCTTCACCAGACTCGGGAACATCTCTAAAACGGATGCCTTCATATTGAGATACAACTGATTGAATTTTCTCTAAATTAGCTCTTTGTAACTTCACGATTTCACCCAACTTTTTAAGTTGAGCAAGACCAACGGCGCCCTGCATTTCTGTCATTCGATAGTTAAAACCAGAACTACTCCTAGAGTCTTCCCAGCGTGGTAGCTTTGGATTATTTTCATGCCCATGATCATGATATGCTTTAGCTCTCTCCAATAAACTCTGATCCTTTGCAAGTATCATTCCCCCTTCGCCAGTAGTTATAATCTTTGCAAAATCAAAACTAAAACTACCAATATCTCCTAAAGTTCCGAGGTAGGAACCCTGGAATTTTCCGCCACATCCCCAGGCGGTATCCTCCATAACTAAAAGATTATGCTTTCGGGCAATCGCGAGAATTTGATCCATCCTTGCAGGGACACCTAACATATGCACTGGAACAATCATCTTAGTCTTTTGAGTGATCAATTTTTCAAGAGCAATTGGATCCATATTGAGAGATTCATCTATCTCACAAATGATTGGAGTAGCACCTGCTTCTACAATCGCTTCCACAGTTGCTAAGAATGTAAAAGACTGCGTGATCACTTCATCCCCAGGTTTAATATTAGCGGCTTTCATCGCTACTTTCAAAGCTGCGGTTCCGGAAGTAACCGCTAAGGCATCCCGAAACCCGAAATATTTCGCAAAAGCAAGTTCAAATTCTCTTACCTTAAAAACCCCATTCCGAATCCCGTCAAATCCATGCCGAAAGAGTATTTTACTCCTTTGAAATAAATCCTCCAATTCTCCAAACTCTTCATTTCCTATTAGTTCAAATCCGGGCATATTTATTTTCCTATCTGCTCAATCGAGATTTTTGACCGCGACGAAATCAATTAGAACTGATCTTTAAAATTCCTTTTTAGAGATAATCCAATTTGGAAGAATGATCGCATCCAAACCACTTTTTAAAAAAACACGGTAAGCATCTTTAGAACCATTTACAATTGGCTCTCCATGTAAATTAAAGGAGGTATTCAGTAATCCACCGACTCCAGTTATTTTCTTAAACTCTTTGATTAAAGTATAGTATTCTCGATTTGATTTTTGAGTCACCGTATTCGGCCGCACAGTAGCATCAGAAGGATGAGTGGCCGCCCGCAAAGCTTCCTTTCCTTTAGCTGTGGTTCGAAAGCCTATCGACATAAAGGGAGAATCAATATTTTTCGGGTTTATAGTATATTCATTTAAGTCTTCACGTAAAACGGAAGGGGCAAATGGCATCCAAAAGTCTCGATTCTTGATCTTCTCATTGATAACACCAATCGTATCAAAGTTTCTCGGGTCGGCCAAAATCGCCCTATTTCCAAGCGATCTGGCACCAAATTCTCCACGACCTACCGCCCTTCCGAAAGCGAAACCTTTTGCCAACATTTGAGCAGCGAGAGTTGGATTGTATTCTTTGACAAAAAATTGTTTCCTCGCCTCGGAAACAACCGTTGCTTCTTCTTTAACATCCATATCAGGACCAAGATATAAATTCGCAAGTGGAGTAAGCTCTCGACTTCCAATTTCTTGATCCATATACGCATAACAAGCACCGATAGCCAAAGACTCATCCCCTCCTGATCCAGGGACATAAAGCTCTTTCAACACACTTTCTTCATGAAGTAGCATGTTGGTTTTAATATTCATAGAAACACCGCCAGAATACGCAAGTTTCGTTTTTTTCTTGGATTTTAGAGCATTCGAGATGTATTTTAATACGATTTCTTCAGTGTATTTTTGTAATCCGCCGGCAATTCCATCAAAACGACTTCCGTTCAATCGTTCCCTAAACCAATAATAGTAATCTTTCGGTTTATTTTTGTAAACCATGGATAAACCATTTACTTGCATTGTAGATGAAAAAACTTCATAAGGTTTTTTTAATATTTCTTCTTTAGCATACGGGGCCAAGCCCATTACCTTATATTCATGCTCATTAGGCTTCATACCTAAAATTAGAGTTACATATCGATAAAGACGGGCCAAGGTAAATTCATTGGAACCAAGTTCATGAACTCTTTTCAGTCCACCATCTTTTTTAATGACAGAAATTGTAGAAGAAAGCCCGTCCCCATAGGCGTCCGCGGTTAATGTGAGAACATCTTCCCCCCTACAAATTGATCCCCAATACGCATACGCGGCATGACATGTATGATGATCCAAGTGAACAATTGGAATGTCCGTTCTACCGAGGATAGAATAAAAATAATCGTGTAAGAAAACCTTATAGTGAGGCCAATCTTTAGTTGAATAATACCCTTTTATATTCTTTAAAAGTTTTTTCCACTTTTCTGGCCCTGGCGCTTGATTGATATCGATTTTATCTTTAAATACTTTGTAAAAATCTACGTCCTTCTTTTCATATAATTTAGGATACCAGTAATCATCCATTGAACGAATATAATCTGAAATTTTCCAAGAGCTATAAGTTCTCATAATATGAGTCGAAACATTCAACTCGGTTCCAGCAACCACAACACGATCTAAATCGGACGCTGTAATTCCACCTGTCTCTAAAACATAACGAATTGATTTTTCAGGTAATACTTCGTCATTTTTTTTTCGTGTAAATCTTTCCTCGCTAACACAGGCGACGATGTGACCATCAACCATCAATGCAGCTGTACTCAACTCACCTAAAGATAATCCTAAAATTTTCATTTAAAAACGTCCAATCAATCTATTTTAAATATGCAGCTAGTTTCTATATTCTCAGAACCAGGATACTTGGTCTCAGAAAAAGAAATCAGCTCAAATGGGCACAATTTGATAAACCCTGCCAAATTAGTAAAAAAATCTATGCCGTATTTTTGACCTTTCTCGTAAAATTGCAAATTATGAATAAAATAACCACCTTTAAAATGTTTAGCAATATTCTCAAAGGCATAAAGCAATTTATTATCTTCTAATATATACCAAGTTAACTCTGAAAACATAATATTCTTATATTCTGAATATTTTCCAAGAAATTCGATATCATCACAAAAAAAATCCATATCGCCAAAGTATTCTTTTGCCTTTCGTATTGCAGTCTCAGAGATATCAACTCCAGCCACTTTTGCTCCAGTAAAATCTCGAAGAAAGGAAGTATAAAAACCAAGCCCGCAGCCAAATTCGATGATTTCTTTAATACCAAATCTCAACATATAAGAGGTCGAAATTAATTTAGAGGCACAACCAAGAATACTTTCACGTTTTGTTTGATACCATGGATCGTCACATGAGGAATACATTTCTTCAAATTTTCCGACAAACTCTCCATCCTTTATTACATAATCATGATAATCTATTTGCTTTTTCAAAGCCCACTCTCCCGAGGATCACCAATTTACGATGTCACAATTTCGAAATTAGTTCTTCAACTTCATAGTCTTCAGGAAGTCCCGAGTAATTCTCAAGATGCATCTGAAACAGTTCATAATCTTCTTTTGTATCAACATCTAATGAAAGCTCCGGAAAACGGAATTTTTCATCGGCGATTGGAGAATAAATCCGATAACGATCCCAGTGATTCCAAATAAAACGGGTCACGTGTTCTCTTTCTTCTGGCAATTTTGCAAGTTCATCGATCTCTTCTAATAATCTCTTTCTTAAAATCTCTACACCGACTCCATCAATAAAAGAATTTTCACCCCAAGGAATATGATTAAAACCGTAATCGTAGTCTTCGTTAGTAAATCCCTCGATTAAGTCATCGATAACTTTGAAATCCAAAAACGGATTATCTGCGCAGACTCTGACGATATTTTTTGAGACCGACTTTTTACTAGCCAAAACAAATCGACCCAACACGTCTGCCTCAGATCCACGAAAGACGGTTACACCAAGACTTTTTGCGACAACTTCCAAAGAATCATCAATCGATAGATTACTTGTCGCTAATATGATTTCAGTTAATTGTTTTGATTTCTTGATACGTCGAAGAACCCATTCTAAAATAGTGAACTTCCCGAGTTTTAATAACATTTTCCCCGGAAGTCTTGTAGAGCCCATCCTTGCTTGAACTATGGCAAGTGTCGACGAGCCCATTTTCCTAAAGTTGAACCAAATCTTCCCAATTTAAAATATGATCTTCTAAAAGATCTCTATTGACCACTCTTCCGATTACATCATCCCAAAAAATAGGGCTAATCCCATGTGCAGGTCTTTTAAAAGTTATATCTTGTTCTTTAATTTTGCTACCTTTCGAAAGATTTTTAGAAAGGACAATAGATCTTCTGGCGTTTTTCCGACTCAACTCTTCAGATTGAAGTGGTGCTTTTTCACTACTACCGATTAAAGATTCAAATTCCTTAAGTTTTCCTTTGAATCTTTTAAGATCATCCTTATCCATCGCATGATAATGATCATTTCCAGGGAGAGTTTTGTCATGAGTAAAATGTTTTTCCAAAACGACGGAACCGAATAACGTCGCGGCTATCAAAGATTTCATCTCAAGATCTGGAGGAGTGTGATCTGAATATCCAATCCAATGATGAGGAAATATTCTTTGTAAGTCCTGGATCATTCCCAAATTTGCATTTTCAGGTTTAGTAGGATAATTTAATATACAATGCAAAAGAATAATCTCGCTTGCTCCATTTGCGTGCAACTCTCTCATTGCAAAATCAATCTCTGGAATAGTCGAACTACCAGTTGATAAAATCACTGGCTTAGAATATTTAGCAACGCTTCTTAATAAAGGAACGGAAGTTATATCCGCCGAAGCGACTTTTATAAAAGGCATTTGAGAAGCCAAACGTTCCACCGCCTCCAAATCGAAAGGGGTAGAAAGAAAATCAATCTCCACCGATTGGCAATGTTTAGCGAGAATTTCATACTCTTTCCAACCGAAAGAATCATATTTTTTAAATAATTCAAATTGACTAGCGGTGGGTTCTTGAGTTCTATCCCAATAGGATGGTGAATTCTTAGATGCTAACGTCTCCGCTTTATAGGTTTGAAATTTTGCCCCGTCCGCCCCACCTTCCTTAGCTTCGTCAATCAATCGTTTCGCTATATCGATCGATCCTTCATGATTGACCCCTATCTCAGCGATCACGTAAGGATCGAAAAAACCAGTAATAATTTTATTTCCTAATTGAATCGGCTGTGGCATACAATGTACTTTAAGCTATAAAAGATCAAGACGATGATCTTTATGTTTTTCCCTTAAACTTTTCATTCGCTCGTCCATCAATTCAGAATCATTCGTCATATTTGAATCATGCCTTCTGTACCGATAAAGAGGAAGTTCAATTCTATGTATTGAATATTTCTTTTCGAAACGAATTCTTAGATCCTTATCTTCGTGAGAAAGAAATCCGTCGTCATACAATCCAATATCAATCAGCTGTTCAATGCGAAACATGATCCCACAGCCAATTGGATCCACCATACAATTTTTTCGGGACAAAAAATCCTCGTGATCGTCGACCAAATAATAATCACAGGCGACTGCATCAAAATTTGGATTATAAGATAAAAATTTATGAAGAATACCAACATAATCTGAATTCACATAATCATCGGCATCGACCCTAACGATAAACTGTCCTAACGCAGATCTGATTCCAAGGTTTAAAGATGCTGGCAAACCCTTATTACTCTCGTTTTCAATTACTTTTATTTCTTTGCCGAAGATTTCAAGGGCATATTTCGTCTTATCCGTACTTCCATCATTGATTATAATAATTTCATAATCTTCTTTTGGAAAATTTTGATTCAATAGAGAACGAATACATCTTCCAATATACCTCTCTTGATTAAGAGCAGCGACGATAACGGAAACGGTTGGAGCTTTTTTCATCATTTCAAAACGAGGAAAAGATCGATCTAGTTTTTTCTTGAGTGAGAATGTTTTTAAAATCGCTTCCCAACGCATTTGTTAATGGTTTTTCATGAATTACAGTAGACAAATGCAACCTTTCCATCTGAGAGTCATCCAATGAAGAACAAATTCCTTTTGGAAGGTTGATTTTTTGTTTATCCATCATAAAGTGAAATTCATCCGTTTCTTTTGGATAAAACTCGCTCATTTGATTCATAACTATACAATTGGAAATGCAATGATGAGTTCCTAATACTACACTCAGCCCGGCTGAGAAAGGATGAACCACTCCAACGTAGCTGTTCGCAATCGCGCAACCACCTAAATAAGAAGCGACCATAAGTTTTTTTCTATTTTCGCTAGACATCATATCATTGGAGAGAAAAACCTCTCTACAGAGTTCCAACGCTTCTCGGGAAAATGCATCTCCGACAGGATGACGATAGCTTCCATTTAAAGACTCTATACAATGAATGTAAGTATCCATTCCTGTATAAAAATACTGGTCTCTTGGAACAGTAGCAGTTAGCTCAGGATCTAAAATGAGCTGATCATAAATAGTAAACTCGCTATTCATCCCAAGTTTAAGGTTTTTTTTCAAATTCATGAGAACACAAGTCCGAGAAGCTTCCGCTCCTGTACCAGATAAAGTAGGAATTCCAACTTTAAAAATTCCCGGCTTTTTTAATAAATCCCAACCTTGATAATCTTCTGATCTGCCTCCATTTGGAATGAGATTCGATACGGCTTTGGCAACGTCTAACGTGCATCCACCACCCAAGCCGACAATAGCACAAGGCTCTCCAATAGAAGATAAAATCTGATCTCTCAACTCATCAATGTAATCAGTTTTCGGCTCATGAGCAGAATCATAATAAAAAACTAAATCTTCTTTCTCTAATGGTAACGAAGAAACTATATTTTTATCTTTAAAATAGATATCGATAAAGAAAGCTACATTTGTATTTTTCTCTCTTCTTGGCTTTAAAATTTTTTCTAGGGATTTCAAAGCACCGTCCCCGAAAACATATCGTAGGACATTTTTTGAATTAGGAAAATCTATTGACATATTCTAAAAACCAAAGCCTTTTAAAAATTAAAAAACAAACGATACGGTAAAATCTATTTTTTTTAGAGGATTATTTTCCGCAAATAATCCTCAAACGCCAACCGAATCCCCTCTTTTAACTCCACTTGGTGCCTCCAACCCATCTTATGAAGTTTGGAAACGTCCAATAATTTACGAGGAGTACCATCCGGTTTCGTAAGATCGAAAGTCAGAAGTCCTTGATAACCTACTACTTCTTTCACCGTTTCAGCCAATTCTCGAATGCTTACCTCGATACCGCTACCTACGTTGACATGCTCCCCGCCCTTCGCATCACCGGTAACGTCGTAATTTTTCATTAAAAAGACACAAGCTCGGGCCATATCATCCGAATATAAGAATTCCCTTAAGGGTTTTCCTGTTCCCCATACGACCACTTCGGGAAAATCCTTAATTTTAGCTTCGTGGAATCTACGAATCAAAGCCGGGAGAACGTGAGAATTCTCGGGATGATAATTGTCGCCCGGACCGTACAGATTGGTCGGCATAACGGAAATAAAATTCGTGCCGTATTGACGATTGTAACTCTGGCACATTACGATTCCTGCGATCTTAGCGATCGCATAGGGTTCGTTAGTCGGTTCAAGTTTGCCGTCCAACAATTGACCTTCGTCCATCGGTTGTTTGGCGAACTTCGGATAAATACAGGAGGACCCCAAGAAAACAAGCTTCTTTACCTTAAATCGATAACAAGCGTCTATGATATTATTCTGAATTTGAAGATTAGAAAAAATGAATTCAGCCGGGTAAGTATTGTTCGCGTGAATTCCGCCTACTTTTGCGGCGGCAAGGAAAACATATTCAGGTCTCTGATTTTCAAAAAACTCATTCACTTTCGGTTGCTCGGTAAGCTCCAATTCCGCGTGAGATTTCCCAATAATATTCTCGTAACCTTCTTTTCTCAAAACTCGCTCGATAGCAGAACCGACAAGCCCTCTATGACCGGCAATGTAAATTCTCGCGTCTTTTTCCATCGCCTTATTCTTCCCCGACTTCCCTCTTTAACTCCTCGATTTCTTTCCGGATTTGTTCGTATTCCTGTATTTTCATTTTCAGATAACGAACTGTAACACGAGCCTTCTCTTCGATTCCCATCGGGGTTAAAAAATACGTGTAAGCAAATTTGTTATTACTGTTTTTAAAGTTCTTTGCCTTGATCCAACCCTTGTCCATCAAAGCCTTCAGACAATAGTTTACTTTACCTAAACTAATTCCTAAAATCTCGGAAATTTCTCTCTGGTTGACTTCGGGGTTTTCTTCCAAGATTCTCAGAAGTTTGTGTCTCAGTGCATCATCCATAAGAAACGCCCAAAAAGAAAGAGATTCGGAAAAAAGGAACTCTAACGGAAGCTTCGAGCATAGCTTCGCCGGGTCAGTCCCAGAATTGGAAAATCTTGATTCATAAAAAAACGTAAAGGAATCCTGTCAAGAAATTTTGTTCAACTGTTGAACAGACCTCAAGTTCACATCCTTCTGATTTCCAAGCAAACCTCTGAACCACTTTTAGAAGAACGACTTACCCTCTCAATTTACAAACGGAAGCAAAGACTATGAAACGAGAAAGCGCCTAAGGAAAACACGCAATGAAAAGAAAGGTAAATGATAGGTGTCTCAATTGGAAGGTGATTCGTTTCTTAAAAAACACCAAATAGATTCTACCCGTGTAGGGGAAAACATCCTATGCCCTGGAAAATTTCTGTCTCAAAAAGCCTCGAAGGTTTCGGTCGAAAATAACGTTTGGAAATTGGGAAAAATATCATGAATCGCATTTGCATTTTTCTTTCTATATTCCTTCAGGCCTGCACTCCGGCTAAGATGGTAGGCGTGGCAGCTCCGGGAGCAAATGACTCTTGGATTCAACTTTTAGTTCGAGGAATCGCAA
Organism: Leptospira weilii; assembly: GCF_006874765.1. NCBI lineage: Bacteria > Pseudomonadati > Spirochaetota > Leptospiria > Leptospirales > Leptospiraceae > Leptospira > Leptospira weilii. Next base: position 2,902,866 of record NZ_CP040840.1, read on the forward strand.
GAATTGAAGCAATCGATAACGTTTTTTCCGAACCCGACCTCGAAGAAGATTTGAAAACGTTTGAATTAGAACGGGCCCTGTCAATCGGAGCGCCTAACGCAAGTACCATCGCTAGAGGCCTAACCGTGGACGAAAAAGGTTCGATCTATATCGTAGGAGATACGAACCAAGGTGTTTACAATGCGGTGGGAGCCTTCGGAATCCAGGACATCATCCTTGGAAAGTATGATTCTCAAATGAATCCGATTTGGACGAAACAAATCGGGAATCCGAGAGTAAGATTAGAGGTAGAAGATATTGCAGTCGATTCGAACGAAAACATCTATATAACCGGTAGCACAAAAGATCATTTTCGAGGTTCAAAGCAAGAAGGAGAGGATGATCTGTTTCTAATCAAATTCGATTCCGGTGGAAACGAACTTTGGTCTCTGCAAAGTGGTATTCTTAATCATTCAACTTTTCCTTCAGAAATTGCGCTAGATTCATTCGGAAACATTTATATAACTGGAAAATCGACCGGACCTTTCGGTGGTCCTCTAAGCGGACCGAACGGATTTATCATCAAGTTTGATAGTGACGGAAACCGGGATTGGGTCCAACAAATCGCAATCCCTACGGCAAGAAGTTTTCCAAAAGGATTGGCTATTAACAAAACCACAAATGATATTTATATCACCGGTTCCGGAAACGGAGATCATGAAAAAAATACCACTCCAGGAATTGGAATCGACGACCTTTTTATCCTTAAATATGACAGTAACGGCAACGGTCGATTTTTCGCTCAACTCGGTTTCGCTGGAAAATCTTTTCATAGCAAATCCATAACAGTGGACCCGCTCGGAAATGTACTGGTAGGCGGATCGAGCAACGGTCGTTTTGAATCGGAATTAGGTGGAACAAGCTGGCTTGGAACTATAGTCAAATATGATTCAACCGGCACTCGGCGATGGATTCGTCAATTCGGACCACCTGGTGATTCTCATATACAGGCACAGGTCAACTCGATCATTACCGACAAAAGCGGAAATATTTTTACAACTGGTTCTACCAATGGAAATATCCTGGAGGATGGAGACGGTCCGTTAGGAAACCAAGACGCATTTATTACAAAATACAATTCATCCGGACAAAGAAAATGGATAGAACGGATTGGAGTTCGCGGAGCAGTGATTTCCGGAGATGAGCTCAAATTCGATCCGACAGGAAATCTCTACGTTATCGGAAACACAAACAGAGGAATAAACGGGGCTCCTATGCGTGGAACGACTGATATATTTGTCGTAAAATATAAATAATCATTACTACAAGAACAAAGAAATTTCCATAAACCCACTTTTCCGCTTTTTTACGGAAGAATTTAGTCAATTTCACGGAACGAATTCCCTCCCTTCCCAATCGGGATCGGCTTTACTACTCGGACGCTTGAAAATGATACTCTAAAATAAGCGATCGGTTTTGCAAAAGTACAGCAGTTCGCAAAAATTAAGTCAAATCGGGAAATCCCGACTTTTTAAAGGAAAATTCCAATATTCTAATTTTCGAAATATGTTTGTCATAGTATTCTATTCGTGCGTTCGAGTAGTAAATTCACGAATTTCAACTTTTTATACGAAGAAATCACCAATCCCACAGTTAATTCTCTCTCCCTAAAAAGATAATTCGTTTCTTAAGAAATACCAAATAGATTCTACCCGTATAGGAGAAAACATCCTATGTACTGAAAAATTTCTATCTCAAAAGGCCTCGAAGATTTTAGTCGAAAATAACGTTTGGAAATTGGGGAAAATATATCATGAATCGCATTTGCATTTTTCTTTCTATATTCCTTCAGGCTTGCATTCCGGCTAAGATAGTAGGCGTGCCAGCTCCGGGAACAAACGACTCTTGGATTCAACTTTTAGTTCGAGGAATCGCAAAAATTGAAGCAATTGATAACGTTTTTTCCGAATCCGCCGCCGACCTCGACCTCGAAGAAGATTCGAAAACATTTGAATTAGAACGGGCCCTGTCAATCGGAGCACCTAACGCAACTGCTATGGGCGAAAGCTTAGTCGTGAGCAAAAAAGGTTCAATCTATATCGCAGGAAGTATAAGCGGAGGTGCTCGCAATACAGGGGGAGCCGTCGGAATTCAGGATATCATTTTTGGAAAGTATGATTCTCAAATGAAAATGATTTGGAAAAAACAAATTGGAAACGCAAAAACAAGTGTGCATGTAAGCGATATTACAATCGATACGAACGATAACGTGTATGTAACCGGCCATATAGACAGTAATTATCTGAGAGCACTTACGGGAATAGAAGACATGTTCCTAATCAAATTCGATTCCGAAGGAAACCAACTTTGGCTTAGACAAAAGGGGATTGCAAATCATCGAATATTTCCCAGTAAAATGACGTTAGATTCGGCTGGAAATGTTTATATAGTTGGACATACAGACGGACCCTTTGGAGGTCCTTTGACCGGAGCAAACGGATTTATCATTAAGTTTCAAAGCAACGGAGACGAGGATTGGATCCGTCAAATTGGAGTCGCAAAAGCAGAAAGTATTTTGCAAGAAATCACCTTCGACAAAACTACAAACAACGTTTATATAACCGGTATCGGAAGCGCAAACTATGAGACAAATACACTCCTCAGTATCGGAATCCGAGACATTTTTATTTTTAAATACGATAGCAATGGGAACGGTCGATTTTTTGCTCAATTCGGTTTTACTGGCAAACTCTTTTATGAAACTTCCATAGCCGTAGATCCACTTGGAAATATATTGATAGGCACATCAATCAACGGGCGATTCGAAACAACGTTAGGCGGAACAAGCTGGCTTGGAACTATAGTCAAATATGATTCAACCGGCACTCGGCAATGGATCCGTCAATTCGGACCACCTGGTGATTCTAATATACAGGCACAGGTCAACTCGATCATTACCGACAAAAACGGAAATATTTTTACAACTGGTGTTACCAATGGAAATATCCTGGAGGATGGAGACGGTCCGTTAGGAAACCAAGACGCATTTATTACAAAATACAATTCATCCGGACAAAGAAAATGGATAGAACGGATTGGAGTTCGCGGAGCAACGATTTTCGGAAATGAGCTCAAATTCGATCCGACAGGAAATCTCTACGTTATCGGAAGCACAGACAGAGGAATAAACGGGACTCCTATGCGTGGAACGACTGATATATTTGTCGTAAAATATAAATAATCATTACTACAAGAGCAAAGAAATTTCCATAAACCCACTTTTCCGCTTTTTTACGGAAGAATTTAGTCAATTTCACGGAACGAATTCCCTCCCTTCCCAATCGGGATCGGCTTTTAAATTCACGGATTTTGACTTTTTATACCAGGAAACTACCGGATTTCACAGTTTAATCCTCCTTCTTAATCCTGGCACTTAATAAAAAAGAGTGCTAATTTTTTAAAAAAATGCTGGAACTTTTTAAGTATTTTAGCACTCTAATATTTAGATTGCCAAAAGAGGTATCAATCATGAATGAATTTAGAATCTTTGAAGATCTTCATAAACTACAGAATCAGTTTTCCAACCTTTGGGACCCGTTTTTACTCCACGGTGGAAGCGCCTATCCGGCTTTGAACATCCACAAAGGAGTCGACGCGGTGACGATTACCGCACTCATACCAGGAGTCGAACCGGAGAATTTGGAAATTACCATAAGTGGAAATCAACTGCATTTAAATGGGGAAACACCTACAAACGCTCCAAAGTCCACTCAAGGGGTAAATCGTGCAGAAAGATTCCATGGAAAATTCCATAGAACCCTAGAACTTCCCGCGGAAGTCGATTCGGAAAAAACCGTTGCAGAATTTAAAAACGGAGTTTTGATCCTCACACTTCCCGTTCGGGAAAGCGTGAAACCGCGTAAAATCCAAATTCAAACCAAGTAATCTTTTTTAGGAGAATCACTATGACAAACGCAGTTCTAAATCAAGAAAACCGTACCGTTCCCAAAAAGGATGCTCCTCAGGAAACGAAAAAAGAAAGAATGAGAATTCTCACTCCGAGAGTGGACGTCTACTCCGACGAAGAAAACATCTATCTATTCGCAGACCTTCCGGGTGTGGAAGAAAAAGATGTTCAAGTAGAGTTGGAAAAGGACCAACTGGCCATCTCCGGTAAAACTTTCGAAAAAGATATTTCCGGAGAACTCAGATATTCTGAGTTTCGTATGGGAGAGTACAAAAGGATCTTCGCTCTCGCCGAATCCATAGAAGAAGATCATATCTCGGCGGTTTATAAAAATGGAGTCCTAAACCTGACTCTCCCTAAAAGAAAACCACTCACGAAAAAAATAGAGGTTCGTTCCGAGTAATCGCTCATTCCGCCGGCGCCGGATTTTTCCGTAAGTTCAACCGGCGGAATCTTACTTTTTCGAATTTTATAAAAACACAACGGCTTAGAATTCCTTCTTTTGTCCTAACAAGTTGAGTCTAAGACCCGCATTTAAAAACCCCGAGTCTTCGGGGCTCTTTTCTCAAATCCGAATTGCCTATCTATGGCTCCGTAAATTTTTATTCTTTTATGAAAACCTTCTTTCTTCTCGTTTGCTCCAATCTATTTATGACCTTCGCTTGGTATGGTCATTTGAAGTTTTTTCACGGATGGAGTCTTCCCTTAACAATTTTACTCAGCTGGGGAATCGCCCTTTTCGAATATGTCTTGATGGTTCCCGCCAATCGAATCGGCTACGGAGAGGAAGGTTACAGCGCCTTTCAACTTAAAATCCTACAAGAGATCATCACTATCTCCATTTTCATCTTATTTGCCTCCCTGATTTTAAAGGAAAAGATCAGATGGAATCATATGGTGAGTTTCTTTTTAATTTTAGCGGCGGTCGGTTTTGCGTTTTACGATAAAGCAAATTCCTAGCTACTTGTTAGCCAAACCAAAACGGTTATCAGATCGTTACTTACAAAACTCGTTGTCCCAAACATCTAGGAACTTTTACGAATCTAAATAGCTGCATTCCAAAAAAGTAATAGTTCGGACGCTTCCTCGCTTGAATCCATTTGTAAAATAAAACAAAAATTGTATAAAGCGCAGGCCTGGCTGTCCTCTTCGGTCAAGATTGGAAAAATAACCCAATTACAAAATCCATTTCGAAAAGATCAATAACTTGACCCGAGTCGATCCCTAGCGCATTCAAAAATCCTGTTTTATGGAAAAAACTTACCCAAATCTTATTCAATCAAACACTTTTTGTTCAAACTTTTAAATAACGTGAATTCGGCATAATTCATTTTTCTGTAGAAATTTGAACTTTGTAAATCTATTCTTAAAATGTGGGAGTTAGAACAAATCGAGATTTTACGAACAAATTCTAAAAATAGAGCCTACTTTTAGAAAAATTTTTCTCATTTTCAACCGCCGAACTCACGTTAAATATCACAGAATCTACCACTCGGACGCTTGAAAATGATACTCGAAAATAAGCGGTCGGTTTTGCAAAAGTACAGCGGTTCTCAAAAATTAAGTCAAATCGAGAAATCACGACTTTTTAAAGAAAGATTCTAATTTTCGAAATAAGTTTGTCATAGTATTCTATTCTTGCGTTCGAGTAGTAAGAACGATTCGAATATGCGCATCTCGGAAGAAAAATACAAATGTTATCGTCGAATCTCAAAGAAATTTCCGAATCCCTTCCGCGAGAGTTTTTCCGTCCGTCCCTCCGGGAAAGGTAGCAAGAATTCTACTTTGATCATCTAGAACATACAGAAAAATGGTGTGATCCACCGTATAACCTCCTTCCAGCTGGGGCACGTTGACTTTTTTAGACACTGCTCCAAACGCATTTTGCAAAGAATCTAACTTAGATTTTTCGCCCGTTAAAGCGACAAGCCTTCCTTCCGGAAATTGTTTTACATATTTTGCAAGTAATTCGGGAGAATCTCTTTCCGGATCTACGCTAATAAACACCGGAGTCAGATTCTTTCCATCCTCGCCCAGCTCCTTGACCGCAGCGGACATATCTATAATTGCCCTTGGACACATGTCCGGACAATGCGAAAACCCGAAGTAAACGAGTTTCAACTTTCCTGGAATGGAGCTCAAAGGGATTTCCAAGTTTTCCGTATTCTTCAAAGCAGAAGAATACCATTTTTCTATAAAGATCGGTTCCATAGTTTTCGATTTGGATTTCCATTCTTTCCAACCGAAAAAACCCAAACCGATTCCCAAAAACAAAACGACCACAAAAAGAATTCTTTCCTTCAACACTTTCACCTAGATACGTTATTTCATTCACTTGAGTCCGTGCAGGATCGATCACTCTCGATCCGAAACTTTACACATCAATACAATCGATACGAATCCACGTTAATCTACACCGCTACGATCCAGCCCATGGCTCCATTTCTCGCCATCTCCGTCTGATGGGGATGAAACATATACCTTCCTCTTTTGGGAAGTGTAAATTCAATGATCACCCGTTCCGTTTGCCCGAGAGTTACAACATCCGTATGATCGTCCGGAATCAACCTTGTTCCAGTTCGAAATACATCGAAAGTTTGAGCGTGTAGATGAAAAGATGCAACGGGTTCGTATTCGCACATGTTCGCGATATAAAGACGAACCTTTTGACCAACCGGGACCTTGATCGGATATCGATCATAAAAACCCGCCATCCCGTTCCAAGAGAAGATATCATTCTTTCCTTTGTCTTTAAGATCCCACCCGGAAAGAATCAACATAAACTCGTGAGCAGGCGGACGACCTTCGGGTGGATCCACGATCAAACCTCCGTAAAGTCCTTTGGCCATATGGCTCGCAAGTGGAGGAACGTGACAGTGATACGGATGAAATCCGATCGGGCCTGCGGTAAGTTTATAAGTTTTTTCCCCGCCGGTTACGACCGGTTCCCAACCGTCTTCGTTAGGATCGTGGCTTCCGTGAAAATGAATCGAATGCGAATGTTCGGAATCGTTTCTAAGAGTGATTTCCATCCTTTGTCCAAGTTTAGCTCGAACCACAGGACCAGGAACTAAACCGTTAAAAGTCCAAGCCTTGACTACCGTATTGTGTGCAATCGTCAAAGGCATTTCTACAATGCTAATGTGTTGTTTTAAGATCGGATCGGAAGAAATTTCTAAATTTCCTAACTCCATCCGATTTAAGAAATCCGGATCGACTTGAAAGGGAGGATGCAACATGCTCCCGTAAGAATTGCTTCCAGGATTTCCCGGAATCGAAGTTTCCCGGCTGATCCCTACGATTCCAGGCCGAACTTTACAAAGCAAGTTTCCATTTCCATCTTTTTCACCGATAGAACTGATTCCGGCTCCAGCCGCTAAACCGGCCCCTCCGATTCCGATCCATTTGAGAAATTGTTTGCGATTCAATTTCTTTTAGAATTTGGCGACCGATGTGACAAGAATGATCAGCGCCAAAAACCCCACTCCCCCGTAAACAAGAGTATTTTTCAACCAAGCGGGAACCTTAGATCCTCCCGCAACGAGATACACTCCAGCTCCTATAACCGGAACCAGAAGAATCACCCCGGTCCATATCGAACCGATCTTGGAATCCACGTCCTCTCTTTTTACCAGATCCACAAGCGCCAAAGGAGCTACAAGAGTATAGAGGATAAACGGAAAGTAGTACCCGTAAAAATTGAATAATAAAGCGAAAAACCCGGGTCCACCGACGACAGCTTGTTCCATATTTTTCTCCTATAAAAACTTTCGAATATTCTAAAATTATCAACCTATTGTTTTGGTTCCAATGCCGTTCATCAGGGAGATTCCTGTGTAAACCAAAAGCAGAAAAAAGACGATCAATCCTCCCAAAACCAAAGTTCTTTTGAACCAGTTCGGATATTTGCTCCCCCCTCCAAGAAGATAAATTCCCGAACTCAAAATCGGAATCAGAGTGATCGCGGCGACCCAAGACAACTTTTTGTTCCGATCCAAATCGATCCGATCCTTAAGATCGAACAGAGACACGGAAGTCCAACAGATATAAATCGCAAACGGAAGTAAAAATCCCAGCCAATGATAGAAAAACGGAAAAAGGCTTCTCGGTTTTACCAGAGTGATCGCGCCAGTCGATGAGGAAGGTTTTCTCGGGATCGATTTCAAAATTTTTTCCGTTTCTTCCGGAAGGGAAATTTTATCCAAATCCAAATTAAAATCTTCAAAAGCGGTTAACGCAGGTCTCACCGGAGCGGCGCTTCCATTAGGCATATTCATTTGAGGACCTGGAATCGGTTGTTCCTTATAATTTCCGGAAGGAAAGTTTCCGTCGGAAGCCTGCACCATCAATCCAAGAGCGCCGAGCATCATGGAAAGATCTCCGCCCATTGGAAGTCGAAGAAAAGAGTCGCAACCGTTCCACTTCTCCAAAAAGGCGGGAAGTTCGGTTCTGTACTCGTTTCCGGAAAAACAGTTCCCCGTGCTCATCGGTCCGACGAGAGCGATATCCGCTCTTCCCGAATTGTAGACGATATTATCCCGAACTACGTTGTTATGCGAAATCCAAAAGTTTTCGTCCAAATTAGGAAGGATTACAATCCCGTTATTCTCATGATTGATTACTACGTTTTTTCGGATAGTATTCGAAATTCCTCCCGCGATCAAAATGCCGTTTCCAAAAGAAGGATACTCTAAAGCCGCAATCGGAGCCTTAGGATTATTGTTATTATAGATTAAGTTGCCTATGATGGTGGTCTCTCTTTCCGGAGGAAGAAGTTCCCTATCGAGAGTGTTCGGCGCAACTCCCACGATGTTATTCTTCCAAATGGAACTGATGAGATAAAGCTCACCGCCAGAGTTCGTCCCGGAATAACCGAGACCGTTGTGTTCGGAAACGACGTCGTAAAGAATCGCCTTACAGGGATAACACTGGCCGATATAAATTCCGGAATCGGGAGAACCGGATGCGTAGGAATGTTCGATCACACCGTTCCTAGAGTCGAACGCATAAATTCCGTAATCCCCGTTATTATGTGCAGTTAAGTAGGAACCTCTGAAACCCTTTACTCCGGTCCAATAAAAACCGTTTAACGTAGCGTTTCTTGCAGTCATGTTCTCGATCACAACTCCGTCTGCCGCAACGACCATGATTCCATTCCCTCTTTGAAACTGACCGTCAATGACGACCTTATTCCGATCCACGCCGCGAATCGTAATGGAAGGCGTAGTAACGGTCACTTCTTCCAAATAAACACCCTCGCTAATCAAAATGAGATCACCCGGACTTGCAGCATCTACGGCATTCTGAATCGTAGGATAGGAAGAAGGAACTTTGCGTGTGATTCCGGAAAATTGAGCAACGTTCTTCCAGGATTTGCCAGATTTAGCGGCGGGGTTGTAAGGAACGTTTCCCACTACAACATCTCCGACCATTCCGTTCTTGCCGTCGGAAGTCGCGTGAAAGGAACAAAAATAAGGAAAAACTCCTTCCCGAGGAAAGGTAACTTTTGTCTTGGAACCACGGGGCATTACGATGCTTCCGAAGGATTTTTCCGTGGACCAATTTTTATCCACAGCGATCGCGTTATGCGGGTTGTTTCCCGAATTGACAAACTCAATGACTCCTCCGACCGGAATTTTCTGCATCGGCGGAGAAAAGGAATTATCGATCATCAATACGTGAGCGAAACCTTCGACCTCGTCTTTTTTCTCTCCAGAACAAGCGGAAATAAGAACTCCTACTGAAATTCCAAACAAAAGCAATGTAAACAAACAGGAAACTTTTTTGATTTCGAAACCTGACTCTTTCATTTTTGATGAACTCCCCGGGTTCTTCGGAATTTTATTGTATACTGGATCGGAGGATTGTTTTGAATAGGATTACATATTTACAACCGATCCGGAAAGATGCACGGTAAAAATAAATCTTCTCGATCTATAAATGGCTTTAAAACCTTTCTTCTCGAAATAATGAGCATATGCTCACATATTCTAAAAAAACTCAAGATAAAAATGACTTTTCCAAAGCCAAATTGGAACATTTATTATCTTACGATCAAAAAGATACGAATCTTCAAGAATAATATGAAACAACTAGGAGCTTTGTTTCCCCTTTGAAAGAATTCCTCAAACTCCCTTCTCCCAATTCCACACATCCAAATGCTTGGAAGAGAAACATCATTCACGTTCTTCTGATTTTCGCTTCCTGTTTTGGCTTTTTAATCTATATCCCGAGCGTGTATTTAGCCTGGCAACAAAAGCTCGGAGAAGTGGTTATTTTAGATACTCTTGCACTTCTTCTCGTATGGTTTCTTTTATTATTACCGAATCGATTCTATAAACCTAAGTCTTATTTTTTCTTGTCCCTGGTTTTTACCCTAGGCTGTTTACTTTACACAAAGATAGGATTGGGAGGCGGAGGAATTCTTTGGTTATTTTTAGTTCCAGTTTTTTGTGGAATTTTTTTAAACCAAACTTTTGCGTTTTGGGGTTGGGGCGTCGTGTCGATCTGCGTTTTTTCGGGTATTCTTTTCGCTCATTATCAAATCTGGGCGGAGCCGTCCGTAACTCCCTTTCAGATTCTTGTAATTGGTTCCAACTTTACTTTCTTATGCGGAATTCTTACGTTTTTGGTGATAACAATTTTAAAAAAATTCGGAGATGGAATTAAAAAACAAAAAGAACTCATTCTTCTCCAAAAGAAGACGAATAAAAAGCTTCAGAATGAGATCGCAATTCGCACGGCTACCGAAGCGGAACTTACGAAATCTTTGAACGAGAAGGAGACTCTATCTCGAGAAATTCAGCTTAGGGTGAAAAATAATATCCAGTTGATTCTTGGAATGATGAACTTAGAACAACAAAAGACGAAGTCGGAATCGGCCAAAAAAGCGATCGAATCCGCGACGAATCGGATTCAGGCGATGGGAATAGTTCAGGATTATTTATTTCTGAAAAATTCTTACAAATTTATCTACGCAAAGGACTATATCAGTTCTTTAGTGGATCGCCTTTTTCTATTTTACGGTCCGAATGACAGAAGTATTCAACTCGATTGTAATATAGAAGAGATCTTCCTTCCCATCGAAAAGGCGATTCCCTGTGGGCTTATCATAAACGAAGTATTTTCCAATTCCTTCAAACATGCGTTTCCAGAAAACAAAGAAGGCAAAATTACGATCTTGTTTCGAAAATCCGATTCAGGATATTTAATGTTAGAGGTCGGAGATAACGGCATCGGCAACAAATCCGAGATAAAAGAATCTCCAAACGACGGGGACTCCCTCGGAATAAGCCTCATCGAAGCGCTTTGTTTTCAACTGCGAGGAGAATTGGAAATAGAAAGAGAAAACGGTTTTCTGATTCGAGTTAGATTTTTTCCCTAAATTGAACGTGAGGTCGGCCTAAGAAAATGCGAAAGCGATTATTATGTTTCGATCCGTAGAGAGGCACCCACAAATTTAAAAGGCTTCTGGGATACTTTTTGCAAGTAAAAAGTATCATTCTTGTCGGAACACTTGAAAAATATCAGTTTTTGATCCTTATTATCATTTTTTGATAGGGAAAAATCTCCCGAGTCTTTCCGCCCCACCACCCAAAATCAGGGGAAACTCAGGCACAACGCTTCCTAAACTCAGTAAACACCTTCCTATGGGTCGGTGTTTAGGGCGCGTTGTGGGCGATTGTTTCACATAGGATTTGTCGGAATTCCGACAGATTTATCTTCGGATCCGAGTATTTGTGAGGTTGATTATGTTAGAGAGCAACACTTTAGTTTCTTATTCGCCCAAACTTTCTTACGACCCTGCTCACGTTACATTAATTCTTTTTGAATATTCAAAAAATATAACATTCAGGAATGTGGCGGTGAGTATTCCGTTCTTTCGGTTCATAGCCGCGCTCCATTTCTACCCAAATCCGCCGATCGAAGACTTCTAACGTGTTTGGAATTTATTTTATACAGATGTTCCCGTCATAAACAAAACGTATCCTCTCGATGGACCCTTAAAACTCCGATATCGTTCGAACAGTCGAAACGTTAAAAAATCGGAGATTGGCTATTCCGGAAAAGATTCAAAACAAAGAGTACGCTCTTTCATAAAAGAATGAAATTGTCTATGAGCGACACAATCGTCTTCCGTACTAACAAAGTAGTCGTATCCCCCTCCCGCCATTCTGATTCTACAACATCCTTGAGCAGGCGGCTTGGAGGAAATTTCAGAATCTCCTTTCAATTCTTTTTCTTTCACTTCCTTTGCGAACGAAGTTCCGCAAAAAAAAATTAAAACGATCAAAAACGACATAGATCTTTTGAATTCAAACCTTCTTTTTTTCATCGCAATCATAACCCGTAAAACCAAGACAATCTAATTTCAAGCCGTTTTCATCCTTTTTTAAGATGAAGTAACGTGCCTCTTACTCCCTATTCTTTTCCCATCACAAGATTTTCGAGCAAATAAAATCGATTGAATTCGGAAATAAATTGCAATTCTCATTTTTTTACTAATACTGAAGCATTAATTTAAATTCTCAGGAACCTTACTTATGAAAATTTTTACCCATTCTCTACGGAACTTGACGCAGTCTAGAATTCTTTTTTTATTCTTTATTTTTCTATCGCCTAGCTGGATTTTCGCAGAAACGATCCTTTTCAAATCAGGAGAACGGGCTTATGCGACCGTGATTGATCAAGACGCAGAAACGGTAACCATCATTCGGGACGGGAAAAGGGGAAAATTAGGGAAATCTAAAATTCTTAAGATCATCTTCAAGGAAATTAAAGACGAGCAGGAAATCGCCAAGATCATCGAAACAGAAAAAAAGAAACTGAACAAAGAGGGTAAAAAAAGCGATAAGGAAGAACAACTCGATACAATTTATCTCGAACAGATGATTAAAGAGAATAGTTATAAAATTGTTCAGAAACGTCTGTTGTTATTGGAAAAATACCTGGAAGAAAGAGACGGAGATTGGGAAAATTATATCACGGCGAAAAGAAATCCGTGGGAACCCGTTTGGAAATCCGCGATTCTTCCCGGCTGGGGTCATAACGCGATGAAACAAAGCGGATGGGGCACAACGTATTCCACTTTGTTTTTCGTTTCTTTCCTTTCCTACTTCGGATTGGACGCAGCTGAAAAAGATAGGGCTAAAGCTTACGATAAGAAGATCGAAAAGATCATAGAACAACAATTTACGACCGATCTCCTCCTCGGTTCCAACTCTTCTTCGGCTTCCGTTTCCAGTTCGAATTTAAATTTGATCTTTCAATTCAACGCATTCAAAAACTCTAATTCACTGAACTCGATCCGTTCGGACGAGGGAGATTATAAAAACGCAAAACATACGGCCGCCGCAGTCACAATCGGAATCTATCTCATTCAGCTAACGCATACTTATTTTACCGGAAAAACTTGGGCACAAAACAATCTAATTCAAACTCCTACGGGTGAAACCGTTTCGGAAGGTTTTGGAATTCGAGGAAATCCCATGGTTTCGAAGGAAATTGCAGTGAGAAGTATCGATATCGGCGGTCAAATCCTTTATACGCTCTCTTACTAGGATTGTTTCGAGAAACTCATGCCCGTACATTTCCTAAGGAAATGTACGGGCGGTTTTCGAATAAAAAACGCTTCTGAATTTCATAATTTCAGTATATTCAATAAATATTATCTATTTTTTCTTCGAAACCGGTCCGTAGCTTCGGTCGTCCCATTGAGTATGATTCTTTTAAAAAATTGCAGATTTACAATGGATCGCCCCGCATCGCGATTCCAATTCTCAACTCGTGAAGTTGGCTATGGACCTCTGTGTTTCAAAGATGAAAATCTCCAAAAAAATCGAGATCTACGAATAAAAATTCTCCTGTTTCGAAAGAACCACAAATTCAAAACGTAGGAACGGAATAACCTTTCGATATCAACCATTCCGGATTAAAAATTCGAGATTGGTATCTCGCTCCGGAATCACATAGTACAGTAACTATAGTATGACCGGGTCCGAGTTCTTTGGCGAGTTGTACTGCCGCGGCCACGTTGATCCCAGACGAACCTCCTAAAAAAAGCCCATCCTTATAAAGAAGTTGATAAACAACTTTCAAACACTCCTCATCCGTGATTCGAACCGCATCGTCCATAGGCGCCCCTTTCATGTTTTCGGTAATCCTTCCGTTCCCAATTCCCTCGGTAAAGGAACTACCTTCCGCAAAAACCTCGCCCTTCTTTACGAAATTATAAATTCCGGATCCGTAGGGATCGGCGACCACGGTTTTGATTTTGGAATTTTTTTCCTTTAAAAATAAGGAAACTCCTGCGTAAGTTCCCCCAGTTCCGAGAGAAGTGACCCACGCATCCAACTTTCCTTCTGTTTGTTTCCAAATCTCCGGACCTGTGGTTTTATAATGCGCTTCTCGATTAGCAAGGTTATCGAATTGATTGGCCCAAACCGCGTTGTCCATCTCTTGGGCGATCCTACCCGAAACCTTTACATAGTTATTCGGATCTTTATAAGGAACGGCTGGAACGGTTTTCACTTCTGCGCCCAAGGTCCGTAAGAGATCGATTTTTTCCCGAGACTGTGTATCCGGAATGATAATTAATGTTTTATAACCCTTCGAGTTGCAAATATGAGTCAGTCCAATTCCCGTATTTCCTGCGGTTCCTTCTACCACCGTTCCACCGGCCTTCAAAAG
>NZ_CP040840.1:2922500-2925000 GCF_006874765.1 Leptospira weilii
GAAACCGCAGTGACTTATGTGAGTTTAAGTCGCTTCCAACTCGGATACAATGAGATGGACGTTCTCCGAAAAAGACCGAACCCAATTTCCAAAACGATCGAAGGTTCTTTTCAAGGACTTACTCCCGGAAAGTATCTTCTTAAAATCGCCTACGAAGGAGACGTGATTGACGAGGTTGAATTTTTGGTTCGTTCTACGCAAACACCTTATATAGAAGATATTCCCTCTCCATCGGACAATGACATCGAAAAAGCGATGAAGTAAAAAACAAATTCGCGAATATCGCGATCCGTATTTCGATTTGTTCCGAAAATCTTATCTTAAAAAGACGTGAGTTCGGCCTAAGCAAGTTTGGGCGAATAAGAAACTAAAGTGTTGCTCTCTAACATAACCTTACCCATAAGTACTTGGATCCGAAGATAAATCTGTCGGAATTACGACAAATCCTCTGTGCAACTTAGTTCCCACAACGCGCCCCTTAGGAAGCGTTGTGCCTGAGTTTCCCCTTATTTTTGGGTGGGATGACGAGCTCTGCTGAAGAGCGAGGCGCTGAGTTTGGAGGCGGAAAGGTTCGGAAAATTTTTCTCTATCAGAAAATGATACTTTTTGCAAGTAAAAAGCCTTATTCTTGTCGGAACACTTGAAAAATATCAGTTTTTGATCCTTATTATCCCAAAAGCCTTCTTAACTTGTGGGGTTGGTTACGGCTCTCTACTGATCGCAACATAATAATCGCTTTCTCATTTTCTTACGTTAAAAAAGATCCGAATTGAATTTAAATCCCGTCGAGCGCCAATAGAAGCGAGACGCTTTAGTTTCTTTTGGGACAAGTTCTGATACAAACCCTACGAGAAGAGAGCAATACTTTCGATTCCAGTCGAGTTGTTTTGCGGACAGACGTATTTCAAAACGGTTCTCTTTTGATCCCGTCTTCTAAAATTTTATTGATTCGATCTATGTTCATCAAGGAAAAATTAATTTCGATCGGATTTCCGATCTTCACGATGTCTTCATAAATTTTTCTCGCGGAAAGAAAGTCTTTTTCTTCTTCGAGGAGAATCGATAACTTTTTCATTGCCAAAGTCACAGGCGTAGAATTCAATTTGGTTCTAACGACTCCGAGACGACTCGTAGATTCCTGAAAATCCAAGTCCTTCAGACGATACTGAGCCATGATCGAATCGTCCGTTTTTTCCAAAAGATTTCTTTTGATCGCAAGCGTTTCTTTTTTTAAAGTCGCGTTTCTGTTTTCTTCTACTTTATAAATTTCCTTTAAACGTTCGTATGAACGGATCGCCGCTTTTAAAGCGCCCTTTTCTTCCTGGCGTTTTCTACGATACGAGTGCAGTTTCGAAATTCCGAACTCCGCCAGAAATTCCTGACGATGAAGTTCACAGATGTCCGCAAAAGGAAGACTCTCGGTTTCCGGACTTAGATGATTTTTGAGCCAGACTCCGTAATAAAGAGCGGCCCGTTCCAAATCACCGGTTCTATTTTCAAAAAAGGAACCAAGTTCGTATGCAAATGAATTTTTCTTTTTGGGATTGATTTCCGCTTTGTAATACAGTTCGTAAAAGGAAGAAGCCAAAACGTTCTGCTTCAATTCGGTATAAAGAGAAGCGATCGCGAAATAAATCTCCGCAAGCTTGTTTTCTTCGGTTCGTTCCGCAAGAGAAAGTTCCAGATATCTTTTATAAAAATCGACCGCTTTCGCCTTTTTACCAGAAGCCTTGAGTTCTTTCGCAAGATCTAAAACAGGTTCCTTCATGGTAGGATCGAGTTTGGTCGCGAGTTCCCAAAGAGCGGCGGTTGCATAAAAGTCCGTGTTCCGCTTGTAATCGAATAAAACGAAAATCCCGGTTCCCGCAGCTCCGAATTGATTCACTACTTTCAGTCTCTCTTTATTTTCGCTTTCGGCTTGTTTTACAAGCCCCGCTAAATAATAAACGGCATCCGCATCCTCTCTGGACTTCTTCTTTCGAAAGTTTTCGTAGAAAACGGACTTGGAATCGTTATATTCCTTTTCCTTATTTTTGAGATCGTTTTCGGACTGAGCGATTTTTTCCTTAAAGGCCGGAAGTTCACTTGCGGCTAACGTTCTTTCGAAAGTTCTTCCGCTTGAATCTCGTTCCGTGATTTTTGTTTCCTTCCCTCGCATCAAATTGGCTTCGAAAAGATGAAAGAAATCCTTAGAATCTTTAAGATCCTTTTTGGACTTCTCCAAATTTTCTAGGGACCTGCTATGGTAAAGAGCCGCTTGTCTTTCGACAGGATCGAAAATTTCGGCCAGCCTTCTTTCATCTAAGAATTCCTTTTCGGTATGACTGAAGTCTCTATAACGAATCGCAGCAAGCGCGGATTCGATCGCCTTTGCGTTTTGCTTTTTCTTTTCATATTCTTTCGAAAGAAGCATGTGAAGTTCAAATAAAATCGGAGAATCCCTCATCATTCCGGAAGGAGCGAGTTTGGCAAACATGCCGAGAATTAAAAGACGGATCGT
>NZ_CP040840.1:2935000-2942500 GCF_006874765.1 Leptospira weilii
TTCCTCCTCTCAGATCAAAGAATCCTTTCCTTCCATTTACGAGAAGTGTAAAGAGCTAGGAATCGACATCACCACGGATCGAATACCGGTCGTTCCGGTCGCACATTTTCTTTGCGGCGGTGTGTCCTCCGATTTAGAAGGAAGAACAACGATTCCGAATCTTTCTACTGCGGGTGAAACCGCATGCACGGGAGTTCACGGAGGAAATCGCCTTGCATCCAATAGCCTCTTGGAGTGTCTTGTTTTCTCCAATCGAATCGCCAAAAGAATCGCAAGGGGAAAGCCTGACTTCACAAAGGCACACGACGAAATCCCTTCTTGGAACAAGGAAGGAATGGTCAATACGGAAGAATGGGTTTTGATTTCTCACGATTTAAACGAAATTAAAAATACGATGAGCAACTACGTGGGAATCGTCCGTTCCAATTTACGTTTAGAACGCGCTAAACGTAGAATGGATCTGATTTACGACGAAGTAAAGGATTATTACAACAGAACAATTATCACCAATCCTTTAATCGAACTAAGAAATTTGGTGATCGTAGCGAAACTCATCATTCGGTCCGCGTTGTCCAGAAAAGAAAGCAGAGGGCTTCATTTTTCCACAGACTATCCGGAAAACAGAAACCCTTCCCGTATCGACACGGAAATCCTTAACGATAAGATCCGATTTTAGGGGGAAAAATATTTTAAATTATTAGAATATTTCACTTTTAGAATGCGTGATTGAAATTGACGAAAAGTTGTTTATCCTCTCTGGAAACCGCGTAGTCGATCATGATGATCGTTGCCTGATTCCAAGCGATTCTAAGACCTAAACCTTGAGAATATTTGTAATTCAACAAACTAGCCTTATGTTCGTCGTTCCATACCCGGCCAAAATCCCAGAACGGAACTACATTTAACGAGAAGTATTCTCCGCCGACCGAAAAATCGTAGAATTTCCAGCGAACTTCCACAGTCCCGAACCCCATCGCACGTCCTACGAATCGATCCTGCTTATAACCCCGAAGCGTTCTTAGGCCTCCGAGTCCCGTGACCGTATTTTCCGTTCCCCAAAGATTTCTATATTCAAAAAACGGCACGTCTCCGTCCGAAACTCCGAAACCGAACCGGGACGCAAGAACCAATTTTTCAAATGTTTTCGGAAAAGGACTATAAAAGAATTTTGCATGTCCGAAATATTTCTGAAAATCAAAATCGGAAGCGATCACTTTGGAGGCTTTTTCGTAAGTTGCCTCTAAAAAAACTCCCGAATTCGGATCCGGCTCGAAATCCCTTGTATCATAGACGAGGCCGATCTTGGCAGTATTCACAAATCCTCCATGATAGCCCAGAATCTTCCCAGCCTCCGCATCTTCCGTAAGTCTTGTCTTTGCGTTCGGAACCTTTCCCGAATTGCTGAGAGAGGTTCCGTCAAAAATCGGATCGACCGATTTTACAAACTTTCCGTCGTTCGCCTTTACGATGTTATTCGAAAAACGAAAACCGGTCACAAGCCTCAAGGTTCCGTGTAAAAAGGATCTTTCCGAACTGAAGTTCAACTGAGGAGTTTGGATCGTATAACGATTATACATACGATCGGTCACCTTAAAACCCTCGCCCGTCGGAATTCCGGAATAAACTCTTCCCCCGAGTTCTATGGGATCGATGGGACCTCCGGGTCTCTGATATAGAAACGCGGATTCTTGAGAATTGTACTCCGCGTTTGTGACCCGGGTTCCTCCGGGTTGATTTCGTTCCTGGTACGCGAGAGGTTTTAAAGTAGATTCTCCCACTCCGAAATACAAAGTAGTCGGAGTAATCGTAAGAAGTGCGTCGGTGCGAAGTCTCCAACGAGTGTTTGCTACGTAGGGCATATCCAAACTGAGCTGATGATACTGCGCATTCTTTGTCGTATTAAAATATTGGGCGAAAAAACGAAGCCGATATGGGGTATATTCGAAAAATGGATCGCTTTTTTTTCCATTGTTGTATCCGTAAACTCTAGCTCCGTAGCCAATCCCCTCATTCGGATCGGAATTGACCAATGGAAGCCCGGTAGAATACCAACCTTCTTTTTTGTTGTCTAAATCCTTTTTACACATCTGTTTGACCCGATCGATCGGAAAAGGAAGATCCTTTCTCGCTTCAGGTTTATCACAGCCTGTAAAATTTTCTTGGGCGAAAATTTTTAAGTAAGGAACGAATACGCATCCGAAAGAGATCAGAATCGAAAGAGCGGATTTACGAAATTTTCTAAAATTCCATTTCCTTCTTCTGTAAAAAAGAGAAACGAAAAAAGTTTGTGACTTAAAAATCGGATTCTTATTTTCATCTTTCGGAATCAAAATCTTACGAAGTGTCATCGTAGAAATCGATGTTTTCAAATCGTACATAAAATTTTTCTCATATTGCGGGAAGTAGCTCTCAAAATTCTCTCATCGTTCCCATTTGCCAAAGTTTTGCCTAATTTCTTTCTTAAATTGCGGGAAGAAACCAATCGGAAAAACCATTTCCGACTCTCTAATTCCTTTCCCCGAACCACAAATCACACGTGATACGAAATATCTTTCCACAAAAGTGTGAAGAAGGAAAACCGCGGCTTTATGTAAATTCGGACTTATTAAGGAAAATTTCTGACACAGCGAACGAAGTATCGGCTCGTTTTCGTGAAAAAGGTATTTTCCCCAAAATGAGTAGCTTCAAAATTTACGGCACGAGCCATATCCACCGTTCCTTCCTGTGCCCAAGAAGTCCAGTAATAGTCTTCCACCGTGTTTGGAAATTTTATGAGAAACGCATTCAAACTTCCAGAACTAGTAAGAACCTTTAACTCCGGAAAGGTGGGAAGCCTCCAATCGGAATGTTGTCCGGTACGATCCTGACCACAAGAATTATAAGCTTCACTCATTCCTGAAAATCCGGGCGTTTGTCCGACTAAAACCGGCGGTAGGGAAATCGTATTACAGTCGTTTAAATTGAGGGAACAATACTGAAAAAGAGAGGCTCCGTATCTTCCGAGGATCGTAGAAGCATCGTTGATCCCTTCACAATCGTACTGGCCGTTTTGCCCAACTCTAAGAATCTGACCCTGTGTGCAAATTTTCCACATAAGTCCGCTCGTGAAATCCGTAATCGTTCCGGAAGCCACATCCGCCGAATAAGAGTTGAAAATCAACATTCCCGCAAGTAAAACTTTTGTGTCTTCGTTGATAAATCCCAGAGTCGTATCGTCCGGTTTTTCCTCGCAGTTTGTATAAAGAAATAGTGCGATAATGAATATTATAATATTTTTATATTTTTCCATGACTTCCTCAAAAAATGTGGTTAAAATTCATAAATATCTGTTTGTCTTCCTTGGAAACGGCGTAGTCCAACATCAAAATCGTACTCTGATTCCAAGCGATTCTAAATCCTAAACCTCGGGAATATTTATAATCTTTTAGCCCCACATTATGTTCATCGTCCCACACCCGACCGAAGTCCACAAAAGGCACCAAATTTAAAGCGAAATGTTGTCCGGCTATGTTAAAATCGAAAAATTTCCAACGTAGTTCAATGTTTCCCCATCCCATCGCCTTCCCGGTAAAACGATCCTGCTTATAACCGCGTAAAGTCCTTAGGCCTCCGATTCCGGTAATTCCTCCTTCCGTAGACCAAAGATTTCTATACTCGAAAAAAGGCGCTTCTCCCTCCGTCAAACCAAACGCTCCTCGACCGGCAATCACTAGTTTATCAAAGACTTTCGGAAACGGACTGTAGAATAATTTAATCTGAGTAAAATACTTGGAATATTGAAAATCGGATCCGAAAGATTTAGCGATTTTTTCATAAGTCGCTTCTAAAAATACTCCTCGATTCGGATCTGGTTCCAAATCCCGGGTATCCAAAACCAACCCGAATCGCACCGAGTTTACGTTCCCCCCGTTGGCCCCGATAATTTTTCCCGCTTCGGCGTCCTCGATAACTTTCGTTTTTCCATTCGGAGCCATACCCGAATTGCTAAAAGGAGTTCCTTCCGTCAATGGGTCCCTACTTTTCACAAACTGACCGTCGAAAGTCTTGACGATATTTTGGGAAACCCTAAGTCCCGCAACCATTCGAACCAATCCCCCGAAGAAGATATGTTCCCCGCTGAGATTGAGTTGTGGGGAGCGGATATCGTAACGGTTATACATTCGATCGGTAACTCGAAACGCGTCGTTCGTAGGAAAACCGGAGTAATTGGTTCCCTGAAAATCGACCGGATCTCCGGGACCTCCGGGCCTCGTAAAATAAATATTCTTTTCTCGATCGTGATAGGTAGCGTTTCTTGCGATTTCTCCACCGGGCTGATTTCGCTCTTGATAGGAAAGATTTTGCAGCGATCTTTCTCCGATTCCGTAGTACAAAGTGTTCGGATTCGTATCGTAAATCAAATCCCCTCGAAGTCTCCACTTGGTATCAAAAATATAAGGAGCGTCGAAACTGATGTCCTGATACTGTCTGTTCTTGGTCGTATTAAAATACTGAGCAAACATTCGAAAACGATAAGGCGTATATTCAAAAAACGGATCCGTCTTTTTTCCGTTGTTGATTAAAAATACACGAACTCCGTATCCCACACCCACATTTGGATCGGAGTTTAAAAGAGGAAGACCGGTGGGAAACCAACCTTCTTTCTTTTTACAGATATCTTCCGGCCTTAAACGTCTCATTTCCGAAATCTGAAAGGGTAAATCTGTCCTTGGTTTTCTGGCAACATCTTCCATAAAAGCCAATTTCGAACAATCCTCTTGTCCATACGCCGCTCCTACCGTTAGAAAAAACAAACTCGTCGCAACACCTACGATTTTCAGAAATTTTTTCATGAATTTCTCGCTTCTTTATTTCAGAACCAAACGGAAACGGTTCAGGCATATACTGTCAATTGGATTTTTCAAAGAATCCGGAAATACGCTTCGAAATCTCGGACGTAATTTCTTTTATCCATAACATTTGATATGATATCCGAGCAAATTTATTTTCGAATGAGTTGGGTATAGCGTCCTAGAAAAGAAGAGAAAATGACAACGATCAGGTTTTACAACGAAACTTTTTCAAGAGTCCGGGAAATAAACAATGACAAATAACGTGAATTCGTGGGGAAGCGGGCAAATCAATTTATGAATTTTGAATCAAAGATTCGCATTTCTTTAAGTCGTTGGGTTTTATCGGTTATCGCCACGAACCAGGCTTTTATTATTTTTTAGTTTTCGATGGCCGCGAATGAACTCTTTCGGATTGAGATAACCTTGTTGATTCTTACCGTAACCCGATCCGGTGGGAAGAAAGAAGTCTTCTCTCATTTCAAAATGAAGATGAGGTCCGTAACGGCGATTCGCGTCCCCGATCTTTCCGATCTTCTTTCCTTTTCTGATCTTGTCGCCTTTGATAACGTGCATCTTGGAAAGATGCGCATACAAGGAATTGATCCGTCTTCCGTCCGGAAGACGATGCGTGAGAATGAGAACGTTTCCCCAACCCGGTCCCTCGTCCCCCGCGAACTTTACGATTCCGTTGGAAACAGCATACACGAGATCGCCGTAATCGTTTCGTCCGATCGCGTTCCAATCCTCACCGAGATGAAAATTCTTTCCAAAGGGTTGGAGATCGTAATAGCCTTTTGCGTTCGGCGCTCCGACCGGAAAATCAAAACCGTTGGAAATAAATTCAGGGTTTGCGGCAAAGAATTCTTTCGCTTCTTCGAAGGAGAGTTCGTTTCGAACGAAACCTTCTTCCTTGGCCCTCGCCGTTCCCAAGCAGGAAACCGATACGATAGACAAAAGAAAAATGCTTCGAATAAGAATTTTCACGATCTATTATATTTAAAAAGAAGAATATATTTTCTTACTCAACCGAGATTCAACTTCAAGATCACGTCGTCTTGGGAAACCATCGAACCTTCGCCCGTTAAAACTTCTTCCACCGTTCCTTCGCCCGGTGAAAGAATGTTGTTTTCCATCTTCATCGCTTCGACGATCGCAAGAACCGTTCCTTTTTGAACGGAAGCTCCGGGTGTTACTAAAACGCGGATCACTTTTCCGGGCATCGGACTTTTGATCAGACCGCCGCTCCCCTCTTCCAGATGGATTTCGCGATTGGACAAAACGATCTTCGTGTTCCAACCCTTGTAGTGAATAAAAATCCGATTTCCTTTCCTGAGGATTTTCAAGTGATTTCCGGGATCGGAAAAAAGTCCGTTGCCTTCGCTTTGAAAATTTCTGGAGATCCGAAAATCGCGAACGATTCCGTTTAACACAATCGATACGGAAGTGTCGCCTCCGAGAGAATTCGATCGAACTCGAACCGGAATTTCTTCTTCCCCGTGTCTAAATCGAAAATTTTCTTCGATCACCAAAAGCCTCCCGGACCAACCGCTTCCCAAATTCCCCGGGATCTTTTCTTTTCGGAAAGTGCGGCTGCCGCAAAAGAAAACGCATCGGCTTGCGCTTCTCTTTCGGGAGCGAAAAGAATTGTTTGTTCTTCCAGAAAATGCGTATGAATATGTCCTTTTTCAAATTCCTCATGGGAAAGAATTCCGGAAAGAAAAAACGTATTCGTTACCGGCCCAAAAATCACCGTGGAATCGATGGATTCTTTCAGGCGAGTCACGCATTCTTCTCTATTCTTTCCCCAAGAAATCATCTTTGCAATCATCGGGTCGTAATACACCGTGATTTCCGAACCCGTTTCCACTCCCGTATCCACCCGTAAAAAGTCTCGATTTGGAAATTCAATATATTCTAATATACCTGTGGAAGGTAAGAAGTTATTTTCCGGATCTTCCGCGTAAATACGCGCTTCGATTGCGTGTCCGTTCTGAGCGATCGTTTTTCCGCCGGTAAGTTCGGAAAGTTTTTTCCCTTCCGCCACTCGAATCTGCCATTCCACAAGATCTTGGCCCGTGATGTATTCGGTCACAGGATGTTCCACCTGAAGTCTTGTGTTCATCTCCAAGAAATAAAACTTTCCGTCTTTTCCCAAAATGAACTCTACGGTTCCAGCCCCCACATAACCGATAGACTGCGCCGCTTTGACAGCCACTTGGCAGATTTCATCCCGCATTGCGGAGGGCAAGTTCGGAGCCGGAGATTCTTCGATCACCTTTTGATGTCTTCTTTGGATCGAACATTCCCGTTCGAAAAGATGCATAACGTTTCCGTGTTTATCCCCGAAAACCTGCACTTCGATATGCCTAGGCGTCTCTATGTATTTTTCCAGAAATACGGTGCCGTCTCCGAAAGCCTTTTGCGCTTCCCTTTGAGCCGATTCGAGAGAGGTGAGAAATTCTTCCGGTCCATAGACCCGTTTCATTCCTTTTCCCCCTCCTCCCGCGGTTGCCTTAATCATCAGAGGATATCCGATTCTTTCGGCTTCCTTTTGAAGAACGTTAGGATTTTGATCTTGTCCGTTGTAACCCGGAACAACCGGAACTCCCGAAGCCTCCATCTTGATTCGGGAGTTGATCTTATCCCCCATAAGCTCCATCGATTCGGG